>JALHOV010000049.1 GCA_022842865.1 Vulcanimicrobiota bacterium | reverse complement strand
GAAATTCTCAGCGGCCACATCGTCGACATCATCCGCAAGAGGTTGGGTCCCGCTCGCTGCCGCAAAGCATCCTGACCCAGGTCGGGTGCGCAGGGGGACCTGCGCACCCATTTTCCACGAAACGGAAACACCCCCAGAAATCCACCCCCGTTCCCGCCACCCGGAAAACACGCCACCCCTCGGGACCCTCCCCGCACCCAGGAACTCCCTCCGCCAGCGCCAACCCCAGGCCATGCGGAAACTGCCAACCCTCCTTCTCTCCCTTGCCCTGCTCACCAGCCTCCAGGCGGAGCCGGGACAGCTGCTGACCTTTCCCGTCGGCCCGGGCCGCCCGCCCAGCATCAACGGCAGCATCGATTATCGCCTCAAGCCTGAGAATGAGAAGTTCTTCGTCTACCGCCCCAGCACATACAACAACAGCGAGAGCTGGGGCCTGATCGTCTACATTAGCCCGATGGATAGTTGCCAGTCCATCCCCAACGGCTGGGACGGGGTGCTGAAAGGCAACAAGCTGCTCTTCATCGCTCCTCAGGGGGCCGGCAACGGCTGTGACATGCGCCGCCGCCTGGGTCTCGGCGTCATGGCAGCTCTGGAGATGACCCAGACTCACAAGATCGATCCCAATCGCATCTACGCCGCCGGCTTATCCGGGGGCGCCCGCACCGCCGGGCAGCTGGGTTTCCTGCAGAGCGACCTCTTTCGCGGCACCATCCAGGACTGCGGCGCCGACTTCTACAAACCCGTGCCGGTGGTCAAAGCGACCAATTTTACGGACAGCAACGGCAACCCCAACTATGGTGTTTTCAAAGCCAGCGCGCGCGACATCGACACCGCCCGGCGCAACCAGAAGTTCGTCTTCCTGACCGGTCCAGGGGACTTCCGCTACGGCAACATCTCGGATATCTACGAAGGCGGCTACAAAGCCGACGGCTTCACCTGCAAACTGATCGACGTGCCGGGGATGGGCCACGAGGACTGCAAGCCGTCCGCACTCCAGCAAGCCCTGGACTTCCTTAAATCTTAGGCGCCCAGTAAGGTTTCTCGACCGGTGCCGGGCGCGCACGAAAAATGTCGCTCAACTTGATCAAAAGATGCAGCGTCATCTCCTCCTCCTCACACTCGACGGCCTCGCGCAGTCGCTTCAAAGGGCGGGCCAGAAAGGGCTTCAGTTTGGGACCGTAGTTCTGCTTGACGGTGGCGCGCACGTTACTCATTTCCACCAGCAGAGCCTCGGTCTCCAGCTCCTCACTGACCCAAAACAGGGCCTGTTGCACAAATTGGTCAAAATAGTCGAGCCCGCTAGGGTGTTCTCTCAGCCACCCCTCGAGAACCTCGAGGTCCTCTGGCCCTGGAATATCGCCTTCCTGGACCGGAAGCTCGTCTTGATCCTCGTCGCCCAGGCCGTCATAGGCCGGCCATTCGTGGGCTTCTTCTTCGAAAGTCACGCGCGGTTGGGGAGAAAGACCCGAAAGGAACTGCCGTAGTTGGTGATCTGGTTGCGCAACACATCGCTGGCCTCGCGGCCGTTGCCCAGAGCGATGGAAACGTGACCATACTTGTGCTTGCCGTGCGGCGCCCAGACCACCGTGGCCCCCGCGGGCAAGTTCCCGAGCTGGTCTCGCGACACGCGCGTCTCGCGGAAGTTGCCGTTGCGGGCCAGCTGACCGGCGGCCGTGTAAGCGGGCACTCCGGTCAGATTCACGCCCTGGCGAGCCATGGCGTATTTGACGCCGCGAAAACAGTTGCGTCCCCGACCGGCAATGCCGCTGCTGGCAATGCGCTGAGCGTCGCGGGCCAGCTGCGTTCCCGATACCGGGCCGCTGTGAGCCGCCCTCGCCACCCCGGCGCTGCGCCGGGCCCGCTGCGTGCGCTGACCGCGGGCGTTGCGCGAGAGGCGGACGCCGTCCTGCAGGCGCCGCCCGCCGACCTGGCCCTGTCGCCGACGTCTTTGGGTGCGGCCCGTGCGGCGGACCGGAGTGTGGGTGGGGTTGTGGGCGATGGCGTTCATAACCCTATTGAGCCAGCTCCCAGGGTGCCTGACAGCCCCTTCGGTGTTACAAATTCTGACCATTCGTTACAAGAATCTCACCAGCAGTTCACATTCAGGAAACAAAACCCGGGCTGCGCTAAGGCCGCATTAAGCTCTCTCCCCTAGCTTAAGCGTATGGATACGCTACGTTCGCTCGCCCCTGTCGTTTCGGAAGGCGTGCAGTGGGCGATTCTGCCCCAGGTGAAGCTCGGCCAGTTCGTCGCCGAAAAGGCTCTCGGCGCGCTCGGTCCTCAAAAACAGGCTGCTGCGCCGGTCCAGCTGCAAGCGCCCACCCCGCCGCACACCCCGGCTGCAGCCGCTCCCCTCAAACATGAACTGCCCGCCGGTAGCTATGATGTGGCCAACATCACTCCAGAGCAGCTCGACGGGCTCAAGCGATCCAAGAACCCGAAGGACCAGGCCCTGGCCGCCACCATTCAGCGGAGTCGCACCGCCTACGCCGACTTGATCAAAAACGGCAGTCAGATCGTGGCCAATCGCAGTGAGGGCAACGGCGGCCAACCCGTGCTCACGATTTTGCCCCCAGGCTTTGACGCGAGCAAAGACACTCGCGTGCACACCCATTACCACGGCTACAACGCCACCGTAGCCGATAGCAAGAGCCACGGAGCCGGCCTGACCAACCGCATCGAGGAAATTCAGAAGAAGGCAGGTCCCCAGACCGTCATCGTGCTGCCCGAATGCTCTAACGCCAAGGAGGGGAAATACGCTACCGACTGGAGCAACGTCAAGAGTCAGAAGGACACCACCGACCAGGCCCTGCAGGCGGCCGGGGTGTCTAACCCCACCTACCGCGTGGTTTCGGCCCATTCGGGAGGCGGAGACGCCCTGACCTATGCCATCAACCGCGACAAAACCGGCGCCGGTCTGCAGGCCGATCGCCTGGAGCTGCAGGACTGCCTCTACGGATCGCAAGGTCCTGTGGCCAACTGGGCCAAGACCGACAATGGCCAGGCGGCCCGATCGGTGGTCTACTTCCACGGCACCAATGACGCCAGCGACTCCGGCCTCCGCAAAGCATTCGGGAACCGCTACCACCGCCAGAATGTCGGAGATCACAACAAGACCAACCAGAGGATGGACAGCTATCCGGACTAACTGAGTACTCTCGTACCGGGAGGACCAGTATTGTTGCCACAGAAAACCTTGAAACGTGAAAAAGCTGGTCCTGGCCCTACTCCTCAGTCTCCCAGCCGCCGCTCAAGAGAGCCGTTGGCATGATGTGGCCGTGGGTCTCCAGAAGTCGGCCTTCACCCCGACCACGGTGCAGCAACTGGATCGGGCCGCCCTCAAGGAAATCAATAAGCATTTCCCGGCCTCCAGCCTGGGCGAGGCCTGGGAAGAGCATCCCGAAGCTCCGCTCATGCAGTGGTCCACCCAGGCCGCCTCCGAGTTGCTCCAGGATCCTTATCTGACCTACCTGGAGCCTCAGGCTTTCGCCAGCGTGATGAAGAAATTCGACGGCGACGCCCAGCCCAACCCGGGCTTCAGTATTGTCAAAGACGGCCCCGGTCAGCCCGTGCACGTGCTCGAGGTCGACCCCACGGGTCCGGCACAATTGCGCGCCGGCGACATCATCACCAGCCTGAATGGCCACCAGACCGCCGAGTTATCCATCGAAGCAGCCCGCGCCGAGCTGGAAGGGCCGGCAGGCAGCATGCTGACGGTGCAGACCAGTCAAGGAGAATTCCAGGTCGAGCGCCACGTTCCGGACAAAAGAACCGTCACTTTTCAGACCCTCAATAACGGTGTCGGTTACCTCAAGATTCGCAACTTTGCCGCCTCCACCCCGACGGAAGTGCAACAGGCCCTGAGCCAGCTGAAGACTCACAGTCTGCTCATCGACCTGCGCAACAACGGGGGAGGGCTGGTCAACTCGGCCGTGCAGGTGTGCGCGAATTTTCTACCCGGCGGCTCTCAGGTGGTTCGCTTGCAGCGGCGCAACGAAATGCAGCCTTATCTGACCGACAAGTCGGGCAGCTCCACCGACAGTCAGGTGGTGGTGTTAATCAACGGCGAGTCGGCCAGTGCCGCCGAGATCATGGCTTCGGCGTTGCACGACCACGGTCGGGCCAAACTGGTAGGCACCACCAGCTTTGGGAAAGGTTGCGTTCAGCGCTATCTGCCTCTACAAGATGGAGGCGGTCTCAAGTTCACCTCCGCCCTTTACCAGACTCCGGCCGGACATCAGATCCAGGGCCTGGGCATCGACCCCGACGTCAAAGAAACCCTGGACCCTCTTACGAAGGCCCAGAGTCTCTTGAGCAATCTTATGCAACCGCCGCGCTAAATTTAGCGGTTGGCGGCCTCCAGGTCGCGCGTCTGCCAACTGCTGACAACGCTGGCCGGCATTTTGTGGATGCCTTCGTAGTTGCCCAGAGTCTGGGGCTCACCGGGGTTGATTACTCTTACCACCATACGGTCTGGCAGGCACAGGCGAAGGTTGTCGCCGACCTTAAGTTGGGACTGGACGACCGGGCGCTCGGAATACCAGAACACGGCCATCGAAGGGATTTCGATGTTCCGGCCGTCAGAGGTGCGCATCATAATCTGGCCCCGGTGGGTGCCTTGGAAGGTACCTTCCAGGATTTCGTTCTGTCGGAGTTCCAGCGTCTGGTGTTGGTCGGCGAACGCCATTCCCGTCAACAAAACCATACCGATTACAATCTTCTTCAACATATTTACCATCCCGCTTTCGATTCGAATTTCTATGCCCCAACTTTACGCTGCAGACCGCGATCTGGTTAGAAAGCCCCATACTCCCGCAAAAGTACCTGGATACCAGGAATTCCCAAAGCCCTGTGGCATATGGGCCAACTATGCATGATTGTCAGAATGTCGCCGCCCTTTTTCACAGCCGCGTCCTCCAGACGCCCAACAACGAAGCCTTTCGTTACCCTGTGGAGAATCGTTGGGAGAGCCTGACCTGGCAGCAGACTCGTGACCGTGTCCAGGACATCTCGGGCGGGTTGCTGGCGCTGGGTCTGCAGCCTGAAGAGCGCTGTGCCATCCTCTCGGGCACATGTATGGACTGGATTCTGGCCGATCTGGGCACCCTTTGCGCTTCGGGAGCCACCACCACCATCTATCCTTCCAATACTCCCGACGAATGCGCCTTCATTCTTGGTGACTCGGGTACACGCTTTGTCTTCGCCGAAAGCGACGAACAGGTGGCCAAACTGGTCCAGGTGCGCGGAGAGATTCCCCAGGTAGAAAAAGTCATCGTCTTCAACGGCACGCCCTCTCAGGACGAATGGGTCATCACCCTGGAGCAGCTCAGCCAGAAAGGTCGAGGACAGTTTCTGTCGCTGTCTTTCGAAGATGTGACCAAAGATGTCACTAAAGACAAGCTGGCCACTCTCATTTACACCTCAGGCACCACCGGTAACCCGAAGGGCGTGGAGTTGCTTCACGATTGTTGGCTCTATGAGTCAGAGGGGATTGCCGCGCTCAACTTGCTGCGCCACGATGATCTCCAGTATCTCTGGCTTCCGCTGGCTCACTCGTTCGGCAAAGTGTTGCAGATGGCTCAATTGCGCATTGGTTTCGCCACCGCCGTGGACGGCCGACCCGACAAACTGGTCGACAATCTGGCCGTCATCAAACCTACCTTCGTGGCCGCTGTGCCGCGCATCTTTGAAAAGATCTACGCCAAAATGGTGGGCGGAGCCAAAGAAGCGGGCGGCTGGCGCCTCAAAGTTTTCAACTGGGCGATGAAAGTCGGCAAGAAAGTCTCGCGCCTGCAGCAAGACGGCAAGCGTCCTGGCCTGATCCTCTCCATGAAGCACTACGTCGCCAGCCGACTGGTTTTCTCCAAGCTGCAGGGACTGTTCGGCGGTCGCCTGCGTTTTTTTGTCTCGGGCAGCGCACCGCTTTCCGCCAGCCTCAACGAGTTCTTTCATTCCGCCGGCGTCATCATCTATGAAGGCTACGGGCTGACCGAAACCAGCGCAGCCAGCTTCGTCAATTTCCCCGGCCATAATCGAATCGGCACGGTGGGTCCCGCACTGCCGGGCACCGAGGTGAAGTTGGCCGAAAGTGACGGCGAGATTCTTATCAAAGGCCGTGGCGTCATGCGCGCCTACCACAACCAGCCCGAGATGACCGCCGAAACCTTCGATTCCGGCGGCTTTCTGAAGACCGGCGACATCGGCACCCTGGAAGACGGATTCCTACGCATCACCGACCGCAAGAAGGACCTTATCAAGACCTCGGGCGGTAAGTACGTCGCACCCCAGGCCCTCGAAGCCCAGCTGAAGATGGCCTGCCCCCAGATCAGCCAGGTGCTGGTCCACGGCAACAATCGTAACTTTTGCAGTTGTCTGGTGGCGCTCGATCCGGTGGCCATCAAAACCTGGGCCACCCAGAACGGTCTCACCAACACTTCCTACCAAGACCTCGCCAAGAACGATAAGGTCAGAGAAATGATGCAGGGGGTCATCAACGGCGTCAACAAAACCCTTCCCAGCTATGAGACCCTGAAGAAGTTCTCCATCCTACCGGCGGATTTGACTCTCGAAGAAGGCGACCTCACCCCCAGTCTCAAGCTCAAACGTAAAGCGGTCGAGGCTAAGTATAAGGATTTGCTCGACGGTTTTTACACCGGCGGCAAGGATTAGCCGCTTCGGTCTGGTCTGTCAGACCTATTCTGAGGAAATTCGCTTCCGCACGGTTACGCGAAAGCGTCTGCTGTCTTTAGACGAAGAACAGCAAAAGGAGGCCCTTCGCGACCTCTATCAACACAACCTCAAAAAACTGGTGCAGGCCTTTCGCTTTTGCCGCGAGCGGGGCATTGAGATGTTCCGGATCTCCAGCAGCCTGCTCCCGTTCATGGATCACGAGCTCGGCCATGACCTGATGCGCCGGGAGTTTGCTCCCGCGCTTCAAGCCATCGGGGAACAGGTCGGAGGTCTGCGTCTGGTGATCCATTCTGACCAGTTTAGCGCGCTCAATTCCGACGACCCACAGGTGGTCCGCCGCAGCCTCGCCTTCTTAGCCTCGCAGGCGGAAGTCTTGGATCTCCTCGGACAGCCTCGATCGTCCTGGGCTCCGTTGGAGATTCACGGCGGTCAATCGGACCGCTCCACACAACTGGTGGAGACCCTGGAGCTCCTTCCGGAGGCCATTCGTAGTCGGCTGGTGCTGGAAAACGACGAGCATTACTCGGCCTTACAGATTCTCGACATTTGCCGGGCCACCGGAGTTCCCATGGTCCTTGACGCTCATCATCACGTTGTGCGCGAGAAATTGGACAGCTACGACCACCCCTGTGTGGCCGAAATGTTCGAGGCCGCGCGATCTACCTGGCCCCATCCCGACTGGCAGCTGGTGCATCTCTCCAACGGCCGCGACCATTTCCAGGACCCGGCGCACAGCGACCTCATTCACACCATGCCTGCCTGTTACCGTCAGGCTCCCTGGATCGAAGTGGAAGCCAAACACAAAGAACTGGCCATCCAGGCCCTGTGCGACTGGTAGGAGTTTGGGCCGCCTCTCAGCTGGCCTACCATTTTACCCGGCAGCCCCGCAAGAAATCCGCGCTGCGCATCGCCCACCGCGGTGGCGCCGCCTACGCTCCCGAGAACACCCTGGAGGCCTGCCGTCACGGCATTCGCCTGGGGGCTGACTACCTGGAAACCGACGTGAGGCAGACCTCAGACGGCCGCCTGGTGCTCATGCACGACAGTTCTCTGAGGCGCACCACCGGCCGTTCCGGCCGCGTGGAGAACACGCCTTATGACCCCACGCTTCCCAGTTTTGATGATTTTTTGCGGCTGGCTAAAGAGCATAACACTCGGGTCTTTCCGGAGATCAAGGGGCGGGACATCGAGGGCGCCGTGGTGCAGGCGCTGGCTGAGCACGACATGACCGAGCGGGCCGTGATTCCCTCTTTCTCAGCCGTCGCCCTGGAGCGAGTCCACCGGTTGGCTCCGGAAATTCCGCTTTGCCAGCTGCTCTATCCCTGGGAGCTGGTGCTGCGCCCGCTTCCACACTATATCTCCATTGTGGCCCCCATGGCCGAAGCGCTCTTTGTGAACCCCTGGACCGTCAGGCAGGCTCAGGCACGTGGCTTGCAAGTCTGGCCGTGGTTTGCCGCCTTTGAGAACCGGCTGAGCGTCGCTTACCTGCAAAGCCTGGGTGTGGACGGCGTCATCACGGATCGTCTCGACTGAGCGGTATGTCGCAACCATTCTGAACTTTGCCCACCCGCCCACTTGTTAAGCAAACGTAACATGGAGGCCTCGCTTCAAAACCGTCATCGAAGCGGCCTACTGGACGCGTCGCCGCAAGGAAGTGTCAGGGGTGTAGCTTTCGCACGTTGGAAAGCCGTTCCTCAAAGGAGGTGGAGCGGGGATCGCTAACAGTGTACCAATGCGGGCGCAGTTTCCTATCTGGGAGAAGAACGAGTTTGATTCAACCGGATCGGCGTAGCCTGTTGATCGGCGCTTGCCGAAAACGACAGGACCAAATTCGTCAGAAGCTCGCCCAGGTACGCCAACGGCTGCAAGTCACGGACGGTCTGGACAACGAACGCTGGGCCCAGGTCGAACGTGACCTTTTGGCCCGCTTTGACCAGGAGGAGGAGCGCGTCCAGCGCCTGCTCAACGAGAGTCAGGAAAGTCTGGACGCCCCTCATAGTCAGGAAGCGACGGCCGAGAGAGCGCCTTCGGCGGAGCCAGCCACGCGTCCCGAGCCGGGCCGGGCCCAACTGATCGCACTTCAGCAAAATTACAAGAAAGCCCAGATTTTAGTCGCTCAGAAGAACGAGCAGATCGCTCGACTGCAAAAAGAACTCGAGAGCAGGGCAGCCTCGCCTTCCAGTCCCGACGCCGAGTTGTTGCTGAAAGAGCAGAGCATCGCCAAGCTTCGTCAGCAGAATCAGGCTCTTTCCGCCCAGCTCGCCAAACTCAAGGCGGAGGTCGTCGACGAAGAAGAACTCGACGAACTGCATCGCCAGAACCAGGCGCTTGGCAATGCTCTCAGCGAGCGCGACCAGGCAGCCCTCGAGCTGCGGGCCGAAGTTGCTCGTCTGCAAGTCGCCTTGAGTGTCCTTCAAGAAGAACTGGAGGAGTTGCACCGCCAGAATGGGGCGCTGTCCAATGAACTCTCCTACCGCGACCAACAGGAAGCGGAGCTGCGCGGCGAGATTGTGCGCCTGCAAGAGCAGCCCCCCGGCAACGAGGTCGAGCTGGAAGATCTGCAGCGACAGAACGAATACCTCAACCAGGAATTAAGTCTGCGCGACCAGAGCGAGGCCCAGTTGCGGGGGGAAATCAGCCGCCTGCAAGCCCAGGAGCGCATCGCCGCCGAGTTGCGTGAGCAGAACGCCGCCCTCTCCCGGGAAGCCAACGAGCAGACCGAGGCGGTGCTGCGCGTGCAAACGGAGTTCGAGGGCAAAATTGCGGCTCTCGCCCATCAGAACGAGATCTTGCGCGCCGATCTGGACTTGAAGACGGAGGTCACCGGTCGCGTTCAGTTTGATTTGGAGCTGAAGACTGGTGAGTTCGATCGGCTCAGCCGCGACCACGCCCAACGCGGTCTCCAATTGGAGCAGTTGCAGGCTCAGGTAGATGACCTGGTCAAGGAAGCCACCCATCAGTCAGCCGGGATCCCCCCCGAATTGTTGGCCAGCCAATCCGCCGCCCACCAACAGGAGCTGATCGAACAACTCACCCAGCAGGCTGAAAAGCACGAACAAGAGCTGGCCCGCCAATTGTCCCTGCAGGCCGAAACCCTGCAGGCCAGGGTGGAAGAGCTCCAGCAGCAACTGGAATCGGCTGCGACTGCGCAGGTGGACGATGAGGAAAAGCAGCAGCTACAAGCTCGGGTGGTGGAGCTCCAACAGCAGTTAGAAGCAGCCACGCCAACACCGGCGGACGAGGAAGAGAAGCAGCAACTTCAGGCCAGGGTCGCCGAACTGCAACAGCAGTTAGAGGCAGCCACGCTCGCACCGGCGGAGGATGAAGAGAAGCAGCAACTTCAGGCCAGGGTCGCCGAACTTCAACAGCAGTTAGAAGCAGCCACGCCCACACCGGCGGACGAGGAAGAGAAGCAGCAACTTCAGGCCAGGGTCGAGGAACTTCAGCAAGAATTGGAAGGGCTGCACCAGCAGCTGCGTCAGTCCCAGGCCCTGGTGCCCCCCGAGGACGGGGAAAAGCTGCAGTTGCAGACTCAACTGGCGGAGCTTCAGCAACAGCTCGAGCTGACCGCCCAGACCCGGGCTTCCGCAGGCGACGATGAAGAAAATCAACGGTTGCGGGCGCAAGTCACCCAGTTGGAAGAAAAGATTGCCTTGCAGGCCGACAAGTTCCAGTTGGAACTGGAGCTCCTGCGTTCGGCCCAGCAGTATGTCTCCGACGAGCTGGCCAAGATGCTGGAGACCCCGATTGGTGCTCCCGCTGCTCCCCTGCGCCCCCCGCCCCCTGTCAGTCGGTCTGGTTACCTGGGCGGGGATCCCGAGGAGTCTCCCTTCCAGAAATCCGGTTACCTGGGCGGAGCCCCGGCCCAGCCGCTTCCTGCTCGTCCGGCCGTCCCGGTCGCTTCGGCACCGAAGCCTTCCGGTTGGTTGGGCTCTCCCGACGACGAGCCTTGGGATGGCTACGTGCGACCCAACTACAGTCAAGCCGGACTGCCACCGGGAGCCGCCGGCGCTGCCAAGATGGCCGCTCGCGCGGCCAACCTGGGCCTGGCCAGCTCCACCGAAGAGCCAGCCGAGCTACCCCCTCTGGATTTGGACGGGCATTCCTCCGTAGAGGATGCCCCTGACTGGCTGGCCGACCCGGTCGCGGTCGAACCCGAAGAGCTGCCCGACTGGCTCGTCACCGAAAAGCCGGCCGAATAGATACGGTTTAACTACTGGCCCCAGAGGGCAAGCAACTGGGAATATCTTCCTTGGACGGAAACCAGCATGCAAGCTTGCCCTGATTTGACAGTAGAGCTCGAACAAACCATCAACCGGGCGACCGACTGGAGCTGTCGCAACCAGGAGCCCGGTGGCCACTGGGTTGCCTTTCTTGAGACCAACTGCACCATGGAAGCCGAGTGGATTCTGGGAATGCACATCCTGGGAGTCCACGATGATCCCAAGAAGGAAGGCGTCCTCCAGGCCATTCGTCGCATGCAGCGCCCCGATGGCGCCTGGAGTGTCTACTACGAAGCCGAGTCCGGCGATATGAACGCCACCGTCGAATGCTACGCGGCTTTGCGCGCTAGCGGCGCCGGGCCCCAGGAGCCCCACATCGTCAAAGCCCGCGATTGGATTCTTTCCCACGGAGGCGTGGAGTCATGCCGAGTCTTTACCAAGATCTGGCTGGCCATGTTGGGCGAGTGGCCCTGGGATGGAACTCCTACCCTGCCGCCGGAAATCGTCTTCTTCCCCCTCAAATTCCCCTTCAGTCTCTACAACTTCGCGAGTTGGGCCCGGGCCACCATCGTTCCACTGACCATCATCTCGGCCCGCCGCCCGGTGCGTCCGCTGGCCCCGGGCTGCAGCCTGGATGAACTATTTCCCAAGGGTCGCCTCGGCAAGCACACCGAGCTCCCCAAGCCTCAAGGCTTTGGCTGGGCCAAATTCTTCTGGGTGGCAGACAAAGCGCTGCGCTTTTACCAAAAGCACGTGCCCATCAAGCCCTTCCGTGAGAATGCTGTCAAAAGTTGTTTGGAGTGGATCCTCTCTCGCCAGGAAGCCGACGGTTGCTGGGCCGGCATTCAGCCCCCCTGGATCTATTCGCTGATGGCGCTGCGCTTCGAGGGCTACCCGCTGGACCATCCCGTGCTCAAAGCCGGCATCCGTTGCTTTGACGAGCCCTGGGCCGAGAACAATGAGCGAGGTACTTTTCTGCAGGCCTGCACTTCGCCCGTCTGGGACACCCTGCTGACTCAGCTGGCCTTGCTGGACTGTGGTTGGGATTGTTCTTCGCCCGCCTTTCTCAAATCGCTGGAATATATCCTCAAAGAGCAAATCACCGCTCGCGGTGACTGGTGCTATAAAGTCCCCAACGTGCAGGGTGGCGGTTGGGCCTTCGAATATGAAAACGACTGGTATCCGGACATCGACGACACGGCTGTTGGCCTGATGGTGCTCTCTCGCGCTCTGCCCGGTGCCCCGGAGCAGCTCAAGGCCCCCATCCGAGAAGCCTTACGCCGCGCCGAAGGCTGGGTGCGCGCCATGGTTTCCTCCAACGGGGCCTGGGCGGCCTTCGATAAAGACAACACCGAGCGACTGATCAAGCTGATTCCATTCGCCGATTTTGGCGAAGCTATCGATCCTCCCAGCGTGGACGTCACCGCTCATGTGGTGGAGGCTTTGGGGTGTCTGGGTCACGACATGGCCGACCCCCAGGTGGCGCGCGCCGTCGACTATCTGCGCAAAGAACAGGAAGCCGACGGCAGCTGGTTTGGACGCTGGGGCGTCAATCACATCTACGGCACCGCCGCCGTGCTGCCCGCCCTGGAAAAAGTGGGCGAGAACATGAACTCCCTCTACGTCGTCCGAGCCGCCGAATGGCTTGTCTCCAAGCAAAACGAGGATGGCGGCTGGGGCGAGACCTGCGCTTCTTACATGGATGAAAGCTTGCGCGGTGTCGGCCCCTCGACCCCCAGCCAGACCGGCTGGGCTCTCATGGCCTTGCTGGCCACCGGCGGTTATCCCGATTCCATCGCGCGCGGCATCCGCTACCTGGCCTCCACCCAGACCCAGGATGGATCCTGGGAAGAATTGCACTACACCGGCACCGGCTTTCCCGGCTACGGCGGCGGCGCACGCACCAATCTTCAGGCCGGCGAGACCCTTAAGCAAGGTCGCGAACTCAGCCGTGGCTTCATGCTGCGCTACCACATGTATCGCCATTACTTCCCGCTCATGGCCTTGGGCCGCGCGCGCGATCACTTCGCCAAGTAGGGGCTAACGGGTGACCGCCCCGCTCCTCAGCCCCGGAGTTAACACCAGTTAACCTCCCGGAAACAAAGATGGACGTTTTTTTATAGCAGCTTAGCTCCCCAATCCCACTCCACCGGCTACCCTTAGGTAATGGCAGGAATCAATACCGAACAGCGTCCCATCGCTGTCCAGCGCGCTACCCAAGGAGGCTTGAATCCTTTCCAGACGCTGCGTCGCGCCGCCACCGACGCCCTCGGCGGGCTGGTCGGAAACGCCCCCACCCAGGCCTCCACCACCGTCTCCCCGACACCCCTACCCTTCGACAAGAAAGCCACCCAGGCTCGCCTGGACGATTTCCGCGAGCAGATGCGCAGTTCGTACACTATTCCTGGCCAACCAGACCGCGTCGTTAAAGTCTTCCCGCAGTTCCAAATGGAAGGCGGCCTCAGCGACCCGCAGGGCGCAGGCGCCCCTAAGAGCCGAATCGATACGATGGCTAAAGTTTCCTCCGCCCTTCCGGGCCTCAAGCAAAATCCCGCCCTGCGCACGGCCGCTTCGGCTGCCGGCATGGGTCGGGCCACCCCCGAGCAGATGCAACGGGTCACCCAGGCGCTCATCGATGCCGGCGAGCTTCCTCCCGCCAGCGGAGATCATACCAGCGATTCAGCCCGGGTGCGTAAGCTTCAGTGGGATTTCGGGCTGGGCCTCGACTGCGCCGGCTACGTGGCCCAGGCGGCCACCAGGTCGGCCGGCCGCGACCTGGGATTGGCGGGGGTCAACCGCAACGGTGATTCGCTGATGCAGAGCATCACACCCCAGCACTTTAACCGGGTTCCTCAAGAGCCGGGCAAGCCGATGCGAGCCCGCGCCGGCGACGTCATTCGCCTCACCGACGCCGATCCCGGAGAAGCCGGCCATTGGGTCAACGTTTACGACCACACCACCATGAATAAAGACAGGGTGGCCCGCCTCCACCAACCCGACCAGGATTTCTGGAAAGGCACTTCCAGCAACGCCGAAGTGCACGTCTACACCCTGGATTCCTCCTGGGGTGCTGGCGGTGACTGGAAAGCTAGAGGCGCCCAGGGCGACGTAGGCGGGGCGGACCGCCGCAAATGGGTCTACAATGCCGGGAACGACCGGTGGGGCAGCTACGATGACCGGACCAAGAACCCCACCATCGAATATTCCGAAGTCGGGCCCTATAACCACCTTCCCGATGTCAAAGTCTTCCGTCCCAAAACTGCGGAGGCCCAGTGAACTTCGAACTCTTCAAGCAGATGGCACGACGAAATGACTTTTTGTCGGCAAACCACAACAATTTGGATGTCACCGTTGACGAAACCATTCACAGCAATGCTCCCAAACCGATGCGCGCCAAAATCGTGGAGCTGCGCACCAGCGTGGAACAGGCCATCGCCTTCGGGGAGGTCGGCGAGGACCTGTTGATTTATACCGAACGCATGCTGGACGGAATCTGGCGGGTGGCCGACCAGCTCAGCGCCTTGGGGGACAGTTCCGTCATCGCCGAATCCGCCAGAGTCTACGTCGAACTGGCGGGAGCTCTCGATACTCTGCTCGGACAGCTAGAAGCCGGCGGAGCTGCCTTCGCCGGAGCCACTTTGGATCTCATCGACGGCCACGCCCGGCGCGTCGACCAACTCCTGGAAGAGTGCCAGGCCGCTTGAAGCGATTCCTTAGCGCCAGTCGCCGATCAGGATGAAGGGCGCCCAGAAGAAGGGATGGTTGTATTTCTCCTGGGCCAATAGACGGCACTGGGCCAGTCGGATGGCCTCCGCCTTGGTTTTGCCTTCTTTCAGGCCTTTGTAGAACTCCACCATCAGGTTGCGCGTGGATTGGTCCTCCACGCTCCACAGGCTGGCCACCACGCTACGGCAGCCGGCCAGACTAAAGGCATTGGCCAGCCCGCGCAAATCGGATCCGTCGTGATTGGGTCCTCCCAGGGCCGTCTCACAAGCGGAAAGGGTGGCCAGATTGAGGTCGGAGCCGGGTCCATCCAATTGGTAGCCCACGATGTCGGTGATCGAAAGTTTCTTGCCCCCTGCCATGGTCAGGTAACTTTTGCGAGGGTCGTCATCCAGGATGCCGTGAGTGGCAAAATGCAGATAAGCCACCGAAGGCGCCTGCACCCCCTTGAGACGATCGGTGGTGGCATCGGCGTTCAGAAAAACCTTGGACCCGGGAAAAATGTCTTTTAAGGCGCTCGCCTCTTCACCAGCTCCTGGAAGGGTGCCGTCGGGATTGCCAAAGGCCACCAGGGAACCGGTCTTGGAGGCGGGAGCCCCGAAAACCTGATCGAGATCGGCGGCTTTGCACAGCACCACCACTTGCTTCTTTTCCACCAGGTACTGAAGCTTGCCCCCCGCCTCGGTGGCCAGAGCTTGGAACGGGAGATAGAGCAAGAAGTAAAGGGAATCACGGCTAGAGCTTCTTTGCTGGCCAGGTCGGCCTCGACCGGAGCGATGAGATAGGTGTAGAGCTGAGTGGCCGTCTTCTTCAAGGCCTCCCCCTCGCGGCTGGACCAGCTAAAACGGCCTCCGCTGGCTGGAAGGGAGAGCACGAGGCTGCGAAACTCCGTGACCAGGCGGCTTAGTTCCGCTCGACCCACGGGGACTTTGCGTACCATGACGTTCTGGGAGGATGCTTGCAAGATGAAAAGCTCATCTTTGGAGGCAAAATACTGAACCACCAGGGTGTTGGCCGGGATAGATCGTTGCAGTTTGGTGAAGTTAATGGGCTTGATATCCAGTTTGCGAAACTCAGGGTATTTCTGCTCTAACTCGCTAACGCAGGCATAATAAGTGCTGCGGTTGCTGGCCAGGATCTGCACGGCTTTGTCGATCTGCCCCTGGTTGGCCCTGGCATTCTTGAGGGCTACCACTTCCTGCTGGGCGGCCTGGATCTGAGCCTGTGCCTCGCCGGCTCGATTCAGAGTGGCCTGGTCCCCTCCGCGCACGCGTTTTTGTAAGTCCTGCAGTTTAAAACGACCGAAAGACTGCATCTGCTGCAAACGATCCAGTGTCTCGAAGGCCGCTCCGTTCTTGCCGTCCTGAGCCTGGGCTTTCGCCAAATTTTCATACAGGTGGCTATAGGCGCTACGGAGCGACTGGGAACGGCCGGCCGAACTGCCGGAGTCGCGCAGATCGGCTTCCAACGTGTCGATCGCCTTCTGGAAATCGGCTGCGGCTTCACTTTTCTTTCCCTGGGCCAGAGAAATCTTGCCTCTTTCGCTGTAGACCGTCAGTTGGGCGTAACGTCCCGCCGTGGCGCCGGGAAGTTGAGAATATTGACTGAGAATCTGTTGCGCTGTCTGCTGCCAGCTCGGGGGCCGAGCATTTTGTAGATATTCCAGGCGAGTTTGCAATATCTGCAGGTGGGTGTCGATGTTGTCGGCCTGCTCGGCGAAAGAATCGGCACGGCTCAGGTCTTCCTCCACCGAGCGGCGTATTTCTTCAGAATAGCCGGCCTGGGCCCCCTTGATCGATTGTTCGGCCTTGAGCTGGAAGTGACGGGCCATCAGTCGACTGATCGAACCGCGGGTGGTGGAGATGGGAGCCGATCCCACCACTTTTTGCAGCTGCTGACATCCTTGGTAGAGCGTGGGCAAACTGGTATCCAGGCGGCTCAACAGAGGCTCAGAGTTCTTCAGGTCGGCGTCCCGGAGGTAAGCATCCACGACGTTCTGGAGAAAATCCAGCGAAGAAAAGGTGACTTCAGGGTGGCCCAGATTGCCCAGCAGCTTGCCCAGTTCGAGAAGGACGGTCACATTAGGCCCGATTTCTTTGAGGCGCGGGTCGGCCTCCTCGCCGGGTCGCACCTTGGCGCGGCCCACCGACCACAGCCAGGTGTTTTCAAAGACGTCCATGACCCACCACAACTCGCTGGTAAAGGGGGCCAGTTCTTCCTTACTGGTGGGCTTGAGCGTTTGGATTTCTTTCCAACAGTTAGCGTGACGTCGCATGATGTCATCGACGGAAAGCTCGGGATTGCTCAGGAGGTCAAAGCTGAGTTGGTGGGATTCCAGCACATAGCGGGCGACTTGACCGTAGGGCCCCGGCTCGATGGAGGCCAGCGCGCGCGCCTTCTGGATGTGATCGTTCAGCTTGGCGCGCAGGCCGGTTCGGTAGGCGCAGTGGCTGGCCAACAGCTCGCTGGCCAGCTTTTCATGGCTATCACTGGGCGTCTTCAGTAACTCTTCCACCTGGCGCAAAGCCTCGTGGGGCCTGCCCTGGCCCAGGCTACAGGCCGCCATCTGGCGTTTGATGCGCCTCTCGGCGACCGCACCGGGGTGCTTGGCTAGAAGCTGGCGCAGCATGGACTCGGCGTCCGCAAAGTTGCCCACGCCAATGCAGACCAGGGCCAGGGCTTCCGGGTTGACCGGGCCCCCGGCGTTAGCCACCGGGATCGGCTCGTTGGCCCGAACTCCGGACAGGGCCGTGCCTTGCCAAACGTTGTCGGCCAGAGCTTTGCCGTTTTTAGAGAGCAGTTGAGACATCTCGCTGTTGCCGCGCAACTGGAAAGTGCGTGCGATCACATTGAGCATCACGACGGCCTCTTGCTGCACCTCCGGGTCCATGGTATTTAGGGTATAGGCCATGAACATGAAGGCCTCCTGGGCTACCTGAGGCTGACTTTCGACCAGTTTGGCGGCCCCGTTAATGTCGCGGCGCGACACCAGCCCCTCCAACTGGTCAACGAAAGCCCCCAATTGGGGGGACTGAGCCCAAACGATAGTGGCAAGCAGGGCTGTCAGCAGCAACAACCGGAACCATTTGTAGAAACTGGCCATAGCCTCCGCTTCGTGAGGCAGCCGGTCGGGTCATCTATTTCCCCGGCTTATACAAAGCCATGTAGTTGAAGATGACCTTGCGCCCGGCCGGCCGCAGATCTTGCTTGAGTTTCTTGTCGTTGAACACGGGCGCGACATAGTTCCACAGAGGAGTGGCACCGCCAGGGCTTTGCTGAGCCTCGATGAGTTCCGTTACGATGGCCACGGTGAAGCTTTTGCTTAGCTGGCGCCGAGCATCCTTGGCCATCACCAGGGCCTTGTCGACGTTGAAATAATCGTCGAGCGCCGTCAGGTAGGCAAGGCAGAAGCGCTCCTCGGGCGTCAAGCGCTTCTTGACCTGAGCAACATCGGTGGTCTTGTATTTCTGACCCAGAATCTCGGTGAAAAGCTGGGCGTTCTGACGCCCGTTGTAATTCCAGCTCAGGGCATTGATGACGGCAGCTTTCTTATCGATCGAGGCATTCGATAGCAAGTAATAGCCGAGCCTGGTGTTCAGGCGCTCGATGTCGTGCGCGCTGACCACTTCAGGGACATCCTTGTAGGCGGTCCAAAAGTTGGTCGAGGTCAAAGGGGAATCGGCCCAGGCCGGAAGAGCGGCCAGGCCAAGCAAAAGAGCGAGTTTCTTCATCCCCATCCCTTTGCTCAGCCCGGTCCGGGGTCCTACTTTGAGCAGATTAGTCGTTGAAACTCACATGCACGTGGTCAAAGTGCTGAATGCGATTGTATTCGCCGGGATTGGAGCGTTTCAGCGCGTCCAGTTCCCCCTGGGTTTTGCCTGGATAAATGTAGGGACGCCATTCCCAGTTATTCCTGGGCGAGGCAATCTGGCCATCGCGAATAATGTATTTCACATTCAGGCGGCCCGCTTTGCCCTCCTGGCGCATATGCTCGGCGTAAGCCTTCATCTGGGGAGTGCCGCCATTGGAACTGGCAGCGCCGATGGGCAGTGTGCCCACGTCGATGGCGTCGCCGTGATTATGGTCGGAGGTTCCGCTACCGGAGCGTTTGCCGCTCACCAGTGGCAGCCCGTATTTATGGGCTTCTTCCAGGCCGCGCCTGGCATTGGGTTCCAGGCCCCCTGTGCTGGATTGGTCCTTGACTGTGCTGGGGTCGACCGTGCCGCCGGCCGTCGAGGTCGAAGCGGCTCCGCCACCGCCGCCGCCGCCGCCGCCGCTGACCCCGCCACCCATCGCGTCAACGCTCCCGCCGCTGCTCAACCCTTGCAGAGCGTTGGAGCCCGCACCGCCACCCGCCATCAAGCTCATTAGCAAAGTCATCATCTGCAGCAGCAACTGGCCGGTCTGCAAACTCTGCTCGAGCAATCCCGAGTTGCCGCCCATGGCCATAGGCGAAGAGGGGGCTCCCAACCGGTCCAGGGCCAGGTTGCCGCCCAGGCCTCCCAAACCGGGAAAGCCCATTCCGGGTTGGGCTCCATGTTGCGGGCACTGAACGTTCGTAATCTGAGCGAACATCGGGATGACCTCCTAAGTGACTGTAAACCGATACTAAGCCCGCCCAGATTCCTATTCTAAAATTTCTTAAACACTAAATTGCCAAGAAGTAAACGGTTTGTAAACAGTTTGCTGTCTTGCAAGTCTCAGGCTGCCGAACTGGGGGGGGTGTTGCTCAGTTGATCGACCAGCTTGAAGTAGTCGGTCTTGGAGGAGAGTTTCTGCACGCTGGTCACCTGGCCGGAGGGGTCGAGATCTTCCAGTCGGATGCTCTTGGCGCCGTAGTCGAATATGTAGCGCTTGTCGGCCTTGCCTTCGCCGTCGAGCATATCGATCTGGCGATAGGTGTTGCGGTCTTTGTGAGACTTGACGGTGCCGAACTTGTCTTTCTCGATTCGGGAGGCCACTTCACTGGTCTGCAAGAATTTTTTGCCGGTCTTGGGGTCGTAGTAGCTGTTCTTGATGCGGCCCGGCTCGCCCTGATGGGGGTTCTCGATGTCTTGCTCAAACATACGGCGGGCGGTGCCTTTACCGATGACCGTGCCGACATCCTTGACCTGCGGCTTTTTGCCGGTCGGGATGGCCGGGTTGAAATCAATGTGACGAATCGTTTCGTGATTGCCTTCTTTTTTTCCCTCGGTGGTCAGGCGCAGGTCCTTGACCTGGAAGTTCTTTACTTTCACCTTGCTGGTGATGGACTGGTTGGCGCTGATATCCTTGGTGGACGTCTTGGTCTTGCCGCCGGCGAACTTGCGCAGGATGTTCTTGAAAAATCCGACTTTGGGGTTCTCCGCTTTGGCGCCCGAGGCGACCAGGGTTTCGATGGCCTGCTTGCGGTCGCCACCAAAGAGCATCAGGTTCTGGGGACCGCTGCGCAGTCCGGCGAGTTGGGCGGCCTGGCTGGCCTGGAAGCTTTCGGCCGGAGCGGCGCTCTCGGTGGTGGTGGGCGCTTCGGCGAAGAGAAAGGCGTTGCGGGCTGGCGGAGCCATGAAGCCCGTGCGTTGAACCTGAGGAAGAAAATAAGGAATGCTGTTGGTCACTGGATTACCCCTCCTAAACTCATCCAGCTCGGGTGCGATTTGCTCGCCTGCTCTCGATGCTGCTGATAGGACGAAGATATCCGATGACCCTGAAAAATTGTTAAACCTTCTTAATTGTCTCGCACGGCCCTGGCGTAGTCGTGGTCAGCATCCGCCGCAGCGCATTGCGGTCCACTTTGCCCAGGTGGGTGCGCGGCAGTGACTCCACAAAAGTCACCCCGCGCGGATGCTTGTACGCCTCCAGGCGGGCTAACACGTGATCCTTGAGCTCCTGCTCACTTACCCCCGAGCCGATTACGAAGGCGTAGGGTCGTGTCAGACCGTCGCCACAGACCTGTCCCACCACCGCGCACTCGCGCACGGCGGGATGGGTCAGCAAGCAGCTCTCCACGTCGGCTGGCGCCAACCATCGCCCGTTCACCTTCAAGAGCTCGTCGGCTCGTCCGCAATAGTAAAAATAGCCATCCTCGTCCTGGCGCATTAAATCACTGGAGGCGAAAAAGCGCCCGCGCAAAGCCGCCTGCGATGCTTCGGGCAGTTGCCAGTAGCACAGCGCCCGCGCTTCACCGCCCGCCCACAAACGTCCGATCTCCCCGCGCGGAACATCCCGCCCCTCGTCGTCGCAGATGCGCACCTCAAAGCCCGGCACGGGCCGACCTAAACTGCCCGGCCGCACCTCGCCTACCTGATTGGATAAAAACACATGCCACTGCTCGGCTGTGCCCAGACCATCAAGCAGCTCAACGCCGAAGGTTTCTTTCCATTTGGTATAAAGCGTTTCGGGTAAAGCTTCCCCTGCCGAAGTGGCCAGGCGCAGGCAAGACAGGTCCCGTTGCGGACCGCTTGTGACCATCTGATTGACCAGAGTCGGCACATTGATCAACAGGGTCGGACGATGCCGCTCAATCAGCTCAAATAATGTCTCGGCCGTCGACTTCTCGGGAAATAGAATGGCCGCGCCACCTACCGAGAAGGGAAAGAATAGATTCGAGCCAGTGGCGTAGCCGAAGAACAGCTTGGGCACTGCCAGAGTGCGGTCGTCCTCATTCATTTTGAGGAAGTTCTGCCCGTAGAGCACGGTGGTATTGTAAAATGACTGGTGGCTCTGCAGGACCGCCTTGGGGCGACCGGTAGTGCCGCCGGAAAACAGCCACAAGGCGATGTCGTCCCGATGGCTAGAGCGGGTCACGAATTCTCCCGTTCCGCCTTGCAGATCTTCCGGACCCAGGCGGGCTTTCAAATACTGGCCGTAAGCTACTTCGCGGTCCAGTACGGCTACGGTGGCCCGGCTGAATTCCAGCAAATCCAAGATCTCCTGGTCGGGGAGAGCCGGGTTGACCATCACCACCGCCGCCCCCACCTTGAAAGCGCCGAAAAGAGCGGCAACATAGTCGATACCGTCCGGCAGGGAAAGCAACAGACGCTGCTCCATCTGCAGTCCTGCCTCCACGAAGCGCTGAGCCGCCTGATTGGCTCGCCGCTGGACCTCCGCGTAAGTGTAGCTGTGGTCGCCGCACAACAGTGCCACCCGATCGCCGCGCCCCTCGGCGACCCGCGCGTCCAACAACCATGAGGCCAGATTGAACTTTTCCGGTGCGATCACCGGCGCAGGCCACCGCCGTCGATCACCAGGCAGGTGCCGTTGATTCCCCGGGCTCGCTCGTGAGCCAGGAAGGCGACCGCAAAGGCCACTTCCTCGGACTCGATCAATCGACCCTGGGGATTGGTGACGGTCATGGCCTCCACCGCGCTCTCGCGACTGCGGCCGGTGGTGGCCATGATCTTGTCGACCGACTTCTGCACCATCGGCGTGTCTACGAACCCGGGACAGACCGCATTGACGGTGACTCCTTTGGTGGCTACTTCATCAGCCAGCGCCCGCGTCATTCCAATCACCGCGTGTTTGGTGGCCGCGTAGGCGGTCAAATACTTTTGAGCCGACAACCCGGCAACCGAGGACACGTTAATCACGCGACCCCAGCCCTGCTCGAGCATGTGCGGCAAGAACGCCTGCGTGCACAGCATCACACCGGTCAGATTGAGTTGAACCAGCCAGTTCCAGTCTTCCATCTTGATTTTGTGTAGCGGCGCGGAAATGGCCGTCCCGGCATTGTTGACCAGCACGTCCACCGACCCCGCGGCGGCGGCCATCCGCTCGATGTCGGCCGGCGAGGCCATATCCGCCACAATCGCCTGACCGCCCAACTCAAGGGCCAGTGGCTCGATCTCCGCCGCGGTGCGCGAGGACACGATGACGTGATAACCCTCCCGAGCCAACTCGCGAGCGATTTCCGCTCCAATGCCGCGCCCGGCTCCAGTCACCAAAGCTCGTCGTTTACTCATAAGAATCGTTACCCTCCCAGCGATAGAATCCCCGACCTGTCTTTTTGCCCAACCGCCCCGCGCGCACCAGACGGCGGAGTAGGGGGGGCGGCGTAAACTGTGGTCCAATCTCGCGGGTCAGGTGCTCGGCAATGGCCAATCGCACATCCAGCCCTACCAGGTCGGTCAACTTCAAAGGTCCCATCGGATGGCGGTAGCCCAGCTCCATGGCCCGGTCGATATCGCGGGCGCTGGCCACGCCGCTTTCCAGCATGCGAATGGCTTCCATGCCTAAAATGATGCCCAGCCGAGAACTGGCGAATCCGGGCATATCTTTGACTACGATGGCAGTCTTGCCCCAGCTGCGGGCCAGTTCCAAGGCTCGGTCCAGGGTGCTCTGACCGGTCTGCTCGGCCGTGACCACTTCCAGCAGTTCCATAATGGGCGGCGGATTGAAGAAGTGCAGTCCGATCACCCGCTCCGGGCGGGTGCAGGCTGCCGCCATCTCGGTCAATGAAAGCGAGGAGGTATTGCTGGCCAGAATGGCCTCGGGGAAGCGTACCGACAGGGGCGCGAGCAGCTCTTTCTTGACGGCCAGATCCTCGACCACCGCCTCGATCACCAGGTCCGCCTCGGAAACTTCCAGCGAGTCGCTCTTGACCCGGCTCAAACAAGAGGCTGCCTCCTCCGCCGTCAATTTGGCCTTGCTTACGCCCCGATCCAAGGAAGTCCGCAACCGCACCACTCCGGCTTCCACCAGCTCAGCCGAGCGGTCCACCAACTGCACCTCTGCACCCGACCGCAGCAAGACCTCCGCGATCCCGCACCCCATCGTGCCCGCACCAAACACCACACACTTCATCTCCCCCTCTTCGACTCCCCCACGAAACCGCTCCTCCCACGTGACAAACCAGCTCTTTCGCCTTCCAGCGTCCTCCCGGATGATCCGCTTTGCCGGCCTGGGGAAAAGTTTCGCCGCCAGGGGGAAAACCGGCACTCCCGTTGCCCGCCCTTACCGCTCAGGGGAGAGAATTTGCCGCCCAGTGGAAACCGGCCCTCCAAGCCCCGCCCTTACCGCCCAGGGGAAAGAATTTGCCGCCCAGTGGAAAACCCGGCCCTCCAAGCCCCGCCCTTACCGCCCAGGGGAGAGAATTTGCCGCCCAGCGGAAAACCGGCCCTCCAGGCCCCTTTTCCCCGCTCAGGGGAAACCAGCACTCCCCGCGGCCTGCCTTGCCGCCCAGGGCCCCGCGTTCCCGCCCAGCGGGAAGAAATTCCCGGCTAGCGGGAAGATCCGGCCCAGATGCCCCTTGTTCCCGCCCAGCGGAAAACCGGCCCTCCAAGCCCCTTTTCCCCGCCCAGGGGAAAGAATTTGCCGCCCAGCGGAAAACCCGGCCCTCCAAGCCCCGCCCTTACCGCCCAGGGGAAAGAATTTGCCGCCCAGCGGAAAACCCGGCCCTCCAAGCCCCGCCCTTACCGCCCAGGGGAAAGAATTTGCCGCCAAGGGGAAACCGGC
>JALHOV010000048.1 GCA_022842865.1 Vulcanimicrobiota bacterium | reverse complement strand
CACAGCAGTGGTGTATCGCTTTACCCCAACGTGCCCCACAAGGGGCATGCGGTCGAGGCGTATCTGAACGAGATGGAAGCTCGTCTGCGCAAGGTTGAGATGGACGGCGTAGCGCTCGAGGTGGTGGTCCTGGATGGCAATCCAGTGGACGATATTCTTCACTGGTCCAAGGACAATGGGTGTGATTTGATCGCCATGTCCAGTCACGGTCGAAGCGGCTTCCGACGTCTCTGGCTGGGCAGCGTTTGCGAGAAAGTGGCCCGCCACGCTGCCTGCGACCTGCTGGTTTTTCCCCACTCGGAGACTGCACCCGGGGCAATCTAAGCAACGACAGCCGTTCCGGGAGGGGGCGACCCACGAGTGGGGAAGCGCCGGGCCATGCCCATTACGGTTCTGCTCGTTGATGACCACACTCTGGTTCGCCAGGGTTTGAAGCTGCTGCTGTCTCAGGATCCGGAGATTCGCATCGTAGGCGAAGCGAGTAACGGGCTGCAGGCTCTCGAGCAGGTGGGCAAACTCCTGCCAGAGGTCGTGCTGATGGACCTGATGATGCCGGAGATGGATGGCGTGACGGCCATTGCTCAATTACGCAAGGACTATCCCGATGTGGAAGTGATCGCGCTGACCAGCGTGCTCGAAGACGCCTCCGTCATCAGCGCCGTGCGCAATGGGGCCATCGGCTACCTGCTTAAGGATATGCAGGCCACCGAGCTATGTCGTTCCATCAAGGCGGCCGCGGCTGGCCAGGTTCAACTGGCGCCCGAGGCCGCCTCCCGTCTGATGCGCGAACTGCGATTTCAGGAGGAAGCGCCGGCTCTGACCGAGCGTGAGCAAGAGGTTTTGGAACTGGTCTCCAAAGGAATGTCCAACGCGGCCATTGGCGAGACCCTGTGCATCGGCGAGAAGACGGTCAAGACCCACGTCAGCCGACTGCTCCAAAAGCTCAACGTACGCAGCCGCACTCAGTTGGCCGTGCACGTGTGGCAGCGCGCCCCGCGTTAAAGAGCCGCCGGAACTTCTTGCAAGCGCGCGATCATCACCGGACAGGGAGCTTGACGGGCTAGCTTTTCGGCCACGCTGCCAAGCAACACGCGCGTCAGGCCGGTTCGTCCATGCGAGCCCACCACAATCAGGTCGGCTCTCTCCCGGTGAACTTCATCGAGAATTCGATCGGCGGGCGGGCCCGGCTTCAACACGGCGATGGTCACGCAACATCCCTCTTCGCGGAGTTCGTGGGCGCGACGGTTCAGATAGGCCTCGTGGTTCTTCTGGACGTCGGAGATCATTTCGGCGTCCACTTCTCCCGGATAGATCGGCAGGGCGATATCCTCGACGGTGACCAGCTTGAGCTCAGCGTTGAAGGCCCGGGCCATAAAACTGGCCGATCTCAGGGCCGACTCCGAGCAAGGGGAACCGTCAAGGGGTACGACAATCTTGAAAAACATGGGGCAATCCTCCTGGAGCCATTGTAGGGAAAAACCGGGGGGCACCCTATGACTTAGATCATACTGTCAGCCTCCGTCGTGCCATAGATTAGGGACACACTGAGGAGGAAACTCATGAATTACACCGACCCGGCGCCAGTTTGCGCCGAGAACTACGATGACGATACCGTCCGTGGTTTTGTATTCTTCACCATGTTTTGGGGTGCGGTGGGAATGCTGGCGGGTCTGTGGGCCGCTCTGGAACTGGCCTTTTGGCAGTGCAACCTGGAGAGCCCCTACCTGACCTTTGGACGTCTCCGACCGCTACACACGAATGCGGTCATTTTTGCTTTTGGCGGAAACGCCATTTTTGCTTCCGTATACTACAGCGTGCAACGATTGTGCCGCACTCGTCTCGCCTCGGACGTTTTGTCTAAACTGCATCTTTGGGGCTGGCAGTTCGTGATCGTGCTCGACGCCGTGTGTCTGCTGGCTGGCTTTACCGACGGTAAAGAGTATGCTGAGCCGGTCTTTATTGTGGACCAGTTCATCACCGTGGTCTGGGTGATCTTCGCGGTCAACTTTTTCTGGACGCTGGCACGCCGCCGCGAAAAGCATCTTTATGTGGCCATCTGGTTTTATATCGCCACCATCATTACCATCGCGGTGCTGCACCTGGTCAACAACCTGGCCATCCCGGTCACTCCCTTCAAGTCCTACATCGTCTGGTCTGGAGTGCAGGACGCGCTCATCCAGTGGTGGTACGGACACAACGCGGTCGGATTTCTTCTGACCACACCGTTTTTAGGAATGATGTACTACTTCTTGCCTAAAGCCGCTGAGAAGCCCGTTTACTCTTACCGGCTAAGCATCATCCACTTCTGGTCGCTGATTTTCATCTACATCTGGGCCGGGCCGCATCACTTGCTTTACACCGCCTTGCCCGACTGGGCTCAGACGCTGGGAATGTGTTTTTCGCTGATGCTGATCGCACCCTCCTGGGGCGGTATGCTCAATGGTCTGCTGACCCTGAAGGGCGCCTATGAGAAAGTACGCACCGACCCGATTTTGAAATTCTTCGTGGTGGCCCTGACCTTCTACGGGATGTCCACCTTCGAAGGTCCCATGCTCTCGATTCGTTCGGTTTCGGCCCTGGCCCATTACACCGACTGGATTGTCGGGCACGTCCACGGCGGCGCGCTGGGCTGGGTTGGTTTTACCGTCTTCGCGGTCTTCTACTGGATGGTTCCGAGGCTTTATGACACCAAGCTGTATTCGGTGAAGCTGGCCAACATCCACTTTTGGATTGGCACCATCGGCATCGTTCTCTATATGGTCTCCATGTGGATTACCGGAGTCACCCAAGGCTTGATGTGGAGGGCTTTTAGCCAGGACGGCAGCCTGACCTATAGCTTCGTGGAAACCACCAAGATTCTCTTTCCCTACTATCTGGTGCGCGCCCTGGGCGGCGCTCTCTACCTGGCAGGTCTGCTGATTATGGTCTACAACCTGGTGCGCACGGCCCGTTCCGGTCGCGCCTGCAATCCGCCGGTCCCCGCCGAATCGGTGCGGCCGAGCCGTCTCACGGAGCAAGTATGAAGAAGGATCATCGCTGGCTGGAAAGCCAGGGAGTTTTAATGTCCATTCTTGTCACCGTCCTGGTGCTGGTGGGAGGGCTCGTGGAAATCGTTCCCCTCTACTATGTGCGCTCTTCGGTGCCGCCTATCGAGGGGGTCAAGCCCTACACTCCGCTGGAGCTGGAGGGGCGCGATATCTACGTACGTGAGGGCTGCTACAACTGTCACAGCCAGATGGTGCGACCCTTCCGCGACGAGACCGAGCGCTACGGACCCTACTCCAAGGCGGGCGAATTTGTCTATGACCATCCCTTTCAGTTCGGCTCCAAACGAACCGGGCCCGACCTGCACCGGCTGGGTGGAAAGTATCCCGATTCCTGGCACTACTACCATATGCTGGATCCGCGCGAGATCGTGCCCGGCTCCGTGATGCCTAAATACGGCTGGCTGCACCAGAACAAGCTCGACACTTCTCTGACCAAGAAGAAGATGGAAGTGCTGCAAAAGCTGGGCGTGCCCTATACGGCCGAGCAGATCGCGACGGCCAAAGCCTCGATCGAAACCGATTCCGGGGCTATCTACAATCGCTTGCGCGAACAGAAGGTGGAGAACGTCCAATCGGACCGCGAGATCATCGCGCTCATCGCCTATCTGCAGCGCCTGGGTGGGGACATTCGATGGCGGGAGGCTCAACAGCCGTGAACGACTTTTCCTGGATTGCCCCCTTGAAGGAAGCAGTGCTGCTGCTCTTCTTCCTGGTTTTCTCCAGCATTCTGCTCTACGCGTTTCGTGTACCGGGACTCGACGAACTTGCCCTACTTCCATTTCAAGATGAGGAAACAGCCCGATGAACGCCCCCATTTTAGATCATTCTTGTGATGGAATCGAAGAGCTCGACAACCCCTTGCCCCGTTGGTGGCTCTACCTGTTTTACGTTTCCATTGTGTTCGCATTCGGCTATGCCGTTTATTATCCAAGCTTCTGGTTCTGGCCCGGCACATCGGGTTGGAGCCAGGAGAAGCAGTGGGCCTCCAGCCCCGTGGTCAGAACCGCAGCGGCGGCCCCTACCGAGGTGAGCCTGGTGGACCTGGCCTCCAAACCGGAAACACTGGACGCCGGCAAGAAGCTGTTTATGAGCAATTGCGCATCCTGTCACGGCAACAACGCAGAAGGCAAAATCGGCCCGTGCCTGACCGACTCGGTATGGAAATACGGCAGTGAAGACCAGTCCATGCTGGAGTCGATTCGCAAGGGACGCCCCGGCGGAATGCCGGCCTGGGGTTCCTTTCTGAAGCCTGACCAGGTGAACAGCGTAGCCGCCTACGTCCACAGCATCGGCAACACCACCGCCACTCCGGCCAACGTTACCACGGCTACTCCGGCGGCCCCCAAGTGAAAGTCTGGCCGGCCGCCATCGTCACCAGCCTGACGCTTTTCATCACCGTGCAAATCGGTCTGGTGCGACTGGCTGCTCACGGATTCGAAGGTCCGGACGACGTGAACTACTACAAAATGGGTCTGGAATACAGTCGTGAGCTGGAGCGCCAAAAGGTGCAGCGGCGCAACGGCTGGAGTCTGGAGGTGCTGCAGCGCTCTCCGCTGCAATGCCGCATCCTGGACCGTTCTGGCCAGCCGCTGGAAGGTCGCCTGCGGGTGATTTTCAAGCGGCCGGCCACTCGCAGTCAGGATCAGAAGCTGGAACCGACCCTCAGCGGGGGCCTTTATCAAGCGGCCTGGCGTCCCGTCAGCGGTCCCTGGTTGGCAGACTTTCAGTTCGAGCGCGATGGACAAGTCTTTCGTAGCCGCCAGCGCTGGACCATGCAGTGAGCTGCCGGCATTGCGGTCAAGCGAGCCAGGGCGAGGAGTTCTGCTGTCGCGGTTGCAGCGCCGCCTATCAGCTGGTGCACTCGCTGGGTCTCGATATTTACTATCAGTATCGAGATGCGGCCGCACCAGTGGAGGAAGGGAACAGCCTGGCCCTCTACCGCGATCCGGAGGTGGCTCGCGGGCTGCTTTTCGAAGGGGAATTTCACTGTCTGCTGGACGGCCTGCACTGCGCCGCCTGCGGCTGGTTGGTGGAACGAGCCTTGGGACAGCTCGAGGGCCTGGAGGGTGTGCAGGTCAACTACAGCACCCAGCGACTGCGTTTCCGGCCGGACTCGCCGGAATTGCTTCTGCCCGCACTGGAACGCGTGCAGCGCCTCGGCTATCGCGCCATTCCCTACGATCCAAACCGTAACGAGCGCCCCCGCGCGCGGGCCGATCGAATGCTGCTGCTGCGGTTTGGGGTGGCGGCCTGCGCCGCCGGCAACGTCATGCTGGCCGCTCTCGCCCTCTATTCGGGGGCCGACATGGATCTGGCTTACCGGCCCCTTTTTCAACGCCTGAGCTTCGTGCTCTGCCTGCCGGTGGTTTTTTTCTCGGCCGTTCCCTTTTGGAGTGGAGCCTGGAACGCTTTGCGTCAGCGCCAGCTGACCACCGACGTGTCCATCTCCCTGGGACTGGGCATCACTTTTTTATATTCTTTAGGAGCCACCCTGCTGGGCCGCCAGCACGTCTATTTTGACACCGTGGCCATGTTCGTGTTTGTGCTGCTGCTGGGTCGTCTTTTGGAGGGAGCGGCGCGTTCGAAAGCCGGGCTGGCGGTGGAACGGCTGCTGTCGCTGCAGGATCACAGCGCCTGGCGCTGGGACGGTCGTCAGTTCGAAGAAGTGCCCACAGATCGCCTGAAGTTAGGCGATCGGGTGCAGGTGCGCGCGGGCGCCCGAGTTCCGGCCGATGGTCGGGTGCTCACGGGACTTTGCTCGGCGGACGAGTCTCACCTGACGGGCGAATCGCAACCCCGACGGGTGCAACCCGGAGATTCTATTTACGGAGGAAGTTTGTGCCTGGACGGTGTGCTCGAAGTCGAACTCACCCAACTGGGCGGCACCAGCCTGCTGGCCCAGGTGGCTCGTCTGGTAGAAAGCGCTCAGTGCACACCCGCCCCGATCCAAAAGGCGGCCGACCGCCTGGCCGGGGTGCTTTTGCCCTTGATCCTGTTTCTGGCCGGTCTCACTTATTTTCTCACCCACGACCTGGACCGGGCGCTGTCGGTGCTGATTATCACCTGTCCGTGCGCGCTGGGGATCGCCACGCCGCTGGTGGTGAGTCTGGCGGCCGGCGTGGCCGCCCGTCACGGCTTGCTCTTTCGCGATGGCCTGACGGTGGAGACGGCTCGTCAGGTCAGCCACGTCATCCTGGACAAGACGGGCACTTTGACCGAGGGTCAACTGCAGTTGGTGGACGGGCCCCGCGACCAGCGCCTGCTCTGGGCAGCCAGTCTCGAGCAGCCCTGCCAGCATCCTCTGGCGGCCGCGCTCAAGCGCGCCTGGGGAGAGAGTCTGCTGGCCGTGGAAGATTGGCAACTGGTGGCCGGCCAGGGAGTGCAGGGTCGTATTGGCGAGCGTTTTCTGCGGTTGGGCCGGGCCGAGTTTTTGGGCCACTCGGAATTGAGCTCCGAGCTGACCAGCGTATGGCTGGAAGTGGATGGTCAGGTGGTCGGGCAATTCCAGTTTCGTGACCAGCTGCGCGCCGAGGCGGCTGACTTTATTGCTTATCTTAGGGGCCAGGGTTTGCAACTATGGCTGGCCAGCGGCGATCGTCAGGCGGTGGTGGCCAGAACGGCCGAACAGCTTGGTCTGGAGAATTATCGAGCCGAGTGCTTACCTTTGGACAAGGTGGAGTTGGTGGAGCAACTGCAGCGCCAGGGCGCCGTGGTGGCCTTTCTGGGGGACGGGATCAACGATGCGCCGGCTTTGCGCAAGGCCAATCTGGGCATCTGCGTGGCCAATGGCAGCGAACTGAGCTGGGAAACGGCCGATATGGTGCTGCTGAGGCCGGGGCTGGCGCCGGCGGTGCTGGCTCTGCAGCTGGCTCGACGGGCCTGGTTTCATCTCAGCGTAAACCTTGGGTTGGCGCTGCTTTACAACGCCGTAGCCATACCCGCGGCCGCATTCGGATACGTAACTCCCCTGGCGGCGGCGGTAGCCATGCCGCTGTCCTCGCTGGTGGTGGTGGCTCAATCGTTGCTGATGCTTCAATTTAAGGAGAAATATGGACGCGATCTATTTTCTGATTCCCGCCGCGCTGGTGCTGTCAATGTTCGGCATGGGCCTCTTTTGGTGGGCAGTGCGTCACGACCAGTTTGACGATCTGGAAAGCCCGGCCTGGAAGATATTTCTCGATGCTTGAGGCTTTCTTGCTGGGACTGGTCGGCAGTTGGCACTGCGCCCTGATGTGCGGCGGCTTTCTCTGGGGGCCGCGGCCGACGCCCTATTTGGTGGGGCGATTGATCGGCTACGTTACGGTGGGGGCAGTGCTGGGCTGGGGCGGTCAGTGGATCCTGGGGTTTCTGGGCAGCCGATTGCTGCTCGGGCTTTCAGGGGTTTTCCTGTTGGGTATGGCTCGCGCCCGCCTTCCGGTGGTTGCCCAAAATGGCGACTCGTTGCTGGGCTACTTGCTGCGTGAGCTGGGACCCTGGCTGCGCGGCCCGGGAACCCGGGCGCGCTTTCTGCTGGGCCTGACCACGGCCGTGTTTCCCTGTGGACTGCTGTCGGCCGCCTGGGTGCTGGCGATAAGCCAGGGGACACCGGCTCTGGGCGCCTGGAGTATGGGTTTGTTTTGGTTGGGCACCCTGCCCGGTTTGCTCTTGCCTCGTCTGCTGGGCCGAGTCTTGGGTCGTTGGAATGCCAGCCCCTGGGCTTTGGGTCTGGCGGGCGCCTGGATGTTGGCGCAGGCTTTGTGGCCTGAAATCCCGGGGGCGTCCGGTCCTTGCGTGATTCACTGAGAGAAAGCTCTGGAACGCCCGAATACTACCAGCGACAGGCCCTGGCCAGGTTGCCCCTGCTAAGGCAATTTCTTGTGCTGACGGCGGTGCTGACCCTGGCGTTTTGCGGCTGGGATCGGGTGGTGGATCAGTGGGCCTGGCTGCCTAACCTGATTTACCGCGGGCTGGGCTGCGCCGCACTGTTGGGCCTGGCCACCTTGATACCGAAGCGTTTGAGTGCGCTAAATTTTGACCGCTGGGTGATCGCCTTTGCTCTGCTTTACTCGCTGTATCTGATCTTTCTATTGGCTCAACTGCATCAGGGGCTGACCTTGGGAATGCCCTGTCTCAGCGTATTCCTCACCCTTTGTTGTTTTCTGTTGGTGCACAGTCGCCACGCCGCGGGTCTGGTGTTGGTGCTGATGGCGGTGACCGGGGCTTCTGTCTGGTGCGGACTGGATCGGCTGGTCTTGTGGAGCCAACTGATTATTCTGGCCATGAGCCTGGGCTGCGGGTGTCTGCTGGCGCGGGTCTTCGAGTTTACTGCCCGAGGCCAGTTTGAGTTAGAGGGGCAGTTGAGTCGGGAAGCTCGCAGTGACAGTCTGACGGGCCTGCTCAATCGTCGCGCTCTGGAAGAGGTGCTGACCGAGGAAATCGAGCGGGCCAATCGCTACGGGCGGCCTGTGGGCATTCTCCTCTGGGACATTGATCGCTTTAAGAAAGTGAATGACACCCTGGGACACGATGTCGGCGACGAAGTGCTGCGTCAGGTGGCTCGGACCTGTTCCGAATGTCTGCGCAGCACGGACCGGGTAGGTCGTTGGGGAGGAGAGGAGTTTCTGGTGGTGCTCCCGGAGACCCCGCCGGCGGAGGCCCTGGCGCTGGCCGAGCGCCTGCGCCAGACCCTGATGGAATGTGAAAGCTTCACACTGGGTCACTCGGTCCGGGTCACCGTGAGTATCGGGGTCACCTCCTGGATCGGTGGCGACACCTGGGAAGTAACCTACAGTCGGGTTGATACGGCCCTTTATGAAGCCAAGCGGAGTGGAAGAAATCGTTGCGTCCAGCTCTGATTGGCTCCCGCAGGAAAGTCTCTGACCGGGACTGAAACCAAAGGGTCTGCCACGAGGAAAGTGATGTACCATGAGTTCTCCGTATGCCCTGACCCCCGATGAGTTAGCTGTTCAACAAGCGGTGGATCTCTCCGCAGGCCTGGACGCTGCCGAGGTCTCCAAACGCGTCGAGCGCTATGGTCCCAATCGTTTAGACCTGGGCAGCGCCATCTCCCCCTGGCAGATCTTCCTTCGCCAATTCCAGGACCTGATGGTTCTCATTCTGGTGGTGGCGGTTCTGATTGCCTTCTTCAGTTGGTGGGTCGAGGGCGCGCACGGCTTTCCGGCCGACGCCGTGATCATTTTGGCCATCGTGGTGGCCAACGCCATTCTTGGATTTCTTCAGGAGTACGGCGCTGAACGCGCCATCGAGGAACTGCAGAAGTCGACCACCACCAAAGCTCGGGTCTTGCGCCAAGGGCAAATCTCCAGCGTTGCCCAGGAGGAGTTGGTCCCGGGCGATGTCATTTTGCTGAGCGAAGGCGATAAGGTGCCTGCCGACGCCATTCTGATCAAAGCCAGCCATTTGCGATCCAATGAGAGTATGCTGACGGGCGAGTCGCTGCCCGTCGACAAGAAGGTGGGAGTGGTGGCCGAAGGCTCCCCCATCGATGCTCGCACCTGCGCCCTTTACGCCGGCAGCACCATCACGGCCGGTGAGGCCACCGCGCTGGTGGTGGGCACGGGCCACAAAACGGAACTGGGCGCCATCGCCACCTCGCTCAGCAGCACCACTTCCGAACCCACTCCCCTGGAGGCCAAGCTGGACAAGCTGGGCAAGCAGATCGGCTGGGGTATCCTGGTGCTGACGGTGGTGATTGCGGCCACCGTGCTGGTGGTGGAAGGCAATTTGCGCTTGGACACGATCACGCGGGTGGCCATGTTCTCGGTAGCCCTCGCGGTGGCGGCCGTTCCCGAGGGATTGCCGGCGGTGCTGACCGTCAGTCTGTCGGCCGGCGCCCGCCGGCTGGCCCAACGGAACGCCGTGGCCCGCCGCATGTCGGCGGTGGAAACGCTGGGTTCGGTGACCACCATCGTAACCGATAAAACCGGCACCTTGACCCATAACCAGATGACCGTGACCGGACTGTTCGGGGCCGGGGAGTCGGTGACCGTGAGCGGCCAGGGCCTCAGTTTGGAAGGGGAACTGAGCGGGGCCAGCATTGCGGTTACGGCGCTGGTGGAATGCGGTGTACTGGCCAACGGGGCTTCATTGGAAGTGGTCGAGGGGGAAGTCAAGGCTACCGGCGACCCGATGGATGCCGGCTTGCTGGTACTGGCCGAGAAAGCTCATTTGGACTGGAGGGAATTGCACCGGAGCCGGCCCAAGCTGGATGAAGTTCCGTTTTCTTCCGAGCGTGCCCGGATGAGCCAGTTGCGTCAGACTCCCGAAGGAGGGATGCTCTACTGCAAGGGGGCGGCCCAGGCGGTATTGGCACACTGCACGACCATTCTGGCAGCCGATGGTCAGGCTCGACCGATTGAAGAGCAAGATCTTCAAGCCATCCGCGATACCGAGGAGCAATGGGCTCGGCAGGCCCTGCGCGCTCTGGGCTTCGCCCGCCGTTCTCACCCCGAGGCAAGTCTGGGGGCCGATTCGGAAGCCGGCCTGGAGTTCTTGGGCCTGGCGGCCTTCATCGACCCGCACCGCAGCGAGGTTCCGGGCGCTATCGAGGTGGCCCGCAAGGCAGGGATCCGAGTGATCATGTTGACGGGCGACCATCCCACCACGGCCGCCGCTATCGCCGCCGCCGTGGGCCTGGCCGACCCCGGCCACACGCCGCTGACGGGTGGCGAGCTGCTGAAAATGTCGGATCAGGAGCGCGCCCGCCAGGTCAAAACCCAGAACGTCTGGGCCCGGGTAGCGCCGGATCAGAAACTTGCGCTGGTGACGGCCTTGATCGCTGACCATCAAGTTGTGGCCATGACCGGGGATGGCGTCAACGATGCCCCTGCCCTCAAGAAGGTGCACGTGGGGGTGGCCATGGGCCAGTCGGGAACGGCCGTAGCCGTCGAGGCCAGTGACATCGTTTTAATCGACGACAATTTCGCTACCATTGTGGCCGCCGTGGAAGAAGGGCGATCTGTTTTCGCCAACGTGCGCCGCTTTATCGCTTTCCTTTTCTCGGGTAATTTTGGGGTGGTGGTGGCCATGTTTTTGGGTACCATCTTCGCCGGCGTCTATGGTCTGCGCTATGAGGGCGAGATTCTGTTGCCCCTGGCCGCGGCTCAGATCCTTTGGATGAATCTGGTGACCGATGGGGCCCCCGCGGTGGCCTTCGCGTTGGGCCGCGGTGCCCCAGCCCTGATGAACGAACCGCCGCGCAACCCCAAAGATCCGATCTTGAGCAAAGATATGTGGTGGCTGATCTCTCTGACCGGCGGGGCGCTGTGCGCCATGTTCCTGGTCATCCTGGACGTTCTCTACGTCGGAGGCATCTGGACCATACGGACCGAGAGTTACGCGATGGCCCGCACGGCGGCTTTCTACGCGCTGGTGACGGGCCGGCTGATCAATGCACTGAACTACCTGGACCTCAAGGGTAGCGTCTTTTCGGCCGCCAGCTGGACCAATCGCTACGTGCCGGTGGCGGCTTTATTCTCCTGGCTGCTTACCTTGTTACTCATTTTCTGGCCGGTGGCGGCGGGGCTCTTCGGTCTGGCTCCCCCGCCGGTCAATTTGCTGGCCTTGCTTACGGCGCTGGCCATTCCCATCGTGTTGTTGCCTGCGGAAGTCTATAAGTGGAGGCAGCGGCGGAGCTGAGGAATCACGGGCCGAGTACGGCCACGGTGACGGTTTGAAAGGGGAGTTGAGCCAGACCCCAGGCCACGGCCAGGATGACCAGCAAGAACAGGTGATAATCCAAGGACTTCAGCTCAATCTTCATCCAATTCTCATCTTACCCCAGTTCACGCACTTGCTCAAGCAAACCATGATAACTCAGCAGAGTATCCACATAACTATGGATGGTGGCGTCGCAGAATTGATGGCGACGGTGCCAGCCCACCACAGCCAAGAAGCGGGCCCTTGGGTAGCGCAGGCGCAGTTCCTGAACCCACTCCGCACTGGGCGGAAAGAGAATCAGGGTTTGCACATCCTCGTCGCTAGGTCCGGCCATCTCTAAATCGGGCTCCCGACTGAGGAGCCCTTCCAAAGTTTTTTGCATGGCCGGCTCAAACCCCATGACCGCCACCGTCTGTTTCCTCATCTAGTCAGCATAGCCCAGGCGGCGGACCGGCGAGACGGTCGCGGGTCGCACCGCAGGTCCGCCTAAAGTCGGACCCTGCTCTCTTTCATAGATTTTTCGGGGGCGTCTGCCACACTGAGGGTATGAACTTGAAGCCGCTCAAGGTAATGGTGGTGCACACGTCGGCCACCGGAGCCGGGCATCGTATGGCCGCCCAGTCTCTGGTGGAGGCTTTAGAGCAGCACCCGAACGTAGAAGCCGAGTCGTTTGATACCTTGAGCGTGTCTTCGCCCAAGGTGCGCGAGGCGCAGAAGTCGGCCATCGGGTCGATGGGGAAGATTCCCGGGCTGGCCGAGTGGGCTTATGAGGCGGCTGTGCGCGGCAATCCTCTGGTGGGCCTGGCCCAGGTGGCCTTGATGGCTTTGAAGGCGAATCTGTCCCCAGAGGCTCTGGCCCATATTCAGGAAGCTCAGCCAGACTTGATCGTAAGCACCCAGGCCGAGGCCAGCCATATGCTGGCACATTGGAAGCGGGGCGGCAAGGTAGAGGCACCGGTCTGGTCGGTGCTGACCGACCACGTAGCCGACGATCGTTGGGTGAGCTCTAAGGTAGATCGCTATTTTGTGGCCAACGAGCCGATGGTAGACGAGTTAGAGCGTCTGGGGGTGGACCGAGCCCAGGTGCGAGTTAGCGGCATTCCCATCCACAACCCGGTGCCAACCTCTGAGACCACGGCGCAACTGCGCGAGCGTCTGGGCCTGCGGCCGAATGTGGCCACGGTGCTGATTACCGGCGGCGGTTTGGGCGGGCAGCCTTTCGAATTGTTGGTGGAGGAGATGGGCAAGTTGCCCTATCCAAAGCAGATCGTGTGCATTACGGGCAGCAACGCCGAGGCCAGGGCGAAGTTGGAGGAGATGTCTTCGCCCCACCTTCTCCACGTGGAGGGCAAGGTTTCCAATATGCACGAGTGGATGCGTGCCTCCGATGTGGTGGTGACCAAGGCGGGCGGACTTTCGACTTCGGAGATCCAGGCTCTGGGTAAACCGATGGTGATTCATCGGCCCATTTCGGGTCTGGCGGTGCATAACTCGCAGCGTCTGGTGGAGATCGGTTCGGCCCGTATTGGCCGTGATGTAACCGACACGGCAGGGCAGACCGAGGCTTTGTTGAGCGATCCACGACCGGCTACGGGGGGTCGTCCCCAGGCGGCGCGAGAGGTTGCCGAAGAAATCGTGGGCTTTCTGCGCAACTGCTAACAAAAGTTTTCATTTTGTTCACAATATCAGGAAAATTTTAGTTTTTCTTTGGCTCGAAACGGAGTTGCCCTCGCCTATTCTCAATCTATCAGAGACGACAAGGGAGACTTCACCAAATGGCACCCATCGGCGACAAGAAAATTAGCACCCCCCCCGGGAAGAAGTCTTCCACCATCAAGCGGAGCAGTTCCGCAAGCGCGCCCGCCCGCACCGCATCCAAGCCGGCCAACAAGGCGCCGCAGGAGAGCTCGCGCATCTCGGCGGACGCCAAGAAGCCCGAGAAGCCCAACGCGATGGCCGAGGGCATCACCAAGAATTGGAAGTCCCAGGGTCTGGAAACCAGCGAGGGCAATAAGCTGGGCAAGTACACCAAGGGCGGCGAGGGCACGATTGAGAAGCAGCTTCTGCAAAAGGGCTTCTCCCTCAAGGATATTTACACCAAGGACAAGCAGGGGCGCACGCTGGCCGACCAGGTGGCGCAGGCCAACGGCATCAAGAATCAAAGGGCGATTGCCGACGGCAAGGAGCTGGTGCTGCCTCAGCGTCCGGGTGCCCAGGGCGTTAGCTCGGGTGAAGTGAAGCCCGGCGAGAAGAAGAGCATCGAGACCGTCAATGGCGCCAATAAGGCCGAGCAGACGGTGGCCAACAATGGTCCGAAGGGCCTTCAGGTCGACCAGCGGACGGCTGCGGGCAACAACGAAGTGAAGCTAGAGACTCAGGTTCCCCAGGGTGGCACTACCACGGGTTCGACTTTCCGCGCTGGCGACCAGGTAGGCAACCGACTCCTGGCCCAGGGCCCTGAGAACAAGGGAATCAGTGAAATCGACTCGGTCACTCGGCCGAATGGAGACGTGGCCACCAACGTGCGCGATGCGGACGCTGTGAAGAATACCGTGGCCCAGCGGACGGACGGGGGACTGCAGTTGAGCAATCCCGACGGCCCGAAGGGCTCTGTGGACACCACCATCCCGTTGGGCCCACAGACTTTTCCCCAGAGAATCGCAAATTCGCTCGATCGGGCCGGTGAATACGTGGCCCCCAGTCTGGTTCAGGCGCAGCGGGTCAGCGGCGCGGAAAATCCGATTGGTCAAATCAGTTCCGTCGACGGCGTCCAGCGACCCGATGGTTCGGCCGATTATAATGTCCGCCAGGCCAATGGTGACGTTCAGCAGGTAGGACAGACGCCTGCCGGTCCGGTTCAGTCCGCCGTCAAGTCCGTCGAAGATACGCTAGGAAACGCTTACAATGGCATCAAAAATAGCCTCAAAAGCGGATGGGAGTGGTTCACTGGTGGTTCCAATCCGGCTTCCACTCAGGGCCTGAGCATTCCGGGCGGCGTTCCGTAAGGAGTCGTCAATCCCACCAGAAGTAGAGGCGGGGCGGCTCTTTCCGGAGTTCTTCGGCCAGCACTTTCACGGTACCGCAGCCCTGGTCCACGATATCTGGACAGAATCGATACATTTTCTTGGCCAGGCCTTTGGGGTCGGCGATGGGGGTCAGGAAGATGCCTTCGAGACGATCGTGGGCGATGGTTGTGAGTTCGAAGGGCTGGGTTTTCTCGAGGGTTTCCAGCCACTTCAGGACGTCGGCGGGGTGGATGTCGCAGTTGGCTCCGTTGGTTTGCATGAGGGCGATGGCCACGCGCCAGTGCTCGGCGGGGATGACGGCCAGGCTTTCTTCCGAGCTGGGGTGAAAGAGGTAAACTCCCTGTTTCAGGAACTGTCGTTGCAGGGAGAGCAGGTCGATCGGCTTCTTTAGCTGGATTTCGTGGCCTCCGCGCAGGTACTCCGGTCTGGTGCTGAGGGCTCCGCAGAGTTTTTCCAGGGGGCCAAGGTCGGGCATGGTCTTAAAGCTCGGCTGTTTCAGGATTTTGGGAGTCTTCGCAGGGGTCGGTTTGGGGGGTGGGCTGCTGGCCTGGTCGAGCCCATAGGGATCGGCACCGGCTTCCAGCAGTCGCTCGACCACTCGCGTCAGGCCTTGCTGAGCGGCGACGGAAAGAGCCGTTCCTACCGAGCTGACTTCGTTGACGGAAGCTCCGGCCTGAAGCAATATTTCCAGGGCCTCGAGGATCTTCTCCTCGGGCTCGGGCACTCGTTTGAAGATGCCTTTCTCATTAAAAATGGTGGTCCAGCGTCCGGGCGGGGCTTCGGCTGCGGGCACGGTGCGGGTGGCGTAGCCGAGGTAGGCCAGGGCTTTACCGGCCTTGAGTCTGGGTTTGAGGGTGAGCATCGTTTTCAAAACTCGGGCGTCGGCCAGAGTAGCAGCCTGCACCAGCGCTTTCTGGTCGGGCGAAACGCCAGCCTCGAGCAGTTGTTGGGCGCACTCGGGATGGTTGTTCTCCAGGGCGGCCATCAGGGCGGCCGCGTCGGGCTGGGCGCCGCCTTCCAGCAGGGCTTGAAGGGCGGCCTGGTGTCCTGCTTCAGCAGCCCAGTGGAGCGGGGTCTGGTTGAGGAAGTCGCATCGATTGGGGTTCGCCCCGCTCTGGAGCAGGCGCTGGATCATGGGGGCGTGCCCGCGGCGGGCAGCGCAAAAGAGAGCGGTGTGTCCGAGGGCTTCGTCACCCAGGGCTTCTTTGCCGGCGAAATGGACGAAGCTTTTGAGGTTGGGGCGGGCCGTTTCACCGTCGCTGGTCTCGGGGTCGGCGCCGTTTTGGAGTAAGAGGTCCAGGATTTCGGTGTGTCCCAGGCCGGCAGCGCACATCAGGGGGGTATGACCGTTGGCGGCGCGCTGTTGGAGGTCGGCGCCGCCCTTCAGAAGCCGCTGGACTTCCGAGAGGTCGTTGAATTCAATGGCTGCAAACAGTTCCACCTCAGGCAGACGACACTCGGGTGTGCGCCAGAATGTGAGAGGCCACCAGGGCGGGTCGGTCCAGGTGGAGATGGTGGCCGCCCTCGAGCTCGACGAGTTGACCGTGTTGCAGGCACTGCAGGCGTTCCTGAAGAGGGAACTGGTTGAGGATGCCTTGCGAGTAGATTTGTACCTGCACGGGACACTGGAGTGCCTGGAGGTAGGCGCGCACTTGCGATTCGGTAATACGAATGCGCGAAATGGCTTTCACTCGCGGGTCGTAGGCGTAGTAAAAGCCGTTGGCGTCTTGTTGCAGGCTTCGTTCGGCCAATACCGGGTGTTGCAGACGTTGGACGGCTTCTTCATAGGTCGCATAATAGCGTCGTTTGAAGGATTTGGCCTGGGCTTCCAGAGAGCGGCGGAAGAGTTGGGGGGCTTCGGCTTCGGGCGAGGTGATGGGGCCTAGAGCGTCGAGTAGAATGATTCCTTTCGTCAGTTCGGGCACAACAGCGCCGGCAATGCTGGAAAGACCGCCTCCGAGCGAGTGGCCTATAAGCCAGGCGGGTCCCCAGTGCTGCAGGAGCTTGATCACCCAATAGACCGTATCGATAAAGTGGTAGGTGCCGGGGTGCGGGAGGTGGGCGGACCGGCCGTGACCGGGCAGGTCGACACTGATGAGGTCGACTTCGGGCAGGTGTTCGGCCAGGGGCAGGAAGGTGTTGGCGTTATCCAGCCAGCCGTGCACGGCCAGGCAGCGGGGACCCGATCCCGGTCGGCGCCAGCCACGCAGAACCAGACCGTCGAATTCTACTTCGAAAGGATGCACAGGGGGTCTTCCTTGTTAGCCTTCGAGGTAGGTAGCGATGATGGCGGCTTTCATAATGCCCATGATCATCATCGTGACGGGGTTGCCTTCGGCTTTGACGCCGTCTTTCTCGACATGAACGTTCATATCGCCCTGCCACATTTCGGGAGCTGAGTTTTGCATCTGGGCGGACAGCGGCGCCAGGGTGGGGTTGAGGCCGAGCAGACCGGACTTGGCCAGCTGCGTGCGGGTGTTGCGCAGGTCGTATTGGAGGGCAAATAGCGCCCCTTGTACGGTCTGGGTTTTGGCCAGGGAGTCGGCGGGTTTGAGATCGCTGACCTGTTTGAGCACATCGTCAGGCTTGCCGCCCATGACCAGCAGGGCCTGCTTGCCCTGGCGAGCCAGCACGACGTAGGGCACATCGGCGAAGCGGTCCACCAGGTAGGCCCCGACTTTAGCACTGGTGGTTTTGATGCCGTTGCTGCGGCAGAAGGTTTTCCAGAGGGCCTCGAACTCGGCGCCGTTGCGCAGGCCGCACATGACCAGGCCATTGGGTGGCGTCTGAGGGATCTGAGCAAAATACTGGTCGAGGTCGAGGCCAAGGGCGAGGTCGCCCTGGAAGGCTTTGTTGACCTGGGCTGGGCTGGTCCCAGCTTGTTGGAGAGTTTTCGCCGGATCTTCGAGGGATTTGGGCTGATACTGCGCCAGGGCCTCAAGCGGGTAACGCAGTTGCATCATGGTGTAGAAATTCCACTTGGCCGGCACATTGCTGGCCAGGGCATTGGGATTGGCCGGAGCCGTCAGCAGTTTCTTGGCGGCTGGATCGATGGAAAGGAAGGCGACCGGTCGATAAGGGCTTTCTTTGCCGACGCCTCCGGCAAAGTAGTGGACGGTCTTGGGGGCCATAGGCGGAGCCGAGTAGACGAAGGCCATCGACTTGCCTTGGAACATTTGGGCGTGGGCTGCTTTGTAGTTGGCGTCGTCGGCCAGCGAACCCTGCCGCTTGAGTACGGCCTGGATGCCCTCGGGCTTGTTGGAAACGAGCAAGAACGGATCGGCAAAGCAGGTAGAGTAGCCGGCCGTTTTATAAGTGTCGATGTTGTCCGTTTTGACGGGGGTTTCGCTCTTGGCCGATTCGGCAATGCAGGTTTCCGCTAGCTTGCGGTCGCGCACCCAGATGCCGGCGACCATGGCGTACTCTTTCTTCCCGTTGGGGTCGACCACAATGGCCCAACCGGCGGGTTCGAAGGCTTTGAGGGCGGTGATGAGATCGTGCCCCGTTTGGTTTCTGTAATTTTGAATGTTGCCGGCGAGTTGGGGCTTGTCCTTCATCTTATCCAGCGTTTGCACGAAGTCGGAAGGCACTTTCTCACGGGCGTCCACGCCGGCGAAAATCAGCGAGGAGGCGGGCACTTGGGAGGCCATGCCGTCCACTCCCTGGATAGAGGGTTTGTGGCTGCAGCCAACGAGTGCGGCGGCTGTAAAAAGCAGGAGGGTTCTCATGGGTGGGGGGCTTCCAGAAAGCCTCGCAGAACCCTGGCCGGATGGAAGTGACGATTACCTATTTGCAGATGTTTTCTCGACCATTACAGCCGAATGTGCCTCTGCCGGAACCCCTGCTGGCTTTGCGCTCCCTGGAGCCGACGGCGGCTTATTACCGGTTTTTATATCGTGCCGTAGGCGCTTCCTGGAAATGGGTGGATCGCGCTTCGTGGTCGGATCATCAGCTTTTGGCGGCCTTGAGCTCGGCCGAATTGTGGGTTCTCTACTTTGCGGGGACTCCCGCCGGTTATTGTGAGCTGGTGCGGGCCGGTTCGGAAGTGAGTGTGAGCTATTTCGGGTTGATGCCAGAGTTTTTGGGGCGAGGCCTGGGTCGTTTGTGGTTGGGCTGGACCTTGCACCAGGCCTGGAGTTCCGATCCATCCCGGGTATGGTTGCATACTTGCGATCTGGATCATCCGGCGGCCTTGCCGTTGTATCGTAAGCTCGGTTTGGAGCCGTATCAAGTGGTGGTCGAGGAGCGTTAGGGCAGCGGATGGCGAGCGCTGCGCTCACGCGTTTCCTCATCGGCGACAGCCTGGGTCTGGCCGGCCGACGAGCGTTCAGCAACTCCTGATGGTCCTCGTCCATTGTGGCAACCCGCACTCGCCCATACAAAAGATGCGCTGGCCGCAGAGGCGAAGATACGCTCTGCGGCCAGAACCTCCAAATTTCGCATAACTTGTCCGCGTCCAGCGCCACTAGACCCCTGCATATTGCTGGAGCAGTGGCAGGTTATCCAGGGCCACCAGGCGGCGAATCAAACGCACCGCGCCCTGGCGGGCCAGCGATTGCAGGGTGCGCGAAACGGATTCCGGCGACGCACCCACCATTTGACTCATCTCGGCTCGGGTCAACTCCACCGCGTAGCCGTTGCGCTGGCGTAACTCCAGCAGCAACCTTGAGACACGCGCCCGCGTGTCTAATTGAGAAAGATTGAAGAGCTGGCTTTCCGAGTGACCCAGATCGCGCGCTAACAATCGTGCCAGGTTCACCGAGAGTCCTGGGTCGAGTTGTAAGCAGCGATGCACCGTGGCCGCGTCTACAAAACAAAGGCGGCAGTCACGCAGAGCGGTGGCCGTGGCCGTCAGCGGCTCTCCAGTAAGCAGGGAGCGATGGCCCACCACCTCCAGGCCATGCACCAGGCGCACGATCTGCACCTCCCCCTCCAGGCTGGTACGGTGCAACTTGAGTAGACCCGAGAAAGTGCAATAGACTCCCCCACTCCGTTCACCCTCGTGAAAGAGGACCGCTCCCCGGGGAATGACCCGGGTTTTTTTGGCGGCATCCCAAAGGGAAGTGGCTTCCTGGGAAACGCCGCTCAACAGCTTATGACCGCACTGACCGCACTGACCGCAAGAGTCGGGCGTGCATGGAGATACGGGTATATTCATGATTTGAGCCTAGAAGGTAAAAAATGGCTCAACTATGATCCATGTCATAGCCGCCGCTCCGTATGATCCAGAGGAAGAAAGGTAGGCTAAACCATGGATGAAAACCCCATTCTCGTGCACAAAATGCTCGTCCCCCTGGACGGATCAGAACATTCCGAAAAGGCCCTGCCCTGGGCGGTGGATTTGGCAGCCAAACATCAGGCCGAGATCATCTTACTGCGGGTGGGCGAACCCGACCTATTAGAGTCCCAGACAGCCCAGGCGGAAGAGTGCCGGCATTATCTGCGGCAGGTGAAAACCCGGTTAAAATCTGAGGCCTTCGTGAAGGTGCAAATCGAATGTGTGAGCGGCCTGGCCAGCCAAATGATCGTGGAAAAAGCCCGCCAACTGGGCGTGTCCATGATCGTCATGAACTCTCACGGACGAGACGGTATGACGCGCTGGTGGATGGGCAGCGTGGCCGAAACGGTCACCCGCCACGCCCCCTGTCCGGTTCTGTTGGTGCGCCGTGATGATCCAGATCATAGTCAAGCACCGTGATACCGCTTTAAGCTAGCAGGTATCTTAAAAAGAAGGTGGGATCCCCTATGAATTCACTGCACGGGAAAAATCTCCTCAAACTAAGCCAGCCCCCCGCCCCGGTTGTCGACCAACTCCAGGATGCCCTGGCCAAGGCTTGTTCCGGCGCTTGCCTGAACTGTCAACAAAAGAAGCCCTCATGATCTGGCCCCACCACATCCCAACCATGCCCCCGACGCCCCATCTGGAAGGCCATCCGCCTCTCGAGCCCATCACCGTCTCCAGTCCTCTGGAGCCGGTCGACCCGAACCTGCCCCGCCCCGCCCGTAAGGCACTTCCTCCCGACCGGGTGGGGGCCTGGATGCAGCAGCCCGTGGTCACCTGCCTGCCGCAGCAAAACCTGGGAGAATTGATGGAGCTGCTCAGCGTCCACAACATCTCCGGCGTTCCCGTGGTAGATGAAGAGGGCGGTCTGTTGGGAGTGGTTTCGCAAACCGACGTGGCCGCTCATCTAGGCGGACTCTACGGTGAGCAGGCTCGATCGGGCCATGGCTATCACCAGGGGCGGTTAGCCTATTTCGACGCCCAGAACCTTCAAGCCGAAACCATTTTGCGGAAAAGCAGCGTGGCCGAGATTCTCTCCAGCACGGTCTACTGCGTATCTCCCGAGGCCACCTTGCATCAAGTCGTCGAACTGATGCTGCGCGAGCACGTTCACCGCCTGCCGGTGTTGGACCAGGGCAAACTGGTAGGTCTGATTTCCACCCTGGACGTGCTGCGCATTTTACGAGACCGCCACCTGGCCTGATCGCCTCCTGGACAACCTATGATGGGGATCATACCGAAGGTCAAACGAGGGGGCTAAGCTACACCAATGACAGACCATGATTGGCTGAGTGAGCGCAACGCTCACTTGAAAAGCCGTGCCCTGGAAGGCCTCTACTCTGAAAAGACCCACTTCATCCACGGTCGCTGCAGCGCCGCCCACCGGGAGTATCGGCACCACCTGGTACCGCCCGCTTCCGTCTCCGTCTCCCATAAATTGCAGCATCACGACCAAGTCCAGCCGGGTGACGAGGATCCGAGTCGGGCCATACTGGAAGAAAATCTGGCCTACGCGGAAGGGGGCGAATGCGCCGTCACCTTCGCCAGCGGCACAGGCGCGATTTCAGCCGCCCTGTGCAACTGCGCCCAGGCCGGCGACCATGTGCTCAGTCACAAACGGTTGTCTGGCTCCACCCAGAAGTTGCTGCGCAACTGGTTGCCTCGCTTCGGAATCGAGACCAGTTCCGCCGACTTCACCCGACTGGACCTGGCTAAAAAGCATCTGCGACCCAATACCCGAGTTCTCTACTTGGAATCTCCGGTGAATCCCGATCTGACCCTCATCGACATCGCCGAGGTGGCCGAATGGGTCCGCCAGGTCAATCTGCAGCGCCGGCCCGAACAAAGGCTGTGGCTGATGGTCGATAATACCCTGGCCACCCCTTACGGTCAGAGGCCATTGAAACTGGGGGCCGACCTGGTGGTGAGCAGCCTCACGGAGAACATCGGCGGCTTCGGCACCGATGTGGGGGGCGTGGTGGTCGGCCCGGCCTGTCTGAAGCCAGGCTGGCTTTCCTTCCGTGAAGACTTTGGAGGGGTGCTCTCGCCGCGCAACGCCTGGCACTTCCTGGTCTACGGCCTGTCCACCCTGCCGGTCCGCTTCCGCCAACAGCAAGAGTCAGCCATGAAACTGGCTCGCTTTCTGGAACGCCATCCCTGTGTGGAAGAGGTGACCTACCCGGGACTGGACTCGTTTCCCCAAATAGACCTGGCCCAACGGCAACTGCTGGACTACGACGGACGGTTTGCGCCCGGCACCATGATCTACTTTCGCCTGCGCGAGCCCGTAGCGGGCCAGGGAGTAAATGCCCGCAAATGCATCGACTACCTGGCCAACAACGCCTATGCCATCACCACGGCGGCCAGTTTGGGTCAAATCCGCACCCTGGTAGAAAATCCCGAGAGCGACGACTCCGCCAGGGATCCTCGCGGCCTTCGCCTTTCGGTCGGACTGGAAAAAGCGGACGACCTGATCCACGAACTTTCGGAAGCCCTGGAAGCGGTTTTTGCGGCCACCCAATAATCTATGATCTGGATCAAAGTTCGTCGCTCACATCCCTGCTAGTCTCTGAATAGAACCAAACCGCGCGGAGGCAAACTTGGCGATTTTCCCCTCTTTCAACAGCAATTTTCAGAGGCAGCTAACCAGCTATTTTCAACCGGCGCAATACCGGCCCCAGGTCCCTCAATACGCCGCCGGCCCGTCACCTTGGCAGTTGGGCCAGTTGCTTCAACAGCTAAGCCAGAGTCTGGTGCAACTGCAGGGCTTATGGAGCAGTCTGGCGGGCCCCAACCAACAACTCCAAACCCCGCACCCGCAACCCGGGACGAGTTCCACACTCCCTCCTTACCCGGGAGATTTGGGGGACATCAGTTCCTATCTGCAGGCCCAACGATTGGGCGGAACCCTACAGGGAAAAACCGGCATCGCCCAGAGCGACGCAATTCCAGGAACTCGCTTCGGCCGGGTAGAAAACCCGGAAGCCTGGCAGGCCAGCGTGGCCCGCAACTATGCTTACCAGTTCGCAGCCTACGCCGTGGACGCAGACGCACTTTCCGCCCAAGGAGTCGACACGGGCGCCCGCGCCCTGCCAAAAATGAACCCCCAGGCCCAACTCTTTGTGCAAGTCGCCTCGGTTTTCAAGGGAAATCTCCTAAACGGACCAGGCTTCTACAATAACCCCGGCCTCAAGCAACTCCTGGTTCAACAAGGATTAACCGGCCTGGCCAGCGCGGAAGGCGTGGGAGAAACCGACGTACAGACCATTGGGGCCATCACCAAGGCCCTCAACAGCGGGCAACTCAGCCTGGATCAGGTCATCAGCAGCGGCACCATCGACAACATGCAACGCTACCAGCAAGTCATTGGCTACGTTCAAAGCGGACAGTTCAACGCCGCGTTGCAGCGTTACGACACATGAAAAGAACCACCATTCTCATTCTTGGGGCCGGCCCGGCCGGTCTATCCATCGGCTACGAATTGGCCCGCCGCAACCTTGACTTTCTCATTCTCGAGAAGGGAAAAGTGGCAGGCGAGTCCTTTGCCCACTACCCGCAGAACATCTTCTTTGGCCCCTGGGTCAACAATACGCTGCCGGGTTCCAGGGTGGCCTGGAACTGGCTGCTGCGCCGCTCCACTCAGCCTGCCTACGCCTGGTATCTCCGAGAATATGCGCGACGCCAACAACTGCCCATTACTTACGGCTGCCGGGTGGAGCGGGTGGAACGCGACCGCCACGGCTACCTCGTCACCACAAACCAGGAAGAGATTCGCTGCCAGCTGCTGGTCAACTGCACCGGTTACTTCAGCACCCCCAACCTGCCCAACTATCCGGGCCAGGATGACTCGCCGATCCCTACCATGCACACCAGCCAGTATCAAACCATCGAGGACTTGCGCCGCCGTCTGCGCCTCCAGTCCGGCCGGGTGCTGGTGGTTGGAGCGGGTTTGAGCGCCGGCGAAATGGTTGCCGACCTGCATCGCAACGGATTCGAGGCGGCCCTCAGCCATCGTGGAAAACTTGTGTTCGGGCCCTCCCCCTTGGCCGAAGCCCTGCTCTCTCCCTTTTCCTGGCTGGCCGAACGGGCCGCCTTAAAAATGGGACTTCGCCTGAATTCCAATCCGCCCATGGCAGGCGGTGCAACCAGACGCCTGCTGGAATCCGGCGAAGTCCCAGTATTTCCGGCCATCGAGCATTTTGCCGGACCGACCATTCACTTTGTCAACGGGCAGGACGGACGTTTTGATGGAGTGGTTTGGGCCACCGGCTATCGCTATACCCTGGGGCACTTAAGCTCGATCCTACCCGAGGGAGAAGTGCAACTCTACGAAATGGAATCGCTG
>JALHOV010000047.1 GCA_022842865.1 Vulcanimicrobiota bacterium | reverse complement strand
GGAGTCAGCCTGATGGAGACTCTGGTCACCCTGTGGATGATCGGGGTGATGCTGCTGTTGGTTGCGGGACTGGCCAAGAATATCCAACAGGAGTCCGTCTACAACAAAGACCATGACCAGCGCATGGGAGCCCATCAGGCCCTGGAACGAATCGGCCAGGCTCTGCGCAGCAGCAAACAGATTTTGGAACCGAGCGTCGGCGGAACCTCCAACCGTCTGCGCCTGCAAGCGTGGGATCCTTCCGCCAATACGGCTCGCCTGCCCAATCCGCCCCTCACAACCGGCGCCTGGGCGCCAGACGATCCTCTTTACCTCAACGAACGACGATTTGAAGTAGGGGCCGACGGCGTGCTGTTGTGCACGACCCTGGCCGCATCAACCGACAGCATCCGTCTGCTTGGCGAGCTCTCCAGCTTCACCGTCACCGGAAGGGGCGACGGCACTTACCGCCTGGAACTCAAGTGGACCGACAGTAAAGGCAAGGCTCGCGAGTTGGTGCGGAGCAGCGCGGTGATGCCGATATGAAGCGGCGGCGAGGGTTTGCACTGGTGCTGGCCCTTCTGATCAGCACGCTTTTGCTGGTGCTCGGCATTGGCTTTATGACCAAGCAGTCCTATCGCTACCGAATGGCCCGTCTGTCCGCCGACGCCATCGCCGCCAAGTCACTGGCCATGGCCGGCATCGAAAACTCTCGAGTAAAAATGCAGCACGACCTGCTTTATCCGCCGCCCGACGACCGTTATCATGACGAATACAGCTTTCGCGAATCCGTCTACGATCTGAATAGCACCACCAAAGAGGTGGGAACTTACGAGGTAACGGTCGACCGTCGCTGGATGGAACCGCCCTACGAGGTCATTATCATCCACAGTGTGGGCCATCCCACGGATTCCAAAGCTCGCTACAGCATCCGCGCCGAGTTAGACGTGGGCGAGACCCGTGGCACCTTCTTTCAAATCGTGCGTCTGGAAGAGAACTCGGCGTATTAACTGAGGCCGAGTCGGGCGCGATGGTATTCACGCATGACGTCGATGGTTGGCTCCGCTTCGAATTCTTGTCTGAGCCACTTGGCATACTGCTCATATTGAGCCACGGCTGCGGAGGGGCGTCCAGCCAGGATGTGTCCGCGCAGGGAGATGCACAAAACGTCCTGTCGGGTAGGGTCAAGATTGAGCGCACGGTTGCTGAATTCCACCGCCTCGTGGGCGTTATCTCCGGCCAGGGCCACCTGCGCGATTTGGAAGGCAGCTTCGGCCACGCGACTTTCGAGTTCTTTGCGGCGATTGAGGGCCCAGTCAGCGTAGCAACCCTCCAGGTAGGGTCCGCGATAAAGAGAGACGACCCGACGATAACCGGGAACCCGGCCTTCTCCGTCCGGCAGTCCACGCGCGGCGGTCCAGGCGCTCTCCAGTTCGGTCAGGTCATGCCAAAACGGAACCTGCGGATTCATCCGCACAACTCCGCGCTCGCGCGAAATCGGCTCCAGGCCAAGACCGGAGCGCAGAGCGGATCTCAGGGTGGAAAGCGCGTGGTTCAGACTCTTCTTGGCCGAATTCAAACTATCGGGCCAGAACAACTCCAGCAGTTGATCTTCGGTGGCGGCCTCCTGGCTGCACAAATAGGCCAGCAGAAACTTGACTTTCTGCGTCTTCCAGTCCGACTCGGCCACGCGTCGGCTGCCCATGAATACCTCGAAAAATCCCAGCGAATGGATTTCCAACAGTGTCGTAGGTCCGCCCTCGCTGGCCGTCATGCGGGCGGCCTGTGCGCGGATGCCAGGATCTGCGTCGTCTTGGGCCGGACGGGCCAATTCTTCGGGCAAGCCCAACTTGGCGTCGTCAAATAAGCCGAGCAAGTAGGACTTGGCCACTTCGCTGAGCTGGTTCCAGCGGCGGGCTACTTCCGGAGAACTGCGGCTTACCCAGGCGCGCAGGCTTTCCACCGGCTGAGCTTTTTTCTCCAAAGCCAAAGGCAGCAGCCATTCCGAGGCGTGAGTCAACTCGGCGCGATATTCCGGCCGCAAGAGCACCTGCAGGGAGATGTCCAGATTGGGCTGACCCTGAAGCAGCTTGAGGGCCAGGCGGGACTCGGCTGCGCCGGCCTCCAGTTCCAGCACTTCAAACTGGCGAGCAGCTAATTCCAACTGCCCTAGAGCCTGTGGGGAAGCCATCTCTACCAACCAGCGACCTTGTTCCAAGGTGAGGTGAGCCTGGGCCGCCGGATTCAAGCCGCTGGCCAGCTGACGAGCGCGCTCAAACAGGGTGGCCACCCGCTCGGTCTCCCCATCGCGCAGGGCCAGCCGGGCCAGCCCCATTTGAGCCTCGATCTCTTCCGAGGGGGGCAACGGGTATTTACACATTTCTTCAAAGGCGCGACGCGCATTGACGCCGTCGCCGGCACGTTCCAGAGTGCGCGCCAAATGCAGCAGGCTCTGCTGGGAAACATGCTGAGCAACTATGCCAGCGCCGGTGATGACAGGACCGGCCGTTCTCAGAGCGGCTTCGTAGTGAGGCCGCAGCGAAGCGGGCGGGTCGGCTCCATCCTGACTTTGCAGCGCCCACTGCACGAGCACGTTTTCCAAAGCCAGCGGCTGATCGCTTAACTGGCCTTGGGTGACCAGCCGATACAAGCCGGGAAATCCGCGCAGGCCATCGCGAAACTCTTCCGTCTGCAAGGGACCCAGGTGAGAACTCAAGCGCAACGCCAATCCGAGGCGAATCTGGGCGCACAGTTCACCCGCCATGCCGGCCGACTGCGCCATGCGGAAAGCCAGATCGGGAAGCTGGAATAGCGCTCCTTGATTGGCCACCACGCCGGTTACATCGATCACCTGGAGCAGAGTCTCATAGCAGTTCAGCAACGACTTCTTGTAGCTGGCCTTTTCCTGGGAACGCAACGATTCGACCCGGCGGCGTTCGAGAATCTGCTGGACCTGGTCAAGGAAGTCCCGCATTTTGAACGGCTTCTTTAAATAGCCGCCCACATTGAGCTGCACGGCGCGCAGCGTTTCCTCTTCGCTGGCATAACCGGAGACGACCAGTGCACCCACCTCAGGCTGGACCTGACGGGCTTTTTCCAACGCCTGCAGACCGTCGACTTCACCCATGCGAATGTCGGTCACGATCAAATCGAACTGTTGAGTGGCCGAAAGGGCGACCGCGTCTTCGGCACAATTGGCCATCACGACCTCGTACCCCTGACTTTGCAGGACAGAGCCCAGGGCGCTGAGCATGTTCGGGTCGTCTTCGACCACCAGGATCTTGGCAGACTTAGTCACCCCGATGTTTGTGCCGTTCCAGCCGCGTTTCCTGCAGCGGGGCCTGGGGGGAGACGGCAGTCCCCCCCAGAACCCGGAGCAGGGGGGGCCTGGGGGGAGACGGCAGTCCCCCCCAGAACCTGGGAGCAGGGGAGGCCTGGGGGGAGACGGCAGTCCCCCCAGAACTTTGGGAGTCTGGGATGCCCGAAGGAGATACCGTTCACAAACTGGCCCGCGTGCTGGATCAAGGTTTGCGCAACCAACCGCTGATACGCGTGGAACTGCGCGGGGGTGTGCGTCCTTTCGCACACGCCACGCGCATCGAATCGGTGCGGGCTCAGGGGAAACACTGCCTGATCGCCTTTGACAACGGACGCACCCTGCGAGTGCATCTCGGCATGCACGGCGCCTGGCACCGTTACCCCCAGCCCTGGAAGAACCGCGGCGAGGTGCATGTGCGCCTGGAAACTGAGAAGGAAGTCTTCGTTTGCCTGCAGCCCAAAGATGTTGAGCTACTCGACGCCAGGGAGATGGCTAAGCACCCGGTTCTTTCGGGCCTTGGACCTGACCTGCTGGCAGCCGAAGAGCCAGACTGGGATTGGGTGCAGCGACGCGCCCAACAGTTCTGCCCTCCCGACCGACTGCTCGGCGAAGTCTTGCTCGATCAGCGGATTGCCGCAGGTCTAGGCAATGTCTACAAAAGCGAACTTTGCCTGTTAGGCCCGCTGCCGGAAGGGAAAGGCAACCCGTTCCGTCCCCTGGCCGGGACCCACCCGTTTAGCCCCATCTCCGTTTGCCGCCCGGAGCAACTTCGCGATCTATTTTGGCGAGGCCGGCGCCTGCTGCAACTCAACCTGGGAGGATGGCCGCGCACCACGACTCACGACGCTTCGCGGCCACTACCCGGCAGCCAGGCGCGTGTCTGGCTCTATGCTCGCGATGGGATGCAGTGTTTGCGGTGCACCGCTACGATTCAATCGCGCCATCAGGGCCTGGCCGCCAGGGCCACCTTCTGGTGCCCCCAGTGCCAGCCCATGGACACCTGGAAAGAATTTCATTCAAAAAAAGGATAATTTTTTTCAAGCACTAACTGGTGAGGCAATCGCGGTTCCTCGTCCGCTCCCCCTGGCTCAGGATGTTCCTGGTAGACGTCCCGAGCCTATTTTATTTCAGGTATTGCGAAAGACGTCGCGGTAGGCTTTGCCGGCCCCTCGGTATTGACTGACGCTCTGTTGCGGGGGACGCTTCAGTTCGACGGTCGGAGGCGAGGCGGCAAAGCTCTCTTCAATCGCCTGGACCGAAGGGGCACCTCCACCCACCGTCAGCATTCCCTGAACGAGTGGCATCACCGCTTCGAACTCGCCCTCCAGACTGGCCCGCACCAGAAAATCAACGCCCGGATGGAGTGGCTCCAAGATCTCGCTGTAACGCCGCTCCAACTGATCCTTGAGGGTCTGAATCACGGGGAGCGGGGCGGACATGGCCACATGGCGCAACAGATTTAAGGTAGCCTGGGCAAACTGAGTATCGTTATCCATTTTTATCCTTTCATCGCCAGGGGTTCCGGCCATCGCGACCAATCCAACCCAAGTATGGGGTGGTTTCAATCCCTCTTCGGCAATCTTCTTAAACGAATACCTGATTGGGATGGCGAAGAGCGGCGTCAAGCGTTTCGCGTTCGTTGTGATTTCGAGATAGAAGTCCAGGCTCCCGGTTGCAGTTATCTGGCACACTGCATCGACGCGGGGCCGCAAGGGCTCAAACTGAAAGTACGCGGTCCTTTTGTCAAGAAAATCCTGCGGCGCGGTCAGCCCATTCGCCTGCGTTATGTGGAACCGATGTATGAAGCAGAGTTGGATACCGTCGGAGGAGCGATCTGCTGGGTACGCCGAGAAGGCGAGCAAATGTTCACACTGGCCGTGGGCTTCGAGGACACGCTCGACAACATGCGCCGCTCCTGGGTGAAGCCGATTTTGCAAAAAGTGTTCAAGGCCGGCAGTCGGCGCAATCAGCGGCGGTACATGCGAGCCCGTTGCCAACTGCCGGGCAAGGCGTTGATGGACGGCAAACAGCAGGATATCAAGATCACCGACCTCTCCACTTCCGGAGCTCGGGTTTCCAGTTTGCAGCCACTCGAAGTAGGCGCTGCCACCGAGATCGCTTTCGAAAAGTTCGCCCTGCGAGCGATCGTGCGCCGCTGCGCCCCAGACTACGGAGTCTACCGGTTGGGACTGGCTTTCTCTCCCGATTCAGAGACTCGGAAAAAACTTGTGCGCCTTATCAAGCAACTCGTCGAAGTCGGCCGCATGACCGACCCTGGCTCCAACCAGGCCTTCTAGAGGGTTTTGAAGGGGGTCCTAGAATTCTCCGAACGCCGTGAAACGGCGCCACAGCAGCAATCGAGGGGGGAATTTCCATGGGCAAGAAAATCGGGGTGATCGGGGCCGGCTCGGCGGGCATTTTGAGCTTAATCCATCTGTGCACCTGGCTCGACAACACCTGGGACATCGTCTGTGTGCACAATCCGAAAAAGCCCATTCTGGGTATCGGCGAGAGCACCAACGGTGGCTTTGTCGGCCTGCTCGAGCGTGGCTTGAATTTCTGCCTGGGCAATCCGGATGATATGGCGGCCCTCGACGCCACCCTGAAATTCGGCAGCAAATTCACAGAATGGCGTGAAAACTCCTGGATCAATCCGCTTCTAGATGGCAATACCGCCATTCATTTCAACAATTCTGGCTTCAGTCAGTTTGCCTTCAAACGGTTACCCGAATTGTGGCCAAAAAAATACAGCCAGATGGAAGGAGACGTGCAGGCCATCAAGCCTGAGGTCGACCGCGTGGTTTTGACCATCGACGGCCAGGACCACGAGTTCGACTACGTTCTGAACTGCATGGGCTTCCCCGGGGACTTTGCCGATTACACCATCAGCGACTGCTCTGCGATCAATCGCGCCTGGATCCATAGCTTAATGCCCGACCAATTCAACTACGAGCCCTATACCGACCACATTGCCACCAAGGGGGGCTGGATGTTCGGTGTGCCCTTGCAATCGCGCAAAACCTTCGGCTACATGTACAATGACACGCTCATGGATCCCGAAGAGGCCAAACAGGACATGCTGCGCATCCTCCGTTCCAAGGAGATTGATGCCGCTACCGGACGCGGGATCCATACGGCTGAATACAAGTTCCGTAGCTATTACTCCAATTCCGTCTTTCAGGGTCGGATTGGCAAGAACGGCAATCAGGCACTCTTTTTCGAACCACTGATCGCCAACTCGATCTTCCTCTACATCTACACCGCTCGCCTCTTTTACGACATGGTCGTAGGCACGGCCACGGATCTTCAAGCCAACGCGGCCTTCACCACGGCCGTGAATCAAATGGAAGACACGATCAGCTACTATTATCAGGGCGGTTCAAACTTTGACAGCCCTTTCTGGAGATACGCCGTTCCGTTCGCCACCGAGCGCATCGGGAAACGGGACAGTTTCCGCGCTGCTCTGGCCCACTACCGCGAATTGAAGCACAATGGAGTCCTGCATCACGGACCGGACTACGCCTACGCACCCAAAACCTGGGAATTGGTGGATGACGCTTTGGGCTACGGCTACATCGACGAGTCGAAGAAGCGTGTGAAAATCGGCGCCGGAGCCTGACCCCATTCGTCCAGGCTGAACCTGCAGTGCGGCCGCTACGACCCGTGGGCGCGATGCGGAAACCGCTTCCCCAGGGAAGGCAATCCCGGCAGTTGCTGCCAGGAGCGGTAAAAGTTGCCGCCAGGGAAGGCAACCCCGAGAGCCGCCGCTACCGGTACGTGCCCCCGGGTGCGAGCTGCCAAACTTCCGCCCGCCGGTAAGCACACTTCGAACACGGCGCTGCGGTAGTCGCGTCAGCGGAACCGGTAAGCCCAGCCCAAGGCCGTCGCCAGGGCGGGCGCATTGCCTGACCGGGAAAGCACCTGGATACGCCGTCCCCGGCAGCCCAACCGAGGCAGACGTAAGAAAACCCGAGACAAGTCTGCATACGCGTGCGACGTTTGCGCCGGCTCTTGGGGGGTCTTCCAAGGGGGATGGGGGAAACGCCTGGGAGCGTCGGCCCACTGGATTCAAGGGCCGCTTACAGCTGCTAAGCCTGGTGCAGATTGCCTGACCCTGTGAATTTGTAGTCGTTAGGCAACGGCTCGCCGGTATCTCCACAGAGTGTCGCGTGCTTTAAGTGGTCGCGCGCGGGCCCCGAGTCATCGCTGATACGAATCTCCTCGAATTTGGCGAGACAAAATCGGCGTACAGGGCAAAACACAAAACCCCGGGGGTTAGCCCAGGGTTTTGTGCGTCAGAGTCAACCAGCTTTTGGACCGAACTTTTAAGACCGTGAAGTCGCCGCGAGGCGACATGGTCGTTGTTAGCGGCGGACGTAGCCCCAGGTGTTGCCATACCCACCACCGTAGCCGGCGGAGGCGGCGCGAGGAGCGGGGGCGGCCGAACCCGCACCCATGCTTCCTGCGGTGACTTTGCCCGCGTTGCCAGCATTACCGGCGTTGCCCGCATTGCCAGCGTTGCCCGCGTTGCCGGCATTGCCAGCGTTACCGGCGTTACCGGCGTTACCGGCGTTGCCAGCATTACCGGCATTGCCAGCGTTACCGGCATTGCCAGCGTTACCGGCGTTACCGGCGTTGCCAGCATTGCCCGCGTTACCGGCATTGCCCGCGTTACCGGCATTGCCCGCGTTACCGGCATTGCCCGCGTTACCGGCATTGCCAGCGTTGCCGGCGTTACCGGCGTTACCGGCATTGCCCGCGTTACCGGCATTGCCCGCGTTGCCGGCATTGCCCGCGTTGCCGGCGTTGCCTGCGTTGCCCAGGCCCATAGCGGCCGGGTTGCCGCCCATCATCTGGATGAGCTGCATCAGAAGTTGATAGAGTTGCTGCATCATCTGGCCTTCGGCGCCGCCCATTTGACCGGCTGCTCCGGCTGCCCCGGCGCCACCGGCACCGCCCGCGTTTCCGGCATTACCGGCGTTTCCGGCTGCGCCTGCGTTACCGCCGCCACCGCCGCCGCCTTCGATGTTGCTGGCCAGGTCACCGCCCTGGATAGCGCCGATAGCGCGGTCATACTTGGCCTTATCCTTGACGGAATTGCCGCCCAGCATGTCTTTGCCGTCTTCTCCGAAAACCTGACCCAGGTCGAGAGTGCCGCGCTTCAGAGCGGAGGAGATGGCGCCCAGGGTCTGCACGTCCTTGTCGCCCACGCCGCCACCGATGAGGTCCTGGTTACCGGTCGCTTCGAGAACCTTCTTGAGCTGCCCGTTGTCGTAGTTGCCACCCGCATTTTTGAAGCGAGAAGCGACCAGGGCAAAAGTTCCGGCCTGTTGACGGCCCGGGTCGTTTGAATTCTTGTCTGCGTAGATGACGTCGAGGTTGCGGCTCATTTCGGCGGCGTTCTCGAGACGGCCACCGGCGTAGAACTCGGCGGCGTAACCTTCCACGATGCTGGCGCGGGCCTGGCCCGTGGAGACGGCGCCGTTAGCCGTGATTTTGCCGTTGTCGACGTTGCCGTTCTGGTCGACGGCGTTGATATAGCGCTGTAAGCCGTCGTTGCCGGACTGGCGGAAAGAAGGGGTCAGCTGACCGAATCCGCCGGTCGCACCACCACCGCCGTAAGCACCGCCGCCAGCGCCACCCATTGCACCGCCGCCGTAGGCACCTCCGCCACCGCCGACCGCTGCGCCGCCACCGTAGGCACCACCGCCGCCGCCGACCGCGCCAGCTCCACCGCCAGCTCGGCCGCCGCCATAAGCGCCACCGGCGTTGCCAGCGTTGCCAGCGTTGCCGGCGTTGCCAGCGTTGCCCGCGTTGCCCGCGTTGCCCGCGTTGCCCGCGTTGCCAGCGTTGCCCGCGTTGCCCGCGTTGCCCGCGTTGCCAGCGTTGCCCGCGTTGCCAGCGTTGCCCGCGTTACCAGCGTTACCAGCGTTGCCGGCGTTGCCAGCGTTGCCAGCGTTGCCGGCGTTACCAACCGCGCGGTTGCCGCCGCCACCGAGAGCGCCCTGCCAGCCCTGCGACATTTGAGCTACGATTTGGAGGAGAGCCTGCAAGACGCCCATCATTTGCTGCATACCGGCCTGACCGGTTCCACCGACACCGCCGACGCCGCCGAAGCCGCCCAGTCCACTGGTGCCGAGCCCGCCGCCCATTCCGCCCATTCCGCCGTAAAGGCTGCCGAAGCCGGACAGGTCATAGCCGTTCGCGGCCGAGGGGAAGTTGGCTCCCATGGTGGGGATACCGCCGTTGCCGATTCCGATTGCGCTCATACCGTAAGCCATCTTGTAGGTCCTCCTAGTTGGTTGCTGACATTTATCTGACGAGTTCAGATTACCGCGGTCGGGAGAACTTGAGAGTAAAGAGAGCCCGTTTTTATGAACAACCTGTAAACAGAAGGCTAAATGAAGTCGGCTAAAACACTTCTGAAACAATGTAAACACCATATTTTAAGCCATTTTTCGCACACATCCCAAACATGAACAGTTTATGACAGAAAAAAGCCCCTAGACGAGGGGCTGAACCGGAGTGACCTACTTAGTTACCCGCCCGAGCACCATCAGACCGGTATAGTCATCACGAAAACCCTGTGCCCGCAGGCCTTCCGTCCACTTGCTGGCCAGGGCGCTCTCTCCATCGATCTCCTGGATGCGCAGAGACTTGCCCTTGACCTGGTCGGCCAGCCTTACTAAAGCTCGACCTGCCCAGGCGGCCAGTTGTCCATCCTCCATAGCCGGAAAGGATGCCAGTTTGCGCATCCCCTTCTCTAAGAACAAGCATAGCTTGCCATCAGCCAGCACGACCCGGGCTCCGGCCACGCGGCGTGGTCTTCCCCCGCTTTCCGGCCAGGCCAGTAATCCGCCGTAGGGTTGGGCCGGATCGACAGCGGATAAAACCACGCCCCGATCGGACTCCTCGGAAGTGTCGTCCCAGGCCGGTTGCTCCTGGCGCGACTGACGCAGCTGGTCAACAGCCCCCGCCCAGGCGAACTGTGCCGCACTCAGGCCCTCCACAAAATAGCCGCGACGAATCTTGCCCGTCTCTTCCATGGCCCGCAGCACCTGATAGAGAGGCTGGAAAGGTCCGGCTAGAGGCTCGACCTGGACCACTTCTCGGCTGACCACACCGTAGCGGTCCAATAAAGTTTGCGCCCAGGCGTGCAAGCGCTGGGTGGGCGTAATCTGAGAACTTTCCTCCAGCAACTGGCGGACCAGCGCCCAGCGCCCTCCCAAGGTCGGGGTTTTCGTGCGCGTCGGGGCCTGACCCAAAGAGCGCAGCGGAGCGAACAGGTCATTGGTCAAAAGACCGCTCCAGATCAGGTCCTGCATCGCTTCTTCGACCTCAGCCGGCTTGTACTCTTCGCGCAGACCGCTGCGGATCTCCATTAAGAAGCAGGCTCCGCGCCGTTCCAAGAAATCCACAATGGCCTTGTGCACGCCCTCCAGCTCCGAGTGGTCGGGCGGTTGTAGCAAAAGATGAGCTCGCTCGCGTCGGCACAGCACGATTTTGCCGTCCCGATTGCCCAGCGTACCGCTGCCCACCCAGACGATCTCTCCCAACTGGCCCAAATCGTCGAGCTGGCGGGGATGGAAATGAGGAAGCCGGGCTGGAAGGATGCTTTTTTCCAGCTCTACAAAGCTGATGGGCAACCCCTCCAACTGGGCCACCACTTCGGTCAGCCGACTGGCGGAGGTGTGCCAACGGTACAAAAAGCGCGCCAGGGCGGCGCTTTCCACCGGAGCCACCTGGCCGCGAAGCTTGGCCAGCGTGCGCCGCCGCCAGCGCCGTAAGAATTCCGGATCGCACCATTCCCGCTCCACACCGCCGGGGCGGAAGTCGCCGAACTGGAGCAACTGACGGTGCACCATCGCTTCCAGAAGGGGCTGCACATGAGATGGGAGCAGCCCGAAACGCTGGCACAGCTGACGCAACACGAAGGGCCCGTGGGTGCGGGCATAGCGGGCCAACAAGGTCTGCATGGGATGGGAAGCTTCATCCAGGAAAGCCTGGGGCAGTCCATTCGGCGGCTGCACCCCCAGGCCGTCGCGGTAAAGAGCCACGTCCTCAACCGCCACCCAGCGGGTCTCGCCGCACAGGCGCAAGCGCACTGCTCGGCGGGCCCTTTCCAGCTCTTGCAGCCAGACTTCCGGGTCCTCGGTGCAACGCGCTTGAATTTCCTCCGGCGTAAGGTCGCCAAGAAAACGGAGCAAATTGTGCAGGTCGTCGGGATGGCGGGCGTGCCGCTCAGGGTTGAGACGCTGCAATTCCTCCTCTAATTCATCCAGCACGGCCGCGTCGAGCAGTTCGCGCAGCTCCTCATTGCCCAGTAATTCGGCCAGCAGATTGCGATCCAACGTAAGCGCCTGGGCCTTGCGCTCGGCCAGCGGCGCATCTCCCTGGTAGAGGTAGGCAGCCACGTAAGAGAACACCAGCGAGCGCGCGAACGGCGACGGACTATTGGTTTCCACCGACTGGAGTCGAATCTTTCGTCCGCGCAGTTGGCGCAGCAGCTCTTTGAGGGCCGGCAAATCAAAAGTGTCCTGCAGACAACTGCGATAGGTTTCCAGCACGATCGGAAAGCTGGGAAACTGACGGGCTACCGCCAGCAAATTCTGGGCGCGCAGCCGCTGGGCCCAGAGCGGGGTGCGCTGACCGGGCATCTTGCGCGGCAGCAGTAGCGCGCGCCCGGCGTTCTCTCGAAACTGAGCGCCAAACATGGCCGATTGGCCGACTTGCTCGACCAGCAGGTCTTGCACTTCTTCCGGATCCAGAGCCAGGTCGGGCAGTTCGGGCAACTCATCCACGTCGGCAAAACGCAGCACAATGCCGTCGTCGGTCCACAGAGCCTGCACTTCAAAACCAACCTGGGCGGACAGTTTGGCCTCCAAAGCCAGAGCCCAGGGCGCATGCACCCGGGAACCAAAAGAGGACAGGATACACACCCGCCAATCACCGATTTCGTCCCGAAAGCGCTCGATAGTAATGGCTCGGTCGGTGGGCAAAGTGCCGGTCGCGGCCTGCTGCTGCTCAATGTAACGCGCCAGGTTGCCCGCCGCCATTGCGTTCAATCCGTATTGACCCTGCAGCACCTCCCGGGCGTCCCGGCGCTCCCCCATGTCCCGAAGAAAAGCACCAATGGCCTGGCCCACTTCGATGGGCCGCCCCGGACCGTCACCCCTCCAGAAGGGCATCCGTCCCGGTTCTCCCGGAGCGGGACTGACGTAGACGGTGTCCCGGGTGATCTCTTCGATGCGCCAGGTGGTGGCCCCCAGCAGAAAATTCTGGCCGGCGCGCACCTCATGGACCATCTCCTCGTCGAGTTCGCCGACGCGCGGACCGCCATGTCCCATGATCACTCGGTAAAGGCCCCGATCGGGAATGGTGCCACCGTTGACCATGGCCAGCGTGCGTGAGCCTTTGCGAGAGGTCAAAAGATCGCTGTCCCGGTCCCAGTTGATGCGCGGCTTCAGTTCCGCAAAATCGTGGCTGGGATAGCGTCCTGAGAGCATGTCCAGCACCTCGATGAGCATCTCTTTCGAGAGCCGCGCGTAATTGGGGCTGCGCAGCACAATCTGATGAATCTCGTGCACGCTGTAATCGCGCTGGCTGATCATAGCCACCAGCTGCTGGGCCAGCACGTCCAGTGGATTCTCCGGGATGTGCAGAGGCTCCAGCCGGCCTTCGCGCATGCGCTGGGCCACCACCGTGCACTCCAGCAAATCGCCGCGGTGCTTGGGAAAGATTCGGCCAATACTGGTCTCGCCCACGCCGTGACCGGCTCGCCCCACCCGTTGCAGGCCACGCGCCACCGATCCGGGCGACTCGACCATAATGACCAGGTCGACCGCGCCCATGTCGATGCCCAACTCCAAAGAGCTGGTAGCCACCAGGGCTTTGAGCTGGCCGCCCTTGAGCATTTCCTCGATCTGCATGCGCTCCTGATGAGAAACCGAGCCGTGATGGGAGCGCACCACCTCCGAGCCGGCCAGTTCATTGAGGCGCAGGGCAAGTCGTTCGCACAAGCCGCGGCTGTTGACGAAGAGAATGGTGCTGCGGTGCTGGTCGATCAGCTCCAGCAGCTGCGGATAAATCGAAGACCAGAGCGTGCCGGCGCCTTCGGCCGCCATGCCGTGACCCATGCCGCCGCCCTGACGCAGTTTTTCCTCGGCCATCATCTGGCCCAGAATGGACCCTCCGGTGTCCACCACCTGGGCGGGGGCCGGATTCTCCATGTCCTCGACCGGCACCACGATCTGCAGGTCCAGGCGCGGGGGCTCCAGCGTATTGACGACCTCCACGGGCCGCACGCCGCCCAGAAAACGCGCCACCGTGTCGACCGGGTCGACGGTGGCAGAGAGTCCGATGCGCTGCGGCTCTTTTTCGCAGATTTCGGCCAGTCGTTCCAACGACAAAGAAAGGTGAGCGCCGCGCTTGGTGGGAGCCAACGAATGAATTTCGTCGACGATGACGGTTTCCAGGTGCTTCAGGGTCTGGTGCATCTGGCTACCCAGCATCAGATAGAGGGACTCGGGCGTGGTCACCAGGATCTCGGCCGGCTGCCGCAACATAGCGGCGCGTTCCTTGGTGGATGTGTCGCCGGTGCGGATAGCGATGGTGGGTCGCCGACTGGGACGGCCCAGGCGTTCCGAGTACTGCACAATACCGGCCAGGGGCGCGCGAAGGTTGCGCTCAATGTCGTAAACCAGCGCCTTCAACGGGCTGATATAGAGCACACGGGTGACCGGCTCACGGTCGGGGCGCTCGATCAGCCGGTCCAGGCAGGCCAAAAAGGCCGCCAACGTCTTGCCGCTACCCGTAGGGGCAAGCAGCAAAGCGTTGCGGCCGCTGGCAATCAGGGGCCATCCCTGGCTTTGCACCGCGGTGGCCTGAGCGAAATTGCTTTCAAACCAGGCCCTGGTGGCCGGACCAAATACTTTTTCTAGCATATTTATACATCGGTTTCCGCCAAAACGATGATCTGGTCACCTTCGCTGAAGCGCACCGAGTCGCTCTTGAGAGGGTTGAGTCGCAGTCCGTAATGGTTGTCAGGGTCGTAGTGGAGACTTTTCAGGCGGTAGCCCAAAGCCGTCTCGTTCTTCAGAATAGCCGACTCGGCCACCTGGTAGAAATTGACGTCCATACCCAAAGGCACATAGTGCGATGCTGGTTTCAGAAACGGCTCGGAGCCCTCGTGATGGAACAGGTCGTCAAAAATACGCATAATGTCTTTGTTCTCCGTCACCTGACTGAGCACCAGCGAGACCAGCCGGTCGCTCACCACAAAGTCGTCGGCGCGAGTCACCTGAGCCAACTCACGGTTGCGGATGTCGAGCATCTCGCTGAGCAAGCCACAGCAATGATTCTCCTCGTCGCAAATATCGCGTAAGTTCAACAAAGTCATCAACGTTTGCGAGTCGCATTCCTGTTGGTCCAGATGATTGCTGTAAGCCAGCACCAGGGCGTGCTGGAACTGGGTCAGGTCGAGACCGTCGAGAATGCTGCGATCGCTGGTGGAGGAAGTCCAATACTCGGTGCTCAGGTTGTTGAGCAAAGGCACTTCCTCATCAAAAGCCTTGGACACGTCGTAACTGGATACCACGGTCAAAGACGAGCCTTTCGGCATGTATCGATCTAGCTCCCGAATGATGATAGGCGCCTTGTCATTCCAACCCAATAACAAAATCCGTTCCGCCTTGCGTTCTACGGGGAAGGTCTCGCGCACGATGCCGGCCCCGCCTACATTGGGCTTGGCGCCAGTGCGGATGTGCTGGTCATCCTCGGCCAGTACCACCACCTTGTCGCCCGACTGCAGCCGATAGTCCTTGGGAGGGTTGACATGCACCCGTCCGTCCGCCAACTGTAACCCGACCACGGCGCAGTGGGGGTAACTCAAAATGCAGTCGCCATAGCTCTGACCGAAGAGCTTGTGCTGGTCGTGAAAATACATCTCACCCCCGCCAAAGTCCATCAGCTCGGTGTAAACCAGCGAGAGGCCGAGTTGCCGACAGGCCTGCACGGTCAGGCGGGCAACCAGGTCGTCGGCGGTCACGAATTCCACTTCCTCTTTACCCACCAGCTTGGCCAGCTTCAAGTTGGCCGAGTCGCGCAATTCCGCCACGATGTGGTAGGGCTTCTGCTTCTTGCCCCGACGGCGGTTAGTCAGGGCCAGGATGGTTTTGATGGTCTCGGCATCCGGGTTGGGGCCGTCAGGGGCCATGACCACGATGGCCTTGGAAGTTTGCGGACTTACGATATTCAGGTCGAGCGGATCGGTCGGATTGCCGGCCCGACATACGATGCGAGTGCGGCCGCGCTTGGGCAGCTTCAGGCGCAGCTCGTCCTCCATGGCCACCTTGTCGCGCTCCGCCAGAATCACGATGCAGGCATCGCGACGACTCTGGTTGCTCAGCAATAACTCGCTAAGAATGGTGAAGATCTTGGCCGACCAGCCCAGGATAATCACGTGGTTACGCTCGACCACCAGCGAACGCCCCTTGCGCAACTCGTCGATGCGCACTTGAAGGCCCGCGGACAGAATCGAAATCAAGGCGCTCAGAATGAAGATGCCCACGATGCTGATGGACAGCATGACCAGCCGGAAAGACCAGCCAGTATCGTTGTTCAGGTTGCTCGGGTCCAGGGTGCGCATCAAAGCGATCCAGGCGTTTTCCCCCAGCGAACCCGCCTCCCGACCCTCGCCGTGAAGGCCCAGGAAGGTGATGGCGGCAGCGGCCGCCAGCACGCCCAGGGTGGTGCAAACGGCCAGCACCCCGATCATGGCCACCGGCCCTCTGGACATCAGGTTGTCCCATCGGTAACGGAGTTTATCGCGCAAAGAGAACTGGTTCATGGGTCAGACCATACCACCGGAACTGATTCAACAAAAATAGCCAGTTTGCACTGGCTATTTCCGGACCTCGAAGGTTGCAAAATTAAGGCGTTTCTTTTTGACGTTCGAACATCCCCAGGATGCTTTTGCCCAGAGAAATGAAACCAACCTTGGGTTTTTCCCAGTTCTCGGGGAAGTCGTTCTTCTTGAAAACCTGGGTGACGTCTTCTTTGGTCATGTATTTCTGACCATCCTCATCCTTCTTGCCGAAAACGTTGAGCAAAATGGAATACTCCGCGATGCCGAATTTACGGCCGCTTTCGCCGGGGTCGTTTTTCACCTGGTTTTTGTTGGCGTCGGCCAAGTCCGCGGCGGTGACGCGCTTGCCGTCGGAGCTGAAGCTCAGCATTTGATCGAGGTTTTCCTGATTAAATCCACCACGCAGAGTGCCTGACGCGCCGGTGTGCATCAGCGAGCTCTTGGGCAGGTCCAGGACATTGATCTTGTCCATACACAGGACGTTTATAAACCCGGAAATGCCACCCGTAGCCACGCCGGCCAGTTGCGCGGCCACGCGCTTGACCCCGAGGACGGCTCCCTCGCGAAGAGCGAATCTTACCCCGCTGTATTTGAGAGCGCTGCGCATATCCTTCATCGTGACATTGCCATCGGCGTCGACCTTGACAAGATCCTTGTTGATGACGGTGCGCCACCAGGGGCAGGGAATCTCGGCCGCCTTGGGATTGTTCAACTTTTCAGCCAATCCGGCCGGGTCGTGGCTGTCGACCGGTTGCTGAGGAGCCTGCTCTCCCTGCTTCGGCGCGGTCGCGGCGGGCTTGCGGTGGAACGGGCAACCTTGAGCCTGAATCATCATGGGACGGTCCCTCTTTCACTTTGTGTGTGTAGGGTCCCAACATATGCCGAAGGTCTGAAAAGGACCTTAAAACCGTTTCGTCCACAAAGTCATCAAGCGGTGATAGGTCGCCAGGCTGTCGGCTTCCAAATACTCGTTATCGGCGTGCATGTTGGCGCCACTCGGTCCCCAGCAAACGGCCGGAATGCCCGCGTGAGTCCAGTAGCGCGCGTCAGAGGCGAAATGCTCTCGATAAAACTGGGGCGGAGCTCCCAGTTGCTGTTGTTGCATCTCGGCCAACTGCACGCACCATCGATTGGCCGGGTCGACGTAGTGAGCGTAGCTGTCCTGAACCACCTCGACCTCACCCTCAGGGAAAAACTTTCTCAGGTCTTCCAGAATCTCTTCCTGGCTGTGCTCGGGTACGCGACGAATGTCGATTTTCAAAGAAACCTTGTCGGGCACGCGGTTGTGACTGGATTCGGCTAGAATTCCCGTGGGAGTGGCGGTGGTCCGCCAGACCGCCTCGCTAGGAGCGGGGTATTTTTGCAGCAGCCGGCCCAGGCCTTCGGAAAGGAGCCCCATCGGGTTGCGGGTCTGCCAGGGCATGGCCGCGTGGCCCGGGCTGCCGCTCAGATGCACCGTCACCCAGTAGACGCCTTTAGCCGCATAGCAGATATTCAGGTTGGTCGGCTCACCGGCAATCATGAAGTCCCCTATGAAGCCTTCCGGCACCAGACGCTCGGCACCGCGGTGACCGCCGATTTCCTCGTCAGTGACGAACTGGATCTGCAGGTTAGGCCGATCAGCCGGGGATTGGGCAGCCAGATCCTTGACCAGCTGCAGATAGACGGCGGCCGCCCCTTTCATGTCATAGCTGCCCCGCCCCCAGAGCTTATTGCCCCGCATTTCGGGCGTGAACTGATGAGCGTGAGCGGGCACCACGTCGAGATGAGCGTTCAGCACCAGTCCGCTACGCCGTTCCGGCCGAGTCGAGAAGATGACGCTGCGAAAACCCTGGTACTCAAAATCGTGACGGTGCAGGCCGTTCAGATCCCCCACCTGCTCGATCACCCAGTCCAAAGCGCGATGGCACTCAGTGCGATTGGCGGAAACCGAAGGAATCGACATCAACTGCCGGGTCAATTCAAGCAAACTCATACCCGCCAGTTTGGCACCTCCACCCAACCCCCTCCACCAACCATGGGAGACCAAAATTGCTCTCAGGCAATTTTCGGAGACTGGTTGAGGCTCTAAGGCCTCAACCAGTCTCCACCTCTAACACAAATCTAACAGTGGTCTGCTCTCTCTCTAACATTGACCGCATAGGATACGGTCTGTGTATTACCCCAGTCACTTGAACGCTCAGCGCGTGTAGTGGCCATCGGGTCAAATCAAGGAGGAGCATAGAATGGCTACCAAAACCGAGTTGAACCTTCGTCCTCTCGGCGAGCGCGTGATTGTCCGCGCCTTGCCTCAGGAAGAACGGACCAAGAGCGGCATCTACCTGCCCGACACCGCCAAAGAGAAACCCCAACAGGGTGAAGTCATGGCTGTCGGCAACGGCAAGGTGACCGACGACGGCAAAACCATCCCCATGAACGTAAAAGCGGGCGACAAGGTCCTGTACGGCAAGTACAGCGGCACCGAAGTCAAGCTCGAAGGCGAAGAGTTCCTGATCATCAAGGAATCCGAAATCCTCGCCATCCTCCCCTAGGTCCCCTGGGACCCCCTGCAATTTTCTAATAGGAGAACCAAGATATGTCCGCTAAACAAATTCTTTACAGTGAAGAAGCCCGCAAAAAGCTCGAAGCCGGTGCCAACAAGCTCGCCAACGCCGTCAAGGTAACCCTCGGCCCGCGTGGCCGTAACGTGCTGCTCGACAAGAAGTTCGGCTCCCCCACCATCACCAAGGACGGCGTGACCGTGGCCAAGGAAATCGAACTGGAAGATCCCTTCGAAAATCTCGGCGCCCAGCTGCTCCGTGAAGTCGCCTCCAAGACCAATGACGTCTCCGGCGACGGCACCACCACCGCCACCGTTCTGGCTCAGGCGATGCTGCACGAAGGCATGAAGCACGTGACCTCTGGCGCCAACCCGATGTTCCTCAAGAAGGGCATCGACAAGGCCGTCGAGCACCTGGTCAACGAGATCAAGGCCAAGTCCACCCCGGTCGAGACCAAGGAGAAGACCACCCAGGTCGGCTCCATCGCGGCCAACAATGACATGGTCATCGGCGAACTGATCGCCGAAGCCATGCACAAAGTAGGCAAAGACGGCGTCATCACCGTCGAAGAATCCAAGACCATGCTCACCGAGCTCGACCACGTGGAAGGCATGCAGTTCGACAAAGGCTACATCTCGCCTTACTTCGTGACCGACTCCGAGAAGATGGAAGCCGTCTTCGACGAGCCCTACATCCTCATCTCCGAGAAGAAAATCAGCAGCCTCCAAGACCTGCTGCCCTTGCTCGAGAAGGTCATCCAGTCGCAGCGCCCGCTGGTCATCATCTCCGAAGACCTCGAAGGCGAAGCCCTGGCCACCCTGGTGGTCAACAAGCTGCGCGGCTCCTTCAAGTGTGCTGCCGTCAAAGCCCCTGGCTTCGGCGACCGCCGCAAGGAGATGCTCAAGGACATCGCCGTTCTGACCGGTGGTCAGGTCATCAGCGATGAGCTGGGCCACAAGATGGACAAAGTCGGCGTTGAAATGCTCGGCCGCGCTTCCCGCATTCACATCACCAAGGACAACACCACGGTGGTGGAAGGCAAGGGCAAAGAAGCCGAAATCAAGGGCCGCATCGACCAGATCAAGGGCGCTATCGAGAACACCGACAGCGACTACGATCGTGAGAAGCTGCAGGAGCGTCTGGCCAAGCTGGTCGGCGGCGTCGCCGTCATCCGCGTGGGCGCAGCCACCGAAACCGAGCTCAAAGAGAAGAAGCACCGCATCGAAGACGCGCTCAGCGCCACCCGCGCCGCCGTTGAAGAAGGCATCGTGCCTGGCGGCGGCAGCGCTCTGCTGCACCTGGCCGCTACTCTGGAAGGCTTGAAGCTGACCGGCGATGAGCACCTTGGTATGACCATCGTGCGCAAAGCCCTCGAGCAGCCCCTGCGCATCATCGCCAACAACGCCGGCGCCGAAGGCTCCGTGGTTGTGGAGAAGGTCAAGGGAATGGCCTGGGGACAGGGTTACAACGCAGTCACCGGTGAATTTGTCGATATGCTCGCTTCGGGCATCGTCGACCCGGCCAAGGTGACAAAGAACGCTCTGGTCAACGCAGCCTCGATCGCCTCGATGGTCATCACCACCGAGACCCTGGTCGCCGAACTGCCGAAGGACGAGAAGAAGTCCAGCGGCGGTGGCGGCGGCCACGACCACGACTTCTAAGTCGTAGTCGATAGAAAAAGACCCCGGTTCGCAAGAGCCGGGGTCTTTTTTTATCTTTCCAGAGTCCCGTTGACGGAGACCGAGTAAGGTCCGGCGTTCTCGTCAATGTGGACGCGCACACGGATGGCCTGGCGCGACAGCAGCCGGTAAACGACGTTCTGAGTGGCAGGCTGGTCGGCTCCCACGCGGGCACGCACCCGGGTCAACTCGTGGCCCGAGCTATCCTCCAGGCTGACCGTTACGTTCGAAAGCCAACGCTGAGCCTGCGCGCGGACGGTGATTTCCATCAGGCCGGGACTGGCCCAGCTGGTGTAGATGAAGTCGTGGTCCAGGCCATCGCCGCAACCTTCCAGATCCCAACGGCGAACGGGGCTGGGAGGCGCAAGGGGGGCGGGAGCGGTACTGTAGAGAGTAATAGGGGGCTCCTCTTCTTGAGCAGTCTGGCAGTAGGCAGCCTGGGTAAGCCAGGCCATCGTAAAGGACGTCAGCAGAAGAGACGTAGTGCGAAACACGGGGACCTCCGAGAGCCGTCCTCGACCAGAAGTTCGAGGTGGAAGTCGCTGCCGGCGGCCTCAGCCGTTGCCGCAGTCTTTCCAGACGGCTACCCCATCACTATAGGCAGGAACCGAGCCCGAATACTGTGAGCTATTTCGCAGAGAGCTGAAAGACTTGCGAAAGAAATGGAGCCATTTGTTGCGCAGCCAGATGGTTGGCGCGAATGCTGGGGTGGTGGTCAAAGCTCGGATTCACCTGCATCTCGGCGGTCGGCTGTTTCTCAAAGGTCGGCGTCAAATCGAGACACGGAACGCCCAATTCCTGAGCAGTCTTGATCACTCGAGCCTGTGCATCCTTCAGCGGGTAATGACCCAGGTCTTCCATAAAGGGAAAGATGACGATAGCGAATTTCTTGTGGTTGCGCTGGCACCAGGTCGCCATCAAACCCATCTGCTGGGCAAAGCGTCCGTAGGTGCCGTCCTCTCTGTAGGCTTTCTGCAGGCCGCCAAGGTAGGTGGGACGCAGCCCCAGACCACCCAGAACGATGTTGTATTTGATCGACAGATACTGGTAGAACAGCCAGCTTCGGTAGAGCGAATCTAGCGAAGGCTGAATGCCGGAAAAGGGCATCTCCCAGCCCATGTGCTCGATGTCGTTAGGGAAAAACACCCAGACCACAGCGTCGGACTCGTAATATTGGGCCTGGGTCATGAGGGCCTGGAATTCCTGGTCCAGGTTCAACCCGGCCGCGCTCACATTGATGGTCTCGCATTTTGGGGGCAGCAGCTTCTCCACCAGGCGCACGAAGGTGTCCGCCTGGGGAACGCCCAGTCCAAAGGTGACGGAATCCCCAAGAAAGACGATGCGGGTAATGTCCTCGGCTTTGAACGGGCTGACCTCAGGGTTGCGCAAACCCAGTCGATTGCGCTCCGGGGCATACAGTGGTCCAGCCTTCCAGGGAGTGTTGTTGTAGCTCAGGCAAGGAATTCGCGTCGGGTCATCCGACCAGGCCAGATAGCGCATCCAGAGTTCCCCACCCACCAGAAACAGCTGCAAACCCAGGGTAACCAGATAACTCGACAGCATCACTCTGGTTGCTCGTCCGGGCGCGCCCAAATGGCGGCGCACGGCCTCTGAAAAGCCCACCCAATAGCTCCAAAAGACCAGACAACGGAACAACACCGAGTTCACGGCCGCCAAACCGGCCAGACCGCCCAGTAGAAGCGTAACACTACTCAATTGCCTTCGCTCATAAAGGGCCGCCGTCAAGGATATCACTCCCAGCAGAAAAGAACTCCACCAGTACACGGGTTCAGGCTGCAGAGACGGAGCGCTTTGGGGCAACCAGAGGAGCTGCCAAAGAAGCAAGCAAGCCCAAAAAACAGATCCAGAGAGAGTCGACACCGGAAGGCTGTTCGGGCGTCAGCGGCCTTGTCCTCGGACGGCTATTGGAAGTTCCGCAGGATCCAATCCACCGCCCCTACCGGCCCCACCACGGTAAGCACGAGGTGACTGACCAGCGCCACGGTGAGAGTGAAAGCAAGCGATCTGCGGTCGCGAGTACCCTCCCGTCGCCAGCCCAGCACCAGCCCGGAGGTAAGCCAGCAGAGCATCCAAACTCCAGCCAACTGGAGCAGGCCGCCCGCGTAAGCCAGCAACCCGCCATCGGCGTTGGCCAGGACATCATTGGGCCCGAGACGACCATCCATAAAGGCCACCCACAGAACCAGGCAAAGCTGGGCGCCAGTGCAGGTGACCTGTCCGACCAGCATACGAGGGCGCAGGCGGTTTTCCAGAATACGCCGCCAACTGGCCCAACCGAACCAGTGCGAGAGCACCATCAACATCACCGCAAAACCGGTCATCCTTCCACCTTTCCGCGACCCGCAGCAACAACCTTGCCCAGACCATTCACAAACTGTTCACATTGGCGAGGCGCAATTAAGGACAAACCAAGGCTGCCGGACTATATTCAGTCTATCGAAGCGCTCAACGGCGCGACGATGTGAATGCGTTGAAGGTCGCTCCCTCAGTATTGAGGCCCCGCCGGTTCGTCCGGCGGGGTATTTTTTTTGCCGGGGAGAAGGTGGTCCTATGCGTTATGATTTTGCCAGTGACAATACGGCCGGAATGTGCCCGGAGGCCAGGCAGGCCCTGCTGGAAGCGGATCAGGGACATATTCCCTCCTATGGCAACGACGAATGGACGCAACGAGCCAGCGACGCCATCCGCTCCCTGTTTGCCAGGGAGTGCGAGGTCTTCTTTGTCTTCAACGGCACCGCCGCCAACTCGCTGGCCCTGGCCTCGCTTTGCCAGAGCTATCACAGCGTCATCTGTCACGAACTGGCCCACATCGAGACCGACGAGTGCGGCGCTCCCGAGTTCTTTTCCAACGGCACCAAACTGCTGCTGGCCAGCGGAGAGCAGGGCAAGTTGCACCCGTCCGAGGTGGAGCGCCTGGTCATGAAGCGAACCGACATTCATTACCCGAAGCCGAAAACGCTGACCATTACCCAGTCCACCGAATGCGGCACCGTCTACTCTCTGAGCGAACTGGAAGAGTTACGCGAAGTGGCGCGTGCGCTGGGACTGAAAATTCATATGGATGGGGCCCGCTTTGCCAACGCCTGCGCCGGCCTGGAGGAAGACCCGGGGCGCATCGTGGGCAGCGCCGGCGTCGACGTGCTCTCGCTGGGCGGCTGCAAGATGGGCATGGCCCTGGGCGAAGCGGTGGTCTTTTTCAATCTGGAACTGGCGGAGGATTTCGCTTATCGCTGCAAGCAGGCCGGCCAGCTAGCCTCGAAAATGCGTTACCTGACGGCCCCCTGGGTGGGCATGCTGGCCGAAGGCAACTGGCTGCGTCACGCTCGCCACGCCAACGCCATGGCCCGGCGACTGGGCGACGGCCTGCGCTCGCTGGGAGTGGAAGTGCTCTACCCGGTCCAGTCCAACGCGGTTTTCGCCACCCTGGGGGAAGCCAGAATCGAGCAACTGCGGGCGGCCGGCTGGGCTTTTTATCAGTTCATCGGCACCGGCGGCGCCCGCTTCGTCTGTCCTTGGAACACCCGCGAGCAAGCCATCGACGACCTGCTCAGTGCGATCCAGTCACTGTCAAGCTGAGCTGATCGAGGCCCTCGATGGCTCCTTCCAGCACATCTCCCGGCTGAACGGGACCAACTCCGGCGGGCGTGCCGGTAAAAATCAGATCCCCTGGTTCCAGCCGAAACAGCCGCGACAGATGCGCGATAATTTCGGGAACCTTCCAGATCATCTGCTCCAAGTCTCCCGACTGAACACGGCAGCCATTGACATCCAGGGTGATGGCGCCGCTGCGCAAATGCCCAACCTGCTGCACCGACCAGATGGGCGAGCAAGGCGCGGAAAAGTCAAAACCCTTGGCCGAGTCCCAGGGGCGTCCCGCCTTCTTGGCTTCGGCCTGCAGGTCGCGACGAGTCATATCCAGACCCACCGCGTAACCAAAAATGTGCGTCAAGGCTTGTTCCGGTGACAGGTTGGCGCCCCCCCGGTCCAGAGCCACCAACAGT
>JALHOV010000046.1 GCA_022842865.1 Vulcanimicrobiota bacterium | reverse complement strand
GGGACCGATTTCGAAACCTTGGTCCAGGTCCGTGTCGATGCTCCAGGGATGAATTGCGAGCAGGCCTGGCAGTCCTGGAAAAAGTGGGCCAAGGCAGCGCAGAAACTGGTGAGTGGGCCTGGGCAGGAAATCGCTGACCATCTCTTGCTGGGGGAACCACCCTTCCAGTGAGGCGGCCAGCCAGCCGCGCCGGCGTTCTCGCCCTTCCTGAGGAAGCAATCCCAGTTGCATTCGGTTGGGAGCGCTCTGGCGTACACGCCCTGTGGGCTCGCTGTCGATGTTGGGCGGCGGCGGAGCGGACGCCTGGGTGGTTGGCGCCTCTTTTTTGGGTTGGGGAGCGGGCAACTCGGGCGCCTGAAGATACTTGGAAACTCCGCGAGCCTTCGCACCGGGCGCTTTAGCGGGCCCACGCACGGCCGCCCCCAGAGGACCGGGCGAGGATTCCTTGGGGTTCGCAGTTTTTGCCGGCGCAGCCGCCTGAATGACGTCGTTAGGCCGGCTCCGGCCGGCCTTGCGGACGCCCTCCAAGAGCTGCATCAGCATGCGTCGCAACAGGGCCATGCGCTTACTGTCCGGATCGCGAAAGCGCAGTCGATAGGTATAGCCGGCGTTATCCATGAGGCGGCCTTCCACCACTTCCACCGCGAAGTCGACGGACGGCCCCTGGCCCGGCATCGAGAAGCTCAGGCGCGGCGAATCTACCGGGCTCCAGGGCAGAGGCGAGTAAACACGGGCGCCGCCCAGCCCCAGGTCGATGACAAAAACGTTGTGGGGCGGGCTAACTTTGTCCAGCAGGATGGCGGGCAAGGTCGTCTCTACTCGCCGGTCTCGTCTCTCCTTGTTGCGATGGTGACGCTCCAGCAGCAGCATTTGCACCCAACTGGTGGCCAGTGCCTCGGGCTTGTCGTCGTAGCGGCAGCCGATGTTGTAGCCTTTCTCGGCGGGCCGGCACCAGGCCACTCGGCAGCCCAGGCTGGCAGCGCCGTCCAGGCCCGAATCACCCATCACTTCCACGTTGAGCTTGCGGTTTTTGGAAAGCTTGACGGCCGTGTGCAGACGTAAACCGTTGGGTCCGAAGTCGCGCACTTCGGCTGCTTGCTTGCCATGGCCCAAATCTACTATGACCGGTAATTCGAGCGCCAGTCGAGGTTGATGACGTCGATTTCGCAGTAGATCCTCGCTTCCGAAGAGCAGGCTGCGAAACTGCGAGAAAAATTCACCTATGGCCATATAGCAGGACCTTCTTGATTCCCCCGTTAATCTTCCTCTGAGGAACCGAAGGGTCGCCTGGTGAGAGTTTGCCCTTCAAACCCAGCAGGAATGCCCCCTACTCTCGCCCAATAACAAACTAACAGTTAAACTGTCACTTGGCATCAGTCAAAACCGTGGAGGCAACAAACTTGATTAGCCGCTCCAAAGATGATCTCGGAAAGCTGCTTGTCGATGAGCAGCTCATCACCACACGACAATTAGAGAAGGCGGCCACGCAATCGGAGCGGACCAGCGAGCCCTTGCAAAAGGTGCTCATCTCTCTGGGCTTCGTCACCGAGAAAGACGTGGTGGAGGCGATGGGACGCCAGATGGGCGTCCGTTTCGTCGACCTGGAAGCAATGCAGCTCGACCCCGAGCTGGCACGCTTGATTCCTGAGCATCTGGCTCAACGCTACAAGGTCATTCCCGTGGGCCAGCAAGATAACCGATTGACGCTGGCGATGGTTGATCCCCTGAACGTAATCGCGCTCGACGATATCCGTTTGATTACGGGCTTCGACATCGACCCGGTCATCGCCACCGACGATTCGATTACCAAAGCGCTTAACGGACAGTTCGGCGTCACGGCCATCGCTGAAGTGGAAGGCACGATGAAAGACATCTCGGCCACCGACTTCGGCCCGATGGACTTCGACGACGCCTCGGACGAAGAATTGTCGCTCGACAAGCTCAAAGAGATGGTCGACGAAGCCCCGATTGTGCGCGTGGTGAACCTGATTATTTCGCAGGCAATCAACGACAAGGCCTCCGACATTCACATCGAACCCGAAGCCAAGTCGGTGAAGGTGCGCTATCGAGTGGACGGCGTGCTTCACGAAGTGATGACCCCACCCAAGCACATTCAAGCTCCGATGACCTCGCGTATCAAAATTATGGCCGCGATGGACATCGCGGAACGCCGTATCCCGCAAGACGGAAAGATCCACTTGACCCATGACGGCCGCGAGTATGACTTGCGCGTATCCACTCTACCTTGCGTCCACGGCGAGAAGACCGTTATGCGTATTCTCGATAAGGGATCCGTTCAGCTCGGTTTGAATAAGCTCGGCTTCAGTCACTCCAATTTGACCCTGTGGGAGTCGATCGTCGAAAAACCCTACGGAATGCTGTTGGTGACCGGACCGACCGGTTCGGGTAAGTCAACCACCCTGTATTCGTGCTTGAACAAGCTGAATAAGGGTGACCGCAATTTGACCACCGTGGAAGACCCGGTGGAGTATCAGATTGCCGGCATTAACCAGGTGCAGACCAACAACAAGGCCGGCCTGACCTTCGCCAAAGCGCTCAAGTCGTTCTTGCGACAGGACCCCGACATCATCATGGTCGGTGAGATTCGTGACGGCGAAACTGCAAAAATCGCCGTCGAAGCTGCTCTGACGGGCCACTTGGTGTTGAGCACCCTCCACACCAACGACGCTTGCGGCGCTATTTCGCGTCTTGTTGAGATGGGCGTGGAGCCGTTCCTCGTCTCCTCCGCTCTCATTGGCGTGCTGGCCCAACGACTGGCTCGTAACATCTGCCCGAACTGCAAAGAAAGCTATCGGCCACCGCCAGAGGCCATTCGCAAGTTCGGTATGACCGTATACGGTGACTCCGATATCAACTTCTTCCGTGGCCGCGGTTGCGACCACTGTAAGGGAACCGGCCACCGCGGTCGTACGGGTATTCACGAAGTCCTTCAGATTACCGAGCGCGTTCGTGGCATGGTGCTGATGCGTGCCTCGACCGCTGAAATCAAGCAGGCTGCTGTCGAAGACGGCATGCGCGTGATGCAGGATGACGCGGTGGGCAAGGTGCTCGAGGGCGTCACCTCGATGGAAGAATGTATGCGAGTGGTTTACGTGGAGGGCAGCGAGTAATCGTTTCCCCTTCGTTCCTCAAAAAAGCCCCGGGGCTCGCAAAGCCCGGGGCTTTTTCTTGTCTGCGGGAACCGCTTCAGGGTTTGATTTCGATGAGCTGAAACGACTTTAGCATCTTGAGATAGACCCCGGGCAGTTCCTGCCCCTGTCCCAATGCCTTATAGCTGCCGGCCATGCACAACTCATAGGACGAATCGTTACCGTAGACATAGAGGAACCAGCGGTGATGATCCTGGGCGCCCTTCTCGTCGTTGCTGCCCGGAGTTTTGGGCGACTCCATAAATCGGAAGGCAAAAATCGGCTTGCCCTTTAGCTTGCCCGGCATTTTGATCGGTCGCACTTCGACGGCCGTTTTGTCGTTTTTCTTGGAACGCACCACCCCGTCGTATATGGCCTGGGGATGCACTCCCGGCATGGGTGTGACGTTGACGAAAAGACTGGTCGCAAAATTCTCGACCTTGGGGCCTTCCCAGGTCGTGTTGGCTCCGCGTCCAGTCAACTGGAATTCGACCGGCACCTCCAGGCGAAAACCGGTGCTCGGGTCCTCATAGACCTGGGTTTTGCCCGAAAAAACCGGGGCAGGAGTAGAATCCTGAGCCACCGCCAGCCCGCTCAATAGAAGCAGGAACAGGCAAATTAACCGGAGTTTCATCCAACTCTGCTCTCGCCCAAGAGACGGGCCACTCGGTCGGTGCCAAGAATTTGAGTCGCGTCGCGAAAGTCGACCTCTTCGGGAACGCGAAGCCACTGGCGGGCCTCCTCGTCGCTCAGAGCCACTCGGGGGTCGCCCGCATAGTGGAACGGAAACAGGCAGTCGGCCACGTCTTGCAAGCGTTCCAGACGGTCCAGGTGGAGCAGCAACCACCCCTCCATCCGTTCCACCTCGTTACACTCGCCGCTCCAGAACTCACGGGACGCTTCCAGCAATTCGTGAGGGGTGAGCTCCTGCAAGCGGTAAGCGTTGACCCGCTCCAGGGCTTCCCGGCAGAGCTCCCAGCCTGGCTGCTCGATTTGAGACGGGTCGAAGCACGCATAGATCTCCGAGCGGGTGCGAGCCACCCAATCCGTTTGGCCAGGATGCCACCAGGTCTGCACCAGGCAACTGTAAACGACTTCGGGCAAGATACCGGCAGCGCGCAAGTCGGCCGCCTTCAAGCCCATGCTCGGGCCGGCCACAAAGTTGTCGCCCCGAGCCAGGGGCACTCCCAGCCATTCCAGCCAGGGCCGGTCCGGATGGTCATCCTGAATCGCAAGGGGCCGGGTGCGGTCCTGGAGTTGGGTGAAAATCGCCGTTCGCAGATGGGCCAGATCACCAGGCGTCGACATCGCGTTCCTCCTCGGTTATTTCCACTTGTGGAAAGCTTTCGATCAAGCGTCGAGCTTCGTCGAGCATTTTCTCGGCCACCTTCTTGTCCGAAGCAACGCAGGCCACGCCGATGGCGGTTCGTTGCCAGGTATCCTGCAGTCCCACTTCCGCTGCTGAAAGCTGCATCCGATTCTTGAGGGCTTCGCGCACTTTGGTCACGATAGAACGCTTTTCTTTCAGAGAATGCGGTTGCTCGTTCAGAAAGAGCGTAAAACGGGCGATTCCGATGAACATGGGAGCGGTGCTTCGCTTAAAAGCGCAGCACCCCCTGGAACCAGAGTTGGGCCTGCCCATAGTTATTCAAGGTCACGCGGCTCAGCACGTTGGGCTGGATGCGGTACTCGATACCGTATTGCGTCAGGCTTCCGTTAAAGCGCGTCACACCGATGGCCTGAGCGAAGGTCAGCAACAGAGTATCTTTGTCGTTCAGGGACTTGGCCACGCGCAACGCGTACTCGGAGGAGGGAAGGATGTCCAGGGAAACCTCCGAGGCAAAAAGCAGCCGGCCGATGCCCTGGGTCAACTGCTGAGTCAGCATGTTGCTCAGCAACGAAACCCCCTGATTGACCAGAAAGGTATTGGTGTTGCCGCCGGGATTGCTGACCGAGTTGCTGACCAACGTGGAACTGGTCGAGGAAGGCCCATTTCCCGGCAAGCCGCCCATGCCGATGATGGAGCGGATGTCTGATTCCGGCAAGGGCGGATTGGCGTAAAGGCTGGCCCGCACATCGGGATATTTGCCGTCGAAACGTGCTGTGATCTGGTAGGTGCCGATGGTGCTGTCGGCCTCCAAATTGTCGAGGCGCGGGATGAAGTCGTCTTCAAAATAGGCGTAGCCCTGTCGCACGCGAAAGTTAATGCCGTAGATGGGGATGCGAATGACGCCGCGCGAGAGGAAGAGGACGCCATTGACCGAGGGGCGCGATTGGGTCAACGAAGGAGTGATCTTCAAGTCGCCCTGCCCGCGAATACTGGAGCCCAGGTAGTTACCGAAAACATCGTTGCCCAGACTCAAATCTACATCGTAATCGAAAGCTCGGCGATTGGTTCGGCTTTTGGTCAGGGCCATCAATCCGGCCATGGTCTCCTGGTCAGGCACCGTAAGATTGGCCTGGGGAAGCTCGATGCGACCGGCTAGAAAAGGCGTGAGCGCCGTTTCACCCTCCCTCTCCTTGCCGGTCAAAGTCAGGTGCACATTGGCGCGGCCATCCATAAAGCCGCTCCAGCGGATGGGCAGATCCTGCCCGTCGAAAGCGAAGTCCATAAAAGTGGCTTTGCGGCCCACCGCTTCGGCTTTGCCCTTGCCCTGGAAAGCCTGTCCGCCCAGATTGCCATCCAATTTGTCCAAGGTGATGCGGTTGACCACCGATGCTCCCCAGGCCAGCAGAGCGGGAGTTTGCTCGGCCTGAGCCGCTGGCAGGCGCTCGAAGTTGGCCAACATATTCAACCCGCTTAAGGGCGTTGAGAGATCGGGATGAGTAAAGCCGCCGTTCTCGATGGCCAGCGAGCCGGTCAACTCCGGGTTGGCCGAGGTGCCCTTCAGTTGCATGACGCCTTTCAAATTGCCACTCAGGCGGCTGCGTTCCGGGTCCGGGACAAAGGCGGAGAGCAGGCGCATCTGACTGTCGTTGAGCTGGGCGCTTAAATTGAACTCGCTTTTGCCCGTCAGGCTCCAGCCGCTGGTGCTGCGGACCAGGGTCGGGCTCTTGGGCAGCAGCAACCGGTCAAAGTCCATCAGCGCCTGACCCTGCAGACGCAAGGCCTGGTTCAAGTCGTTTTCGGCTCCCAACAGGACGCGCAGTTCCTCGCTGCCTTCCCCCAGCAAGAGCTTGAGTCTTCCCGGCGAGTCGGAGGTCAACTGAGCCGAGCCCTGAGCAGAGGTGAGGTTCAGGCCTCCGATTTGCACCTTCTGAGCGGCCACGGTCAGGCGCGCGTCGGGCTGGGCAAAGGCGCCCTTCTCGGTCAATTCGATCTTCTGGATGGTGCCGCCCAGACGATTGGCGCGTGGGAAGAGGAAAGATAGATTTTGCACATCCACCCCCTCGAGGGCGGCGTGCAGGTTCTGGTCGGGACTGAGGCTGGCCAGTTTCTTCGCGCCCGGGTTCTCCATGGCCACGAAGGAGGCGTCCAGGTTGAGGGTGCCCTTGACTTCCTGGGGTGAGGCTTGAGCCACGGCCGGGTCGACCGGCTTGGCCTTGGGGTCATTCTGAGCCAGATTGTTCTTGTTGGACTGGAAAGTATCGGGTGCGCCTGAACTCAAGTTGAGGCCATCGACGTTGGTCTTGGGGATGACCCGGTGGAAGAACTCGAAGGTGGTCGGCTGCAGATGCACCCATCCTGCCCCCGGCACCACCTGATAGGCTAGCTTCATGGGACTGGCTAACTGCACTCCCGACCAGATAGCTCCTGGACCCTCCAGGATCATTTTCTCCACATTGGCGGCCAGCAGGGGCTTGCTGGTCAGGCGGGGATTCTTGACCCGGTGCTGTTCGAAATATTGGCCCAAAAGTTCCAGGTCACCCGTGATGGAACCCACGCGCCGGTCCGCCTCGATGGACAGGAGTTGTTTGATCAGAGACCAGGAGAAGTCGTCCACTTCCAGTTTCAAAGGTTCCGTCTTGTTGCCGAAGCTCGGTCCGATCGAGGAAAGCAGCCAGTCTAACGGCTTCTGATTGGCCTTGGGCAGTTGGCTGAAAGCGAATTGCCCGTGGGCCAGGGCCCGGCTCGGGACCGGGGTGTCCCACTCGACCTCGGCACCCTGGGTGGGCAAATCGACGGTGACTTCTCGGCCCTGCAGGCGAATCCCGATCCCTTTGCCCTCGGTGGTAAAGGGAATCCCGTTGAGATTGCGGTCGACCTGTCCTAACACCAGACGCCGGATGCCGAAGACACCCTCCATATTGGATTGCAGATTTTCACCCTGCACGGCCACCCAGGCCTCGGGCGCCATTCCCTTGGTGTCACGCAGGGTGGCGGCGGCATCCACCGTCCCGGTCCAGCCGTGCGTATCAAAGCCAAACTGACTGAGCGTTTCCAGCTTCAGGTCGTCGGCCCACAGTTGCCCGGTCAGGTTGCCGTCGGAGGTGCGATTGCCGCGCCCCTCGAGCGTCAGGCCAGCGGACTTGAGATGGAAGCGCGAGAGGGCAATGGCGCGCCGGTTACTGGCGAAGTCGACATAAGCTTCGTCGATGGGCACGTGGGCAAAGCCGGTCCAGAAGTTACCGTTCTTCAGGTCAATGCGCCCGGCAATTTGGGGCTCGTAAAGAGTGCCCCCAATCTGGAGCCCCTCACCCTGAGTGGAAAGGACTCCGGAAGGCAGCTTGTCGGCGATCCACATCGGCACCAACCAGCGGGCCGCCGCCATGGGAAAGGCCTGGGCGCGAATCCAGCCCTTCCAGGCGTAATTTTTGTCCATGACCAGGCGCGAGCGCAGCCAGTCCGAATCGGGTGCCCCTCCCGTTCGGGGCCCCTTCCAGGCGAGCAGCCGGCCGTCCATGGAGTTGGGGGAGAGCAAGTTGAGAAGGGTAAGCTGACCCTTGTTGAGGTTGGCGTCGGCGCGCCAGGAGAAGGCGGTCGATTCCATTTGGTCCCCGTTGAGTCGCGACAGGCGGGTCCAGGGCGACCGCAGCGAGCCTGTCAACTGGGGAGCGCGCAGCGGCCCGTTGGCGCGCCCGTCTACGTCGACCAGCACTTCATCCAGCTTCACCCCTATTTGCTTATACCAGGAGGGCGGGGTCAGGGGCCCAAACCAGCTGGTGATTTGATTCAGGTTCAGGCTGCGACCGGTGACCTTCAGGTTGTAGAGTCGCTGGTTGCTCAGGTCAAAGCCGCCGTTGAAGGACAGGCTGCCTCCGGACTGCCAGTTCTCTCGTGGCACCGCTCGGTGCAACAGCGGCGGACCCTCCAGGGGGCCGAAGTAGGAGTAGGCGCGGCCTTCGCCCTGCAGGGTGGTGCCGGCGACCGGCAAGGTTCCCGGCATATGCAGCACGTTGTCGATCATCTGCAGGCGGCTGCCCACGATCGTCCCCCGACCGGCCACCCAGTTTTGCCAGGAGGCGCCCCCCGGACGAACGCCATACAGGTAGCCCAGGCGCCCGTTTTCCCACACGGTGGCCACCTCGCCATCGACCGTGCGCAGAGCACCGCCGCCGGGACCGCCGTAAGGTAGCTGCAGGTTGACGAACTGCGCGAAGACTTCGGGGCTGCGTCCCGGCAGCCAGCGGCCCACCGCGTAGGCGTCGCCGCTGCCGCCGCGGCTGGCGGCTCGGAAACCAAGGACTTCGCGACCATTAAATTCCGCCTCGGCCGTCAAGTTGCGCATTCCACCGGGTGCTCCGGCGAGGTAGCGATTGGCCTGGAGTTGCGGAGCCGAGACATAAAAGGTGCCGCGCTGGCCTTCCAGGCTGCCGGTCAGGGCAAACTGATCGCCGCCGCTGCTGGCCGTCAGGTGGGGCACCAGCACCTGGCCGTCTTGCATGGCTACCAGACCCGATACATTGTCCAGTGCCGGCATGCCGGGAGCGTGAACCTGGCTGTTGCTGAGGTAGGCGGAGCCGTGCATCTGGTTGGTCTTGTAGTTGCCGCTCACTTGGGCCAGGGCGGTGACTCGGGCGCTGGCACCGTTGGTGTTCATCGAGTAGTCCTGGAGCACGGCCTCGGCGGCCAGGTCGCCGTTATGGTAATCGAGCAGGGCCCAGGGCACGGCCACCTGACCGCCCTCTCCGTAGAGAGTTGCGTCATAGAGCATGGCCGACTGCTGGTCGACCCAGAAGCGGGCCTGCCCGCTGCTCACGCCCAGCGGATTGGCGGGCAGCGAGTTGAGGCGCGCCTGGCCAGTGAGCACGGGCTTTTGGGCGGTTCCCAGCGCGGTCACTTGCAGGTCCTCGGCGCCTGCCAGAAGCGGCGAGAGCCTGCGCAGCTCGGAGCCGCCGCCGCTCAAGCGCAGGTAGAGGTCCTGTTTCTTGTCGCGAAATAGCCAGCCTCGGCCCTGGACCTTCTCCCCCTCGGTGGTGTGCCCCTGGAAGTTCTTGAGATGCAGGCTGTTGCTGTCCAACTCAAAGTCGGCCACCAGGTCGCGCATGCGCACCTTCTGGTCGGGGGAGTCGGGCACCTGAGCCTGCACATCGCGAGCGGAAATGCGCCCGGCCAGGCTCGGGTCAAATAGGGTCCCGTCAACGTCCACATCGACCGTTGCCTGTCCCTGGACGGGGGGCAGGTTGGGGTAGGCTTCAGCCAATTTTTTGAGGGCTAGAGGGCCAGCCTTGATGCGCAAGCGCACCCAGGAGTCGGCTGCTTTCGGGTCTGGTCTCAGCTGCCCGGTTACCGCCACCGGTTGTCCCCGCCAGAGCATCCGCGAGCGTTGAATCTCCAGGGCGCTGCCGACCAGTTTCAGACGCGCTGAGAGCTTGTCCAGCCGCTGTTTTTGGGCGATCAGTTGCACCGAATTGGCGGCCACGTCGAGCTGCCCCATGGCCACAGCCGCCTTGGGGTTCAGGGGCGGAATGCGCAGCTGCAATCGTCCGTTGGCTTGCGAACCCTCGATATGCATCGAGGTGGCAAGGGCCGGATGATGAAGGAAGTTGTCCAGGTCCAGCTTTTTCAGGTTGGCTTCAATCTCAATCGGCCGCTCGGGCACGGCCGCGGCCAAGAAGTCCACCTTGTCCGCCATTGCCTGGCCGCGCACGCTCCAACTCCGATCGGGCTGCCAATCGAGCAAGGCGTTGACTCCGTCGATACGGGTCAGGTAGCTGATTTTACGCTCGTCGCGATAGACCAGCGCTCCCTCGAGGATCTGGACGTGGCCGCGATAGGCCATTTCCAGCGGTCCGTCCGCGAGCCGGCGCGGCAGGGTCACGGATTCCCAATTGAGCCGGCCATCCGAACCATAGCTATAGTGCAACTCTGGATGAGTCAGTTTGATGTCACTGACCCAACGGGAGGTTCCCAAGAAGAAACCGGAATAGGCATCGATAGGCGCTTCCACTTTGTCGATGCGGGCCAATTCGAGACCGCCCCGGGTGGTGATGTTGACCCCCTCCAAAATCAGGGTGCGGCCACTCACCGAACTCTTACGAATGGCGACATTCACGTTCAGAGAACGCGCGATCTGCTTACTGTAGTAGTTGATCAAGGCGCCGGATGAAAAGTACGCGAGAAGGAAAGCTCCGATCAGGAGCACCAAAAAGATACCCAGTGAAATCAGCGCGAAGCGCGCCATCACCCGGAGTAGTTTCTTGATTGTCGCTTGTTTCATCAGCTAGATACGAGTGGCTGGCGCTCTGCGGGTCTGGCCAGCCACGGTTACCTTAGACCTTTCCTGCTCTGTCCTGATACTGTCAGGCGTACCATGAGCTTGGTACAATACAAAGCGAACAAGTCTTCGTTTTGCCTGATCCGGGCTAGAATCCTGTTCAAGTTTCTCTTTCGCTGAAGGGATTCTGGTTAGCGGATCCAGTCACACAGTCCGCGGATGGCCGCCTGTTCGGGCGAAGTCACCGAGAGCACCCGAAGGCCGGAAACCTGCTCGAGGAATTCGCTAACGCCCTGGAGTTGGGAACTGCCGCCACAACACCAGATGCCTTCCTCGAGCAAATCCGCGCTGACCTCGGGAGTTGCCTGCGCGACCAGGCGCAGTAAAGCTTCGCGCAACCGGATAAGAAAAGGCTCGAGCGCCGTCTGCACATTTTCCTGGGTAATTTCCTGAACCTGGGGCAGTCCGTCGATGGCCCCAAAGCCGGTAATTTCCATATGCCGACCCGAGCCGGGAGCGGCCAGGGCGGTCAGCATGGCAATCTTGATGTCCTCGGCCTGGGCCGGCGAGACCAGCAGGCCAAATTGCTGGCGCAGCCAACGCACCAGCGCCGCATCGATGTCCAAACCGCCCAGCTCCAGGCATTCCCCTGCCAGCATCTGCCGTCCGGCTACCAGTCCCAGGCTCAGGCAGCCGCCCCCCCAATCCAGCACCAGCCGACCCAGAGGCCGGGAGATATCGCAACCGCACCCCGCCGCCGCGCACAACGGAGCCTCCACCAGTTCGGTCTCGGCGGCCCCGGCTTCGCTGGCCAGTTGCTTCCAGGCTCGGCGCTGCACCAAGGTCAACTGGGCTGGAACGACCATGGCTACAGGGGGCTTTGAGCGTTTCTTGTGAAGGCGGGAAATGGCCAGTTTCACCAGACTGCGGGCGCCCGCCCAGTCCAGGATGCGCCCGGCCCGCACCGGATGAATCAACTGCAAAGCCGCCGGCGAGCCCGTGCGAAATTGCGCCGCCTCCTCGCCCAGAGCGATCTGCTTCAGGCTATTGGCATCTCGCGCCACCAGGCTTGGAACGGAAAGGGTCGGGCCTTCCCCTTTGCGACCGCCCCTCAGCCAACTACTGCCCAATTCCAACGCCAGCATTTGCTGCACGCGTTCTTAGATAGCCTTCTGGCCACCTTCTCCGGGACAGTGGCTCCAGGACCTGAGCTCCATACTCCCCAAAACTAGTCTTCGAAGTCGGCGCGGGTGATTTTTCCGCCCAGTGAGGAGAGGCGTTTCTCGATTTCCTGGTAGCCGCGGTCGATGAAGTTGACGCCGCTGATGGTGCTTTCACCGTTGGCGGCCAGAGCGGCGCACACCAGAGCGCCACCGGCACGAATGTCGGGAGCATCTACGGGGGCGCCCTCCAGTTGCTGGACACCCCGGATGACCACGTCGCGATGGCTGACACGCACGTCGCCACCTAAACGAACGAGCTCCATAGCATACATGAAGCGGCCGTTAAAAATGTTTTCGGTCACGGTGGTGGTTCCGGAACCCAACGTTGCGAGCGCCACTAACTGCGGATGCAGGTCGGTGGGGAAGCCGGGATAGGGTTCGGTGGAAACAGAAATGGGCGTAATGGGGCGACGTCCCTGAATGCGGATGGAGTCTTCGTTGACGGTCAATTCCTGGCCCATCTCCCGAAGCAGGTCCAGCAAGCTGGTAATGTGCTCGGGCACGCAACCGGTAATCGTGACATCGCCGTTGGTGATGGCGCCGGCGATCAAATAAGTGCCCACCTCGATGCGGTCCGCTACGACCGGATAATCAACGCCGTGCAACTGCTTCACCCCGGTGATGACCATCTTTTGGCGGCCCACCCCTTCGATCTTAGCCCCCATCGCGATGAGGAAGTTGGCCAGGTCGATGATCTCTGGTTCGCGGGCGCAATTTTCCAGGACGGTTTCGCCCGTAGCCACCGTGGCGGCCATCAGACAGTTTTTGGTGGCACCCACGCTCACTTTAGGAAAAAGAATGCGCGCGCCCTTGAGTTTTTTGGCCCTGGCCTGGACAAAGCCGCTCTTGCTATTCACCTCGGCGCCCAGCTTACGGAAACCGGCGATATGCATGTCGACCGGGCGCGATCCCAAATTACAACCTCCCGGCAGGGACACTTCCCCTTCTCCGTAGGCCGCCAACAAAGGTCCCATGATGTCGAACGACGCGTTCATCTTGCGCACCAGATGATCGGGCGCTTTGGTGGTGGTCAAGGTGGAAGTATCCAGCTCCATGAGACTGTTGCCGTCGTAATCGACTTTGCAGCCCATGGCTTTGAGGATTCCGGTCAGGGTCCACACATCGCTGATGTTGGGCACGCGACGCAGCGTCACCTTGCCTTTGGCCAGCAGACAGGCCGCCATGATGGGCAGCGCGGCATTCTTAGCCCCGTTGGCTTCTAAACTGCCATGCAGGGGATTACCACCGTGAACCACCAGGCGAGCCATCGATACAGACCTAACCTTTCAGGGACAGTTGGGCTTTGAGGAAGGCCAGATGATTGCGGGTGCGCTCGTCGTTGCTCTCGGCCAGCTCCCGCTCCAGGCGAGCGACGTCCTCGGTCACCTTGGCGGTGTTGACTTTGCCGGCTTCGACCGCGTCATCCACCAGGCACACCACTTTGTTGTTCTGGATGGTGGCGAAGCCCTGGGCCACCGCAAAGATGCGATTGCCATCCACTCCGCGCACCTCGACCACGCCGGGGTTGAGCATGCTGACCAGCGGGGCGTGATTGGGCAGCACGCCCATCACGCCCAGCACGCCGGGCAATTCCACCAGACGGGCTTGTCCGGTGAACTTGAGCGCCTCCGGGGTGACCACTTCGACGGTCAGAACCGACATGGTTAGACGGCTCCGACTTCGACGCCCATACCGCGGGCCGCTTCAAGCACTTCTTCGAGGCCGCCCACCATGTAGAAGGCCTGTTCGGGAAGGTGGTCGAGCTTGCCCGAGGCCACTTCTTTGAAGCCCTTGATGGTGTCGCCCACTTTCACGTATTTGCCGGGACGGCCGGTGAATACCTCGGCCACGTTAAACGGCTGTGAGAGGAAGCGCTGGATGCGACGGGCACGTCCCACCACAATGCGGTCGTCTTCGGAGAGTTCCTCGACGCCCAGAATGGCGATGATGTCTTGCAGATCTTTGTAGCGCTGCAGGATTTCCTGGGTGCGACGGGCCACGGCGTAGTGCTCGTCGCCCAAGAAACGGGGTTCAAGCAGACGCGAGGTCGAGGCCAGCGGATCCACGGCCGGGTAGATTCCCTGCTCGGAGATGGAGCGGCTCAACACCGTGGTGGCGTCAAGGTGAGCAAAGGTGGTGGCTACGGCCGGGTCGGTGATGTCGTCTGCCGGCACGTAAATGGCCTGCACCGAAGTAATCGAGCCCTTGCGGGTCGAGGTGATGCGCTCTTCCAGCTGGCCCATCTCGGTGGACAGGGTGGGCTGGTAACCTACGGCCGAGGGCATACGGCCCAACAGCGCGGACACTTCGGCGCCCGCCAACACGAAGCGGAAGATGTTGTCCACGAAGAGCAACACGTCCTGGCCTTCTTCGTCACGGAAGAATTCGGCCAGGGTGACGCCGGTGAAGGCCACGCGGAAGCGCACTCCGGGCGGCTCATCCATCTGTCCGAAGACCAGAGCGGTGTTCTTGATAACGCCCGACTCTTTCATTTCCAGCCAGAGGTCATTGCCTTCACGAGTGCGCTCACCCACGCCGGCGAACACGGAGAAACCGCCGTGCTCTTTCGCGATGTTGTGAATCAGCTCTTGAATCAACACGGTCTTGCCCACGCCGGCGCCGCCGAAGAGGCCGGTCTTACCACCGCGAGAGTAGGGGGCAAGCAGGTCTACGACTTTGATGCCGGTTTCGCGCACCGTGGTGGTGGGCTCTTGCTCGGCCAGGGGAGGAGCAGTGCGCAGAATCGGCATGCGCTTGGTGACCTCGATGGGGCCGCCACCGTCGATGGGTTCACCCAGCACGTTGAACATGCGGCCCAGCGTGGAGCGACCGACCGGCACCGAGATGGCCGCGCCCGTGTCGCGCACGGGAGTGCCGCGACGCAGACCGTCGGTCGAGCCCATGGCCAGACAGCGCACACGGTTGTTGCCGAGTTCGCTCTGCACTTCCATATGCAAATACTTGACGTGCTCGGGAAGGTTGCCTTCTTCGTAACCGCGGAAGACGTCGCGCTCGACGATGATGTCGTTGTAGAGCTGGGGCAGAGAGCCTGCCGGAAACTCGACGTCGACCACCGATCCTAGAATTTGAACGATTTTGCCATTCTCAGCCATCTTTTTGTGCTCCTATTTCGACGCTCGGAGCGCTTCCGCGCCGCCGACGATCTCCAGAATCTCTTTGGTAATGTTGTCTTGACGAATGCGGTAGAACTGCAGCGTCAGTTCGCCTGCCAGCTTGTTGGCGTTGTCGGTGGCAGCGCTCATCGATTTGAGTCGCGCTCCCAGTTCCGATACGCGCGACTCCGCCAGCACGCGATAAATAATGTTCTGCAGGTAGCGCGGCAGCAGAATGTTGAGGGCCACTTCCGCCGAGGGTTCGAAATCGAATCCGGCTCCCCCCGAGGGCTTGTCCTCGCCGACCGTTTCCTTGGACATCGGAAGGATGCGCTCCACCGTGGGTTTCTGATTGACCGCGCTGATGGACTGAGCATAGACAAGTCTGACTTCATCCACCTGACCATCCAGGAACCAATCGGTCAACAGGTTGGCCAGTTCTTGGGCCAGCGCGAAGCTGGGAACCCAGCCGATGATCGCTTTGTCCATATCCATTTTGCGTCGGCGGAAGAACTTGTCGCCCTTGCCTCCGACAGAAATCAGCTTGTAGCTGTCTTTGGGAGCGGTTCCAAAAGTGGACCACACCAGTTTCAGCAGGTTGTTGTTATAAGCGCCGCACAGGCCCTTATCGGAGGTGACCACCAGGTAAGCGGTGCGCGCAACGGGACGGACGGTCATCAACGGGTGAACGACCTCATCCATGCTGCCGGTCAGGTCCTGCACCACTTCCTTGAGCAGCTTGGCATAGGGCCGGGCCGCCTTGAGGACGTCCTCGGCCTTTTTGATGCGAGCCGCCGCCACCATCTTCATGGCTTTGGTGATCTGCTCCGTATTTTTCACCGCTTTGATACGGCGTTTTAAGTCGCGTTCACTCGCCATCTGACTAGGCCAGCGATGCCTTGAACTGCTTGACGTAGGCGGTCAGGGCTTCCTTGAGGGAGGCCTCGACCTCGGGAGTGACCGCCTTTTTCTCTTTGATGGTGGAGCTGATGGTGGGATGCTTCTCGGCCACGAAAGCGTGGAAGCCCTCCTCGAAGCGCTCCACGCTGTTGAGCGGGAGCTCGTCGAGATAACCCTTGGTGGCCGCATAAATGATGGCCACCTCTTTTTCCACCGGCATCGGCGTGAACTGCTTTTGCTTCAGCACCGCGGTGATGCGCTCACCACGAGTCAGCTGGTCGCGGCTGGCCTTGTCCAATTCGTCGGCCGACAGCTTGGTGTAAGCGGCCAGGTTGCGGTATTGGGCCAGATCCAGACGCAGTGGGCCGGCTACGCTCTTCATGGCTTTGATCTGTGCGGCACCGCCTACGCGGGAGACCGACAGACCGACGTCCACGGCCGGTCGAACACCCTGGTAGAACTGGTCCGTATCCAGGTAAATCTGACCGTCGGTGATGGAAATCACGTTGGTGGGAATGTAGGCGGACACGTCGCCGAGCTGGGTTTCGATGATGGGCAGTGCCGTCATCGAACCTTTGCCCATTTCGTCGCTCAGCTTGGCGGCGCGCTCAAGCAGGCGGGAGTGCAAGAAGAACACGTCGCCCGGGTAAGCTTCACGTCCCGGAGGACGGCGTAGCAGCAGCGAGATTTCGCGGTAAGCCTTGGCGTGCTTGGTCAGGTCATCATAGATGATCAACACGTGCTTGCCGGCATACATCATGTGCTCGGCGATGGCGCAGCCGGTGTAGGCGGCCAGATAGAGCATCGATGGCGGATCGTTGGCCGTGGCGGCCACGATGACCGTGTGGTTCAACGCGTCGTAGCGGCGCAGATCTTCCACGATGGAGGAGATGGTGTTGGTCTTCTGGCCGATAGCCACGTAGACGCACAGCACGCCGGTGTCTTTCTGGTTGATGATGGCGTCCAGCGCGATGGCCGTTTTGCCGGTCTGGCGGTCGCCGATGATCAACTGGCGCTGACCGCGGCCGATGGGGACCAGCGCGTCGATGGCCTTGACGCCGGTGGTCATCGGCTCGTGCACCGGTTGGCGCTCGGGAACGATGGGGGCGGTGAACTCCAGGGTGCGGGTGGCGTCGGTGATGATGGGACCCTTACCGTCGATAGGTTCGCCCAGCGCGTTGACTACCCGACCCAGCATCGCATCGCCCACGGGCACTTCGCTGATGCGGCCGGTTGATTCGACGCGATGGCCTTCCTTGATGTCGTTGTCGGTGCCTAGAACCACGACGCCGATGGTGTCTTCTTCCAGGTTCATGGCCAGACCCAATTGGCCGGTCTCGAACTTCAGCAGCTCGCCGAAGCGCACCGAGCGCAGGCCGTAAACGGTGGAGATGTTATCACCCACCTGGATGACCGTGCCATACGGCTGCTCCTTGACGTCGGGCTGATAGCCCTCGATTTCTTTGACAAGAATATCGGAAATTTCTTCGGCACGAATCGCCATTGTTCTAGCCTCCTACGGCAGCGACACTCGCTTTAGCGAGCCGCTCATGAATCTGGTTCAGTTGGTGACGGATGCTTCCGTCGATGATGCGGTCCCCGATGCGGAGCACCAATCCGCCCAGCAGTTCCGGGACCACTTCAAATTCGAGCTCCACTTTTTTGCCGGTGTAGCTCTTCATGCTCGTTTCGACCTGCTTGATCAGCACGTCGTCGAGCTTATCGGCCGACTGCACGACCACTTTGACTTCGTCGCGCGATTGACGCAGCAGTTCGCGATACGAATCGATCACCGAATCCACATAGACTTCGCGGCCCTTGTCTACCAGCACGTAGAAAAAGTGCAGGGTGGTGGCATCCACGCGCCCGTTCAGCACCTGTTGAAGAATCGACTTCTTCACCGGCGAGGGAACGGTCGGAGATTGCAGGGCGCGAACCAGGGCGGGATGGTCGCGGAAGATGACCTGGACCTTGACCAGCTCGCCCAACTGCGCGTCGAGCTGATTCTTGGCTTTGGCCATATCAAAGAGGGCCTGTGCGTAGCGGACGCCGAGTGCGTTAATCACCTGGTCCCCACCTTCCCCAGCACCTGGGTGGCGCTGGCTTGCTGAGCCTGCTTATCAAAGGCCTTGCTGATCAAGGTCTCGACCTTGTCCATGGCGCGGTCGGTCAACTGCTGGTTGAGAGCCGCCAGGGTTTCCAGGCGATTCTTGTCCAGCTCGCGTTGGGTCTTGGCCACCAGATGCTGGGCGTCCCGTTCCGTGTTGGTGGTGAGGTGCTCTTGCACGCGAGCGATTTCTCGGTCGGCGGCCTGACGCATCTCTTCCTTTTCGGCTTCTAGTTTGGCAAACTGACTTTTCGTCTCGCTCTCGAGCTTTTCGGCGGCGGCCAACGTGGCCCGGATTTCATCCAGGCGGCTGGTCACTTTCTTGCGGCGAACGACCACTGCTTCTTCCATCGGGGTAATCACCACGTGGTAGAAGAGGGCGAACATTACGCCAAAGTTGAGAATCGAGATGAAAAAGCCAAAGGCATCAAACTCCATGGCTTACCCCTTCAACTGCGCCAGGACCCGGCCCTGAGCGTCTTCCGACAGACTGTTGCGAACGACTTGCTTGGCCACGGCCAGAGCCAGTTTGTTCGCTTCCTGATCCATACTTGCTTTGAGCTGACTTTCTTCGTCATTCAGCCTGGCGTTGGCGTCCTCAGTAATCTTACCGGCTTCGTCGCGCGCCTGCTGCATTCGATCGGCAGCGAGCTTTTCGGCCTTTTCGGTGGCCTCCTTGAGTTCGTGAGCAAGAACCAGTCGCTGCGCCTTGATTTCCTCTTCATAGCGCAACTTCAAGGCCTTGGCGTTGGCCGCGGCGGCCTCCGCCTTGGCAAGATGACCGACGATCCGACCTTCGCGCTGATTGCGAGCGTTCACGATGGGATCATAGATCAACGTCTTCATGGACATATGAAAGACCAAGAAGAGTAGAATTTGAGCGCCAAACACGATGGGTGAAAAGTGCAGGCTCTCGAGGAAATTTACGATTGCTTCCATGCTCTATACCTCAGAAAGTGGGGGCTTGTTTGGCCCGGAGGGACTTAGGCTTTGCCGGCCAGACCGTTGCCGACTACGAAGACGAGCAGGCCGAGGAACTCGATGAAGGCCAGACCCACCAGCATGGTGGTCTGGATTTTGGGCTGGGCTTCGGGGTTGCGGCCGATGGCTTCGACGGCTTTACCGACGCCGATGCCCAGACCGATGCCAGGGCCCATCATGCCCAGACCGATGGCTAAACCGCCTGCGAGCGTAGTGAAATTCATTTGAATATACCTCCAGAGTTTGTTTTGTTGGTTTGATTAGTGATCTGTGTGCACCGCGTGAGCGATGTAACTCAGAAACAGGACCGTAAAAATCATGGCTTGCAAGAAGCCGGCCAGTGCGCCCAAGAGAGCCACAAAGCAGGTTGAACCGAAGATGATCAGCGCCAGGAACCAGTTGAAGAAACCGCCGTCGTGGAGGAGTTGCTCAAGAATCGTGAGCAGGCTCACTTTGACCGTGTGCTTGGCGGACATATTGCCGAAAAGACGCAGAGAAAGCGAGACGAGCGGGATGACGCGTTCCAGGAGGTTGATCAGCAGGAACAGGAAGAACATGGGGATGGCCAGCGCTTTGAGCGGGCCGCCCAGATCGCGGTAGATGGCCGGCACCGGGTCGATGAATTTGGCGAACCAGTGCGCGAGCCCGCTAAAGCCGCTGGGTCCGTGATGGTGCCCATGGTCGTGCCCGTGATCATGGCCGGGTTCGTGACTGTGGTCGTGGTCATCTCCGTGATGATGGTGATGATGCCCGGCTTCCACCGGCGGCGCCACCGCGTGGCGCAGACCAATCAGGTTGAAGGAGAGCACAGCGATCAGGGCCAGAGCCAGGGTGGTGCTGATCGACGAGGCCGGGTTGTCGAAGAGCGCTAGCTCGGCGTGGTTCTCGTGAAAAACCGGCCAGGGCAGCAGTCCCAACCAGCTGCACATCAGAATGTAGAGGAAGAAGCTGCAGGCCAGGGGCACAAAGCGGCGGCCCGTCGTGCCCATCATTCCGACGGCCAGACTCTCCAACCAATCGAAGATGTGCTCGTAGACGGCGGCCGTCCCCTTGGGAACCAGTCCAGCTTGTCCACGCGCCACGATGGCCGTGCCTACAACGATGCCGATGACAATGGCTGAAGACCAGAGCAGTGACAGTTCGTGCCAGCCCACTCCGCCGGCTTGTCCGCCAGCTGCGTTCGCGAGTATGAAACTTCCTAACATTCAGGACTCCTACTATGAGTTGGTCCGCAACAATCGGATTGCACGAACCGCGAAGGAGGTGACCAGAAAACCGGCCATAAAATCTCCGTATTTGATTCGCAGTCCCTGCAAGCAGAGGACGGCGAGGGCGATGGTCAGTCCCCAGCGCCCGGCGAAAGTCCAGAGGACATACCGAGTGGTGAAGGACCCGCCGAGCGACTTTCGTTGCGCAGCGAACATCCACCAGTGCAGACCGGCCACCAAGGACCCGAGCGCCAGTCCCGCTGAAATCATTGCTGTTTCAGGTAAGGACGGAGCATAACATATGCTCCCACCAGGGCAAGCCCCAGACCGAGGCCCCACCCTACCATAGCGTATTGCGGATTCCCTGCTTTTTGACTGAGATAGCGTCCAAAATGATCGCCGGCCATCAGTGCGCCGAGTACTGTGAAGCCAAGAGAGAAGACCAGGCCCATTCCGGCCATCTGTCCGCCCATCTCGGATTTCTTTTCGGGCGGGCCTTTGAGGCGTTGAATCTGCTCTTGCAGGTCCTCTAACTCGTCGGGCTCGCTCATTGGCTGGCGACCGAACCAGGGGAGAAATCCCGTGGCCGGTCGGCGTCGATTCCAAAACGATGACGGATGGCGGCCAAAATACGTTCAGCCGCCCGGCCGTCACCGTAAGGGCTGGCCACCTGGCTCATGGCTGTGTAGGCCTGCGAGTCAGACAGGAGGCGGGAAGCTTCTGACACAATGACGCCCTGGTCAGTACCCACCAACTTGGCCACCCCGGCGTGCACGCCCTCGGGTCGCTCGGTGGTTTTGCGCAGCACCAGTACCGGTTTGCCCAGCGAGGGCGCTTCCTCTTGAATTCCACCGGAGTCGGTGAGAATCAAGGTACTGGTGCGCATCAACCGAATGAGAGTGGGATAATCCACCGGCTCGATCAGGTGAACGCGCTCCACCCCTTGGAGCGCCGGGAACACGACTTCACGAACCTTTGGGTTCTTGTGCACGCTAAAGACGATCTCACAGTTTGTGAAATCGTTCACAAGCGTTCTGAGGGCCATACAGATTTCCTGCATTGGTGGCCCGAGATTTTCGCGCCGGTGGGTTTCTACCAAAATCATGTGTTTTTCCGGGCTGATTTGCGGAAGTTCGGGCGGTAGTCCCTCGGGCAGGCCAGCCGCAATGCTTAGCAGCGCATCGGTCACGGTGTTGCCGGTGATCACGATTTTCTCTTTGGCGAAGCCTTCTCTTAGCAGGTTCTCGCAGGAACTGTCCGTGGGGGCGAAGTGTAGATCGGTCAACTGGCTGAGCAGGCGTCGATTCATTTCTTCGGGGAAAGGGTCGTAGACGTTGTGAGTTCTGAGTCCCGCTTCCACGTGTCCCACCGGCACCTTGGCATAGAAGCCGGCCAGGCCGGCCACAAAGGCGGTGGTGGTGTCTCCTTGCACCAAGATTAAGTCGGGTTTCTGCTGGACGATTGCCATCTCCAGCCCCTCCAGGGCCTTACGGGTGATTCCATAGAGGGTCTGGTTGGGCTCCATGATGTTCAGGTCGACGTGCGGCTTGATTTGAAAGAGGCTGAGGACCTGGTCGAGCATTTCGCGGTGCTGGCCCGTGGCCACGTGGATGGGAGTGAAGTGCGCGTCTTTCTCGAGGGCCAGTAGGACCGGAGCCATCTTGATGGCTTCCGGGCGGGTCCCGAAAACACTCATCACCCGGATTGGAGACATCTTAGTGGACGACGTAAGCGAGCGCGAGACCAGCCAGGCCGAAAGCCATGTTGATGCCGTAAATCAGAACCACGGCCTGGCGCTGGGTCATTCCCAGGCCGAGCAGGCGGTGGTGGAGATGCTCTTTGTCGGGACTAAAGATGGGGCGACGGGCCAGGCCGCGTCGCACGATGGCGAAAGCGGTGTCGAAAATCGGCACCGCCATAATCAGGATGGGGATGACCAGGGTCAATGAGAGGGTGACTTTGATGGCGCCCACGATGGACCAACCGGCGAAGTTCAGCCCCAGCAGCAGGCTGCCGGTGTCGCCCATAAAGATAGTGGCGGGATTGAAGTTGTAGCGCAGGAAGCCCAGGCAGCAGCCAGCGATGGCCGCCATGACCAGCATGACCATCCACTGGCCCTGCAGGGCGGAAACAAAGCCAAAGACCAGTGAACTGCCCAGCGCCACGCCGGCCACCAGGCCGTCCAGGCCGTCCAGCAGGTTGATGGCGTTGGTGATGCCCACCACCCAGAAGACGGTCAGCACCCATTCTTGCCACTCGGAGAAGAAGAGATACTCGCTGCCCATGCCAGTTACGAATCCGATGCGAATGCCGAATTTGCACATCACCAGGGCGGTGGCAATCTGGCAGACCAGCTTGTATTTGGCCTTCATGTTGTAGCGGTCGTCCCACATGCCAGTGAGCACGATCATCAGGCTGCCGAGCAGCATTCCCGTGAGATTGGACCAGTTGCTGGCCGTCATCGCGATGTCGGCCGAAAAAATCTTCAGGGTGGCCAGGATGGCCACGGACAGAGAGAGGAATACGCCAAGTCCGCCCCAGAGAGGGGTAGGAACTTTGTGCACCTTGCGGGCGTTGGGCCGGTCGATAGCGCCGGCTGCGGTGGCGATGCGTTTAACCAGGGGCGTGATGCCCAGTGTGCCCAGGCATCCGAGCGTGAACGCTACCAAACTAACTGTGGCGTGCATAAATTCCTCTCATATGGAGTTTGGCTGAGACCAAACTCCGGCGTTTGCTTCGCAAACTTCCGAAGGCTCAAGAAGGGGGTCGGCCGACTCCCATTTGCCCGGGAACATAGCACGCGCTCTAAGTTATTGTCAACGCGACACTTGTTAACACCGGGCTATTCCTGAGGGGCTTCCTCGGCCTCAACCTCTTCCACCATGACTTGCTGACCTTCGATCACCTTGTTGCCGCCCTCCGTTTTGGCCTTTTCGAGGGCGCCCTTGGCGGCTTCGATCAGAACCGGGAGAGTGTCCCCGTGCTCCGGGAAAGTTACGAAGCCGACATTGACGGCCACGCGGACCCGGTCTTCTTGGGTCGTCCCCATGAACCAGTGGTCGGCGACCGTCTTGCGCACTCTTTCGGCAGCAATGGCGGCACCGGCCACGTCGGTCTCGGGCAGGGCGGCGCCAAAGACTTCTCCGTCAAAGCGGCCCAGCACGTCTACGTCGCGCAGGCCCGACTTTAGAACGGCCGCCAGTTGTTTGAGCAGGCTGTAACCCATGGACCAGCGCACGTCGCGGTCCTGGCTGAAGTGGTTGTGCGCCAGGTCAATCATGAGAAAACCAAAAGGTCGGCGATAGCGCACCGCGCGCTTCAGTTCTTCATCTACTTTGGCCAGGAACGCCTTGCGCTCCAGTAGACCACTAAGTTTATCTAACATCCTGCCTCCTGAACCGTGTCTTGACGGCGGACCTTCCAATTTTGGATGTCCACCGCCCATGCCCTACTTACGAAGCTGAAAAATCTTCAAAACGCCACTCCCCAGCCTTTGGACTCCTCGTAGTCTTGCACATACTGAGTCAGGATTTCCTGGGTTTTCTCGGCACGATCGCTGGACTGGGGGTCGACTTCGCCGAGCAGGCGTGCGTCGAGAATGCCCTGTTTTTCGCGAAAAGCCACCACGCTGCGGTTTTCGTCTTTGGTTATCTGAAGTTCGAACGGGGTGGGGCTGGCCAGCACAAACTGCAGGTAGTCGAGATTGTGGGGCAGGAAGCGGGTGTGGCACTCATTGCCGTAGCGCGAAATCAGCTCCTTGAGGGAAGGATCGAGGACCTCGTTTTTGTAGGCTTCGACCGCCCCGTCGAAGTCTTGATCATCCAAGGCGGGCATATCCACCTGGATGTTCTTAAGATTGCGCAGCACTTCCGCCATGGCCTGCGCGCTGGCCACTCGCTCGTCGGGCCAACTCATCAGCGCCGACTTGATGGCCTTGTTGAGTTGCGCGTCCACCTTCAGGTCCTCAAACTCAAAGTCGTTGTTCGGTTTGATACCGGAGATCAGGTAGTGCATGGTGGCGCCCAGGGCATAGAGGTCCGACTTCGGCTCGGGCTTGCCCCACTGTTGTTCGGGGGGGGCGTAACCTGGGGTGCCAATCCACAGGCCCTCGCCAGGATTGCTGGCGGCCGAGATGCCAAAGTCGATCAGGGCGATGCGCCCGGTGTCCTCGTCCAAGAGCAGGTTGGAAG
>JALHOV010000045.1 GCA_022842865.1 Vulcanimicrobiota bacterium | reverse complement strand
TTGGTGAACCCGAACTCGCGATTGCCGTTGATGGGATGGGTGTTGCCCGCTTTCTCGTCGGTCACGGTGGAAACGGTGAACCGGTCGGATTGTTTGTCGCGAATCGCCACCGGACCACCTTCCAACGGTCCCATTTGAATATCGAAAACGTCTCCGACCTGGGAGGGCCGGTCCTTGTCGTCCCCGCGTCGCGAGAAATCGGCATAATCTTTAAAGCCCTTGTTAGGAATTGCGGCGTTGGGGTTGGTGGCCAGCTTTTCCAGAAACTGCTCTGGGGTCATGCCGGGGGGCATCTTATCGACGGTCACGCTGTAATTATCCATGCGCACTCGTCCGGTGCCGTCGCCCATTTTCTGCAGGCTCAGCCCCTTATCCGCCAGAGCTTTCTCGAACCCGGGAGGCAAGGCACCATCGAGAACGTTGGCGTGGCCAGGGTCGGTCACCTTGCCCAGCCGAGCAATTTGGTCGGTCTTTTCTTGCGTTTTCTCGGCCTCGCGGAAGGCCAGACTGGGAGTCTTGTCGTTCATTCCTCGGGTCAGCCGGTCGAGTTCCGCCTTGCCTTCGGGTGTTTTGGCCTTGTCCTTCAGCTCCTGGTCGGTAAGACCTCGACTGGTGGCCAGGCTGGCCTCACCGACCGGGTCCGGCATGAAGGTTTGGCGGGCTTGCTCGACGGCCTGTCCAGGGGCGACTACGGCCGCATTGAGGGCTGCAAGTCCAGCAGGGGGAACTGCCCCAAGAACTTGACCCCCCAAACCCAGAACCTGGCCAACAACTCCATTGGCGAACCCCAACAGACCCGGTTGCTGTGCGGGCGGCGCTGGAGCGGGTGCTGGGGGAGCCGGAGCTTCAGCCGCTGGCGCAGGGGGAGCGGCTGCATCTGGGGGAGCGGCTTCATCAGCGGACGCTTCGTCTCCCCCAAAGTTAGCCGCCAGGGCCGAGGTGTAGCTTTCGTCAAGACCTCCGTCTGGTCCGTCGCTGTTTCCTACGTAGCTATCGGTGGGACTGGAGATAGGGGAGGTCCCACCGTTATCGGAGTCGGTTTGATCGGCGCCAGGACCAGGCTGCGTGGGCGCTACACCGGAGTTCGAGGAGAAATCATAAGTGGGGTAATCGAAATTGTTCAAGGAAGAAGACGAAATCATTGTGCAAGCCCTCCAAACGTCGCCGCGGTTCACCGCGGTCTGTAAGGCTTTTATAGCCAATTCAGGCGATCGTTTTTCTGGATTGATGTTTCCAGTTTGCTGCAGAAATGCTAGGAAGTGTAAACATTCCGACAACCGGACTCCTTCGCATCGGGCAAGTTCGCAGTGAGTCGCTGCAGCCTTGTGGAAGTTTCGGTAGGGAAGCAAGCGGGGCTCAGCAAAAGGAGGCGGACTGTTAAATTGCTGCAACCTGTCCAGGTCAGCGTGCATCGCCTCGATGTGACGGACCGAGCAGCTGTCGCTCAATTTCCAGAACGCCTCGGCCCTGTGGATCTGCTCTATAACAACGCGGGGGTTGCGCTCGACGGTCCTTTGAGCAGATTTCGGAAGAGGACTTCGACTGGCTTTTTGAGATCAATTTCTTCGGAGTGGTTCGAATGACGCGCGCCTTCTTGCCCCATCTACGGAGTCGTCCTGAAGCCCGCATTATCAACATTTCAAGCCTCTTCGGTTTGATAAGTCCCGCGGAACACTGCGCCTATAGCGCGAGCAAATTCGCAGTGCGCGGGTTCAGCCAGTCGCTCCGGCAAGAACTCCTGGGCACCCGGGTAGGAGTAACGGTGGTTCATCCTGGCGGTGTGGCCACCAAGATCGCCGAAAACGCCCGTTCACCCGCTCACGTGGGCCCGGAACTACGGGAAGAGCGGCTGAAGTGGGCTCAGAAACTCTTGGCGTTTCCCGCGGATCGCGCCGGAGAGATGATCGTGAAAGTCACGGAATCGCGGCAGAACCGATTGATCATCGGGCCTGACGCGATGCTCTTTCATCTGCTGGAGCGCACTGCGCCTCACCGTCATATACACTTTTTCGAATGGTTTCTGCGCAAGTTCGGAGGCTGGAAACCCCTGTCGGAATCAAGTCGCCGGCTCCCTCAAGAATGAAGTTCACTTTTGGTGAGTTCAAAACCAGTCTGGCCGAGCACCTGGCCATTGACCAGAATCTCGATTTGGTGACGCCCGGGATAGTGAACCCGGGTGGTGAAGTCTTTGATCTGCTGACTGCGACGGAAGGTAAGGCTGGTCTCAGGGGGCAGGTCGACCGTCTTGAGCTTAAAAACTTTGGCTGAGGGTGTGCCGGATTTTTTGAGGTAGTGGATGTTGTAGTCCACCACCAAATGCTGTTGGGTTGTGGCCAGGGAGCAAAGCTCAAAAGACAGCGCGATTTTCTCGCCGAGCTGAATTTTGGCCGGAAGAACCTGCAGGTTTTGCAGCGACACCTGTGCGCCCCGGGTAGCTCCCAGTAAATCAAGGGCACGCGGGTCGCCCCTTTTCACCAGGGTGCGTAAAGCCTGTTTGGCAATCCAGGCGGTGTGCTTGTGGGCCAATTCCCACTGGCGCAGGCGGTCCAGAGTCCAGGCGGGGTTGTCTTTGGTGATATCGTTGAGATGGTTGGCCACCGACTTGCGCACGTAGAGGCTGGGATCGGAGCGCAGGTTGTCCAGGATTGGCCCAACTGGTTCGGGGTCGAGCATCAGCGGCCGCAGGTTGAAGGACCAGGGCAGTCGGGGGCGGCTTCCTTCGCTGGCCAGACGGCGCACGTGTTCGTTAGAGTCCCGCGACCATTCTTGCATGGTTTTGAGGGTGCGCTCCAGATCTTGTTTTAAAAAGTGGCGAACGGCAAATTCGGAGGTCCCAAAGGGAGTGAAGAACTTCAGGGCTTGCAGGGAAGCGTCAAAGTGTTCGCCACCGTAGATGGCCACATATTCTGGCAGAATCAGGGTTACAAATCCCTTGTTCAGCCGGGGCGCCAGCAACTTGAGTGTATCCAGATTCTCCAGGTAGCCGCCGGGCAAGGAAAAGCGTAGATGCTCGGCTACCTTGTGCAGGCGGGCCATCAAGGACAGGTTGTCCAGGTCGGTCAGCATGGACTGGAGGAAACGTTTCTGGTCAAAAGCCGGGCAGACGGCTCGGGCTTCCTGAGCGATATGCCGGATGCGTGCGGCGTTAAAAATCTCTTTGAGTGCGGGGGCGTCGCTCACCGGGGAACAGGTTGCGCAGTTGCTCCGGGAGTCCTTGTTCAAAGGTGGTTTGGCAAGCCAGGCAGTAGCTGACGGGGTGATACGCCACAACGACGGAATCATGGAGGGATGCCTGGCAGCCGCCCTTCCCTTGATGCTGGCAATGTTTACCTTCACCCGTCCCTCTCTGCGCGGGTTGCACCTTCCGGAGGTGGCCCTGGGCCTGGCCGGCCTGGGATTGTTCTATCGGACCGGTTGGGATCTGGAGCGAGAACGCCTGGTGCGTTGGCAAAGTCTTTTTTGGCGGTTCTCGCAACGACCACAGGCCTTGCCCCCGGTAGAAAAAGTCAGTCTAAAACCCCGTTACACCGTCTATCGCGGCAAAAACGGCAATCTGGTGGGTGAGGATTTTGAGCTGTATCTGGGCGAGCTCCGCCTGGTTGCGCTGAGAGGATTTTTCCCGGCCCGTGGTTTGGGGGAGCGGGTGGCCAAATTTCTCCAGCTACCCTTCGAAGATTTGACTTGCGACCCACCCAAGCTGCGCCCATGGGATGAGCTGGACTCTCCCCTGAGCAACCAGGTTGTCGGTCAAGCCTCTTCAATCGGCCCCGGTTTCGCCATTCCCCAGCCGCCGGCCGAACTTCGCGCGAGCTATCGGGAGAATAGCGACCAGGGTTTGAAGGTGAACATTCCCAACGGCAAGCTTCCCTTTCCCTGGCTTCATTCACTGCTGCTCATTGGCGGACTGACCCTGTTCGCTTGGGGCTGGCTCGACATTCGCAAGGGATTCCTCTTTGAATTTGTCGGCACATTGCTGGCCTGCTGGGCCGGCTGGAAGGCGAGCCGGAGCTTTCAAGCCGAGCAAGTGGCGACAAGTGCCCGAGGTCTACACTTTCGCCGCCAGTGGGGCCTCTGGCAAACCTTGCCCTGGAAGCACATCGAAGAGATCGAGATCGAACCCATGAAAGGGCGGGGGCATACCTTGGGACAGGCGGGCGTGCAGGCGGTGCTGTGCGCTCGCAGCGACCGCCGGGGGTTTCTGATCGGCCGCCACCTGCCCGCCGAAGAGCTGGTCTACTTGCGCGAGCTACTGAACTACCACTGTAGCGAGGTTTTCCAGAAATCCTTATGACCGAGGTCGCTGCCAGCGGAATCGCCTGAGGACTCTTGAAGAATACGTTCAAACTAAGCTACGGTATGGTTTTCTACGCTTCGGTCTGTTAGAATGCAAGCTATGAAAAGGATTGCTTTCTCTGTAGTTGCTTCCGTTCTATTGTGCAGCCCTCTGGCCGCGTTTTCCCACCCCCTGGCCGATAAGGCCCGAGCCATCGAAGAGCAGGCCAGGCTGCTGCACCAGCGCATGGCGCCCGCCCAAGGCACCCAGCTCAGCTGGGGCCAGCAGATGGCCTACGACGATATGAACCGCCTGGTAGCTGCCTCTACGGCCGCGCAGAGCGCCCTGCAACCCGACGACGCCGAGCTAGCAGGCACTCGCGCCCAGGTGACCGAGTTGCAAGTGGCTGGCAACCGCGTCAGGATGACCCTCTCGGTCGCCAATCTTGACGACGAAGGTCGCAAGATCGGCGAGCAGATGGTCGCCCAGATCAAAGAATTCGAACAGGAGGTTGCGCAGGACCGCGAGCAAGGACGCGTGGCCCGCTCAAACCGTCGTGAATACTACAGCAGCCGTCCCAGCGTCAGCCTGGGCCTGGGCTTTGGCAACTACTGGGGCAGCCCGTGGGGTTGGGGCTACCCTGGCTTCGGCTCTGGCCTGGGCTTCGGCTACCCGGCCTTTTATCGTGGCGGGTTCTACGGTGGGGGCTTCAATCGCGGCGGTCGCTGCCGTTAAATCACACTTCTAGCGCTGCGGAACTCGTGGGTGCGAAACCTGTAACATTTTGTCCACTTCTGCTGCGGTTGCCGGGGCTATGCTGAAGAGGTGAAGATTCAAAATGCTCCGCCCCCCATCCCTTCCCTGCCTCAGCAGTCGCCGATTGCCATCCAGGACCCGATCTATGCTGATTTCGGCGATCGCAAGCTGGACATCGACTGGTCCTCAAGCCTGGAAGGTCATGCCCACAAGGATTCGCACGGCCTGGGAATCGACGTGGTTGAGCAGGCCGCCGATCACCAGATTCAGCTGGATCGCAAGAATTTCCAGCTGCAGAGTTTCCATTTTCACAGCCCCGGCGAACACTGGGTCCACGGCAAGCAGCACGACATGGAGCTGCATCTGGTTCATAAGAACCCGGAAAACGGGCAGTTGGCGGTCGTCGGAGTGCTCATCGACGGCGACGCTCCCCGCGAGCAACAGCCCGACCCGCTGTGCAAGTTTCTCAAAGACGTGGACCTGGCTTCTGAGAGTGGACAACCCATTCAGTTCGACCCGAAGATGTTCTTGCCCGATGACCCGGAGCAGTATTACCGCTATGAAGGCTCCCTGACCACGGCCCCCTACGACTCAAACGTGAGCTGGGTGATCATGAACAAGCCCTTGAGCGTCTCCCAAGAGGAGTTGGCCGAACTGACTCACCTCTTCGAAAAGCCGGCCCGCGAACCCCAGCAACTCAATCGGCGCTACGTTTTGTCGAGCTTCAAAGATGAGGGCAACCTGGCCCCATAGAAAGGCGCTACCTGGGTCCAGTTCACTGCGGTTTCTCTTCTTGGAACCTCTCGTGGCCCGACTGCTGGTGTTGGTAGATTTTCATCATTTGCTGGTAGCGGGCGTCCGGCTCGGCGCCGTCCTCAATCATCTCGCGCAGGGTTTGAGCGTCAGACACCAGGGCTTTCATGGCCGCCCGGTAACGATCCAGAAATTTTTCGCGGGCCGCCTCGTCCAGGCCTCGAGCGGCCGTGGGATCTAGCTGCGAGGCTTTCTCGGCAGCGGTGATCAGTCGCTCCACCTGAGCCAGGTTGGACTCGCGGACATCATCTTGTTTGACGTTCTGCTTCAGTTCCTCAATGGAGGACTTGATCTGGGACATCGTTTCGGCGAGTTCGCTTTTGACTTCTTCCGCCGGTGCGATCACGGTAAAAGCGAAGAGGGCTAACATCAGGATGAGAAGTCTTTTCATGCTAGCTCCTCAGGACCCGTGAACCTGTATTTGGATTGCGAGTGCATCATATTGGCCTCCGTCTGCGATGGTTCTGCCCCGGGCGGGGCTGTTTCCATTAGACACCAGGGCCGTCGCTTGTCGTATGATCCAGATCAGGACGGAGACGGCTTCTCATCGCTCACCGGCCGCCCAGGGAATTCCAAAGCACGGGAGCGAGATAGTTTTGGGCCATGAGTGCGCGTTCGGCTCTGCCCTGGTGGGTACTTTGCAGCAGTTGTGAGGCCAGCTGTTGGTAAGGGCTGAGCTGGGCCTGGCGAGTGCCGACCGGCAATTTGCCGAGCTGGCTGGTGCCCGCCTGAAAATGTTCTCGTCCCCAACTTGCCAGACTTTTGAGTTTGCCCGCGCCCGGCAGATGCGTCAGCGTTTTGCTGAGCCTGGCGCCCAGGCCACCCATTTTGCCCAGCATCCCGGTCCAACCCAGGCCGGGGACCAGTCCTCCCAGCGCCAGGGAACTGACGAATTTCAGGGCTCCACCGACTACCGGGATTTTTCCCAGCAGGTTGGGTACGAAGTTGACCACCTTGCTGGCCACCTTGGCGATGGGCTTAAAGACTTTCCCAATAGCTCCAAACAATCCCACGGTTCAATCCCCTTTCGTTCTGTGAACTCAGGGTAGCCGGAGCCCTTTAGAGAATTGTTAGAATCGAGGAACCCGACCTGACCTACCGAAGCCGAGACGATGGCCCGTCTTGAAGACGACACCTGTCCGATCCCGCCGCGTCCGGGCGGTGATTTTCTGCAAACCTCCCTGGAATTGCGCGTTCGCTTTTCGTCCGGCGAGGCGCAAACCTATCCCATCCAGCGCAGTCCTCTTCGCCTGGAGCACCCTGTGGAATTGGAGCTTCGCCTGGAAGGCGGTCGGGTCACTTACCGACTTCTAGATGCCCGGGCATTTGTTGCTCATCTGGGCCAAACTTGTCAGCAGGGGGATTGGCCGGTGGGGACTGCGCTGGAATTTTCCGGTCATCGAATCTTGTTGTGGGACCGCCAGCGACCGGCCAGTTTTTTGCAGTGTTACACGCCCCCCTACGCGGGAGAACTGTGGCCCCTAACGCCCGGCCGGGTCCTGCTGGGACGCTCCGGCAAAAGGGTCAATCAGATCGAATTGAACCACCCGACTGTGTCGCGGGAACACGCCACCGTTTTGCTGGATGAGCAAGGCCTGCGAGTCCTGGCCGAATTTGGCAACCCGGTCTTCGTGGACGGTTGCGAGCTGGAGGCGGGCGCTACCGTAGACCTCAAGCACGGCGACTTTCTGGAAATCGGCGAGGTTCTCTTGAAAGTGCACCACGCCCCCGAACCCTCGACTGTTTCGGGCGGGCTGTCGGTACGATCGATGGGGGTCTTTGGGGTTGAGGTGGAGGGCCATTGCATTTCCGAGTGGGGCAGTCGCAATGCTCGCTGGCTGCTGGCTCGACTGGCCCAGGCCTGGGGGCAACCGGTCCCCACCGAGAGCTTGCTTGAGCTGCTCTGGCCGGACATGGAGCCAGAGAAGGCGCGCAACAACCTGGGCTTCACCCTTTCGGTGCTGCGCAAGGCTCTGCGCGAGCGCTCCCAACAGACGGCCATTCTGCGATCCTCCAGCAGCCTGGAGCTGAGTTCGGGCTTCCTGAAGCGTCACGACTACACCGAGCTTCAATCTTGTTTGCGCAGGGCCGAGCAGGCGCGACGGGAGGGCCAGGGGGATTCGCTGGAGGCCTCTCTCCAACAAGCCATGGCCCTTTACCAGGGCCCCTTTTTGGAGGACTGCTATCTGGACTGGGCTGGTGAGATCCGACGCGAGACGGAAAGCCGAATTATCGAGGCCGGCCTGGAGCTGCAGCGCTACTATCTGGCTCAGGAGCGCCCACAGGAACTGGCATCCGCGGCCAACCGACTGCTGGAAATCGATCCCTGCTGCGAGCAGTCCACCCTGAATTTGCTGCGCTTCCACCTGGGGCGGGGAGATCGGGCCACTCTGCAGCGCTGCTACGAGCGCCACAAAGCGGCCCTGGCCAGGCATCTGGATCGGGAACCCGGTCCCGAAGTTCGCCAGCTGGTGAGCCAATGAACGATCTGGCCCTTTGGAACGAGGCTTGCACTTTCCGGGAACAACTGGGGGAGGACTTCGAAGAAGCCCACCGCGAGCTGATGCTGGAGCTGGATCAGGCATGGCAGTCTCGCGATCCCGTGCCCTTGAGGGCTGCTTTGGAGCAGTTCCATCAAGCCCGGCTGCACTGGGGGCCTTCGCCTTTTCCGCTGGTCAACTTGCTGCGCAATTTGGAGGACCTCTCTGTCGAGCAGGCGGATGGCTTGTTGAGCGCTTCCGAGGAGTTTTTTGCCCAGGCCATGCAAGAACTGACAGCTGCCGAGTTCGACGGACTGCCCGGTTGGAGCTTGAAGAAAACTGCCCTCGGCAGCGTGCGCGAAGCTCTGGCCGCTCTGCGTTCCGGTTCCCCCGAGCCGGAACAGCAGATCGCCCGAGTAGAAGAGGCCATGCAGAGTATGCACCGGGCCGACGAGCAACTCTATCAGGACACTTTTCTGCAGGGGCCCACGGCCATGCCGATGGTGAATCTGGTGGTGCAGGTGGCACGCCGCGTGCTGCTCGGGCAGCTGGCGCAGGAGAGTCTGGCGGTGGCACTGGATTCGTTTTCGCAAGCGTTCGAAAGTTTGGAGGGCGATTTTGAGCGGGTAGCCGCTGCGCCCGCCGACTCCGCCCTGGTGCAGGAGGAACTCCCCAAGACTCGGCTGGCCTTTGCGCTGGTTTACAACGCGGTGGAAGACCTGGGGGCTCAACTGGAATCCTGGAATGGCGCTGAAGTGTCGTCCTGTCTGGCCCGCTTGGAAGCGGCTGCTCATCGTCTCCACGCAAGCTACCGTGTCTTTGCCGATTTTGAAGCGGCCCGGGATCAAACAGCCTGTCCGCGATGTGGTCATCTGAATGAGCTTACGGCTCGAGTCTGTCAGGGGTGTCAGGCACAGCTGCCGCGATTTTCTTTGGATACCCTGGGGCAGGGTTTTTTGCTGCAAGAAGAGACCGCCGAACTTCCGGCGGCTGCTCAGGCGGTGGTTTTGCTGGAATGCTGCGGGGCCTTTTATGACGGTCTCATTGAGGCCGACGTCTTTCGTCAGCAGATCGAGGTTGCCCGCGCCGCCTTGGAGTCGTCTCGCCAACATTTGCGCCAGCTCTCCATCGTCGAAGGCTCGGGGAGCGAGGGGGAGGCCGCCCAGGTCTTCCTGGACCAGTCTCGGGAGCAACTCGAGCAAGCTTTGCAAGATTGGGACCAGGGCCTGGATCTGCTGGAAGAGCATTCCCATCGCCTCGACTTTGAGAGTTTGGAGGAGGGCATCGCTCAGGTTTGGCGGGCCTCCCAATCCCTGGTAGGGCTGTTCCAGGCTTGGGAACCAAGGCCTGGCTAGTGGCCGCTCTGGGCCACGAACTGGGCTTCGAGATACTCTTCGGCCGCCTGAAAAACGGCCGAATGGTTGTGCTCTACTGCCCAATCCATCAGGCCCAGCGCCAGCTCAGCCGAAAAGTGGTGCGCTTCGCCTTTGCGCCGGGCGTTGAGCATTTCGACGTATAGCCGGTCTAGCAGGGCCAGTAACTCTGGCTGGCCATAACCCTCGAGCACCTCGGCCCAGAAGTCCACTGCCTGGTCCAGCGGTTCGGGGTCGCCCTGCTCGATCAAATGCTCCGCCCAACCCTGAGCCCGCTGCAGTCTCTCTTCCGTCATCTGACTCCTTTTGCCCAACGGCAACAAAATGCTAACAGAAAGATCTCAACTTGTTCATCTCGTTCACGGAGGCAATGCTTGCGAGAGCGCTACTCTAGAGCCACAGAACGTAGGAAAGAGGGTTCAAACGATGGCTATGATTGGCGCAATGTCTCCCCCGGAATCTCCTCAGCCACTGCCGGCAGCGCCCCCTGCTCCTCCCGCGCCGCCCGCTGCTGCGCCCCCGAGCCCGGCGCCTGCACCAACGGACGTTACCTCCCTATCGCGAGAGGCCACCCAGCCAGGCGTGCCGGCCAACGTGCAGGAGAAAAAAGAGAACCTGGCCCGCGTCTTTGGCTTCAGTCCCACCTCGCCTGCGGTTTTGGCCGCACTCGCCAGCAATTTCCAGGGCAGCTCTTCCGGCGAAAGCTCCAGCGACATCAAAGGCACCGGCCAGGCAACCGGCAAGGTCGGCCCGGCCGGCCTGAGTGCGCAAGGTTCCACCAACGTGCAGGCTGGACAGTTCGGCTCCGGCAAATTCGAGGTTGGCGGAAAACTGCCGGGCGGCGCGGACGTCAAGGCGGCAGGCAGCGGTTCTTACCAAAATGGCATCAAGACGGATGCCTCCGCCTCGGTCAAGCTGGACAGCCAGGGATTGGACGCTCAGGTCCAACACAACACCGTGATCGGGCAGCAGGTCAATGGCAACCTGAACGGTGAGGTGAAAGTTGGCAACACGACGGTCAGTGGCAACCTGGACGCTACCGCTCTGAACGGGCTGCGCGCCCAGGTCGGCGGTGCAACGCTCGGCCAGGCTGGACCGGGCGCCAGCAACACCCCCGGGCAGGTTCAGGTGAACCGGGACGGCCTCAACGTCAATTTGGGTGGTCAGGCGTTCTTGGGCCAGGAGGTTTCTGCTACCGGCACGCTGCAGGCCACAACGCCACTGGGCACGGTTGCCAACACCACTCAGCTGCGGGCCGCCAACGGCACGGGTGCCGCGGGCGGGGTGAAGGTGGTGTCCAACCCCGACGAGCTGACGCTGGGGGGTGGTTTCTCGGTGGAGGAGGGCTCCTCGATCGGTGGACGTAGCACGACCTCGTTGACCACCCCTGGTGGCAGCTCCTTCAGCACTACGGGCATCGGCTCGCTGGGGGGCCAGTCCTATGAGGGTTCCGGCCTGTTCTCGCGCAACAACAAAAAGGGAACGACGGAATTGGGCTTCACCGCTGCCGTATCGATCCCCGGCACCCCGGCGACGGTAGGCATTGGGGGAAGTGGCAAGGTGACCGACGACGAACTGGCGAGGTTGACTCAGTTAGCCGTGGATGGCGGCCGTCCGGCCACCGGCTTAAGCGTCACTCCCGGTCAAATGGCCGCCTCCAAGGTGAAACCCGTTATGGACGCCATTCCCAAGGCGGGCAACGATATCTACAAGGCACACGTAGCGGCCGCGGATAAACTGGCGAGCGCGCACGACAAAGCCACCGACAAGATTGCGGAAAAGATTATTGCGGTGCAAGATGCGCACGAGCGCCTGACCGACAAGATCGCGGACGGCATCGTCGCCGCTCCCGCTAAGGCTCAACAGGTCCTGAATGGGGCTGGTAGCACTTACCGCCGCTTTGCACCGAAGTTTTTGGGCGGCGACTAGAAGTTCAGCTCCTTGACCTTGTCCAGCACCTGGTCGATTTCGGGATCGAGGAACCAGCCCGGTTGATTGCCATGAAGGGCTCCCAGCGCGGCGCCGGTTAGCATGGCCAGGGTATCGGGTTCCAGCGCTGTTTTACTCACTGCAAGTAGAGCTGGCCAGGGTTCATGGCCGTGCAGTTCCAGGGCATAAAGCAGGGTGGGCAGCACTTCCAGCAGATAGGGACCACTGCCCCAGCATTCCATGGCCTGGGGCAGGTTGAGGGATTTGTCGCGAGCGTGGGCGATGGCCACGGGCAGAAATTCGCTGAGATGCCCGCTCCAGCCCTTAAACTTGCCGGTTTCGCAGTTGTAGCGGCGTTTCTCCAAACCCTGGATGGCAGAGAGGAAGGTTTCTAGATAATACTCCTTGGGAGGCAGAAAAGCCTGATGCAGTAGAGAACGGAGCAGGCTGAGGTAGCCGACGCAGGCGGTCAGGGCCAGGTTGTCACGATGGGTCATGACGGTGGCCAGGATGGCGTCCTGCAGAGGGTTGCCTCGATAGAGAATGAGGAAGGGGCAGACCCGGCGCAAGGCGGCGCAGCCGGCGGAGTCGCTGCCGATTTCTAAAAGGGCGCGGTCGCCCTTTTCAAAGCCGCGCCGAAAGTGCTGCTGACTGGTGGTGGGATGGAGGAGCGGGGTATCATGGAGTTCCTCGGCCAACCTCTCTACTTGGAATCCTTTCTGCATGAGATGGAGCAGGGTGGTCAGACTGAGTGCGGCCCCTTCTCCCGGCGGAACTTTGTCGCCGCGCACCAGGCGTTCCCCGAAGAAGTGGCCGCGCAGCATGCCTTCCAGGCGGCGCCAGGGACCAGCCGGCCACTCCCAGGGCCGGTGTAACACGGGCCCGTCTCCCAGGGGAAGGGTGAGACGGGGGCGATCTTGGCGGGTTTCGTCCGGGTGGCGGCGTTCCTGGGCGTAGTGGACCGAGACGCTGGCGTGGCCGTGACCGTGACCATGACTGTACATGGCGGCCTTCTTCAAGCTGGCCTGGGTGTCGCGGCGGGCCACCGTTTCCTGCAGGTCTCTCAAGGCGGCCCGATCGTCTTCGGGGAGATGTTCCAGCGCCAGAGCCCAGCCCAGCCATTGATGGGCAGCGTCAAACTGATTTTGCTCCAGGAACTGCATTGCGCCCTGGCGGCGCAATTCTACTTCGGCACGGGCCACTTGCCTCTGGACGGCCGGGTCGCTGGGCAATTGTTCCCATTGCTCGCGACTGACCACCGGCAGAGCCAGCTGGCTCCGGAGATGCTGCGTTTTTCCGGTCTCCAAATCGGTCCACCTGACCTCGATAGTCAGGCGAGTATCGGGACCGGGCCGTTCGACCTTCCAGCGAAAAACCAGCGCCAGCGGCTGGCCCTGGACCAGATTGCCGAGCTGTACCTGACCTTCCCGATCGAGTTTCGGCTTGACGAACCACTGGATCGAACCATCGCTGGAGGAAACGACCTGGACGCGCACGTGAGTGCCTCGGGCCTGAAGCAGTGAGGACATTTCCTCTTCAAAAAAAGCACCCAATCGTTCAGCATCTTGAATGTAGCCGTGATTGCCGCCACCCTCGCTGGCCATCTGTTTGAGCAATTGCTGATTGTAGTCGTTCCCAAAGCCGAGCGTGGTGGTCTGCACGCTACCGGCAGACCAGCTGGCCACTTTGGCACAAATTTCCGAAGGCTCGACCACGCCAGCATTGGCCTCGCCGTCGGTCAGCAAGATCACCCGGCTCAAACCGTTATTGCGCCCCTGTTTCGAGATTTCCTCAGCTCCGCGCAGCCAGCCACCACACAAGTCGGTGTTGTTGCGGGCCTCCACTCCCCGAATCAGGGCTTCCAGGGCCGCCCTGTCCTCCACCGGGCCGGTAAAAAGGGTGTCCACCTGGTCGTCAAAGATGACCAGACTGAGAAGATCTTTGGAGTTGAGCGAATGGAGCGCCCGGCAGGCGGCCTGCTGGGTCAGTTGGAGCTTATTCCCGCCCATGGAGCCGGAACGGTCCAGGACCAGGGCCACATTCAGGGGAACTCGCTGGCCGTCGCTGCGGGGAGGCAGTTGGTCGGGGTCGAGGGCGAGTAGAACCTCGAGAGTGCCGTGGGCGGTCAGGGCCTGTTTGCGCGGACGAAGTTCAAGCATCGCCAAAATTTCGAACCCATCCGAGGTAATCCTGCCATCGACGTTTCCAGCCGGAGGTTCTGGACCCTCGACAGATTCACCGCTTTATCTGTTGCCACCAAGCTGCGGACTGCTGCTCATCCCAAAGAGGCATCGAACGTAGCTGCGAAAACAGCAAGGCGGCGGTAGCCGGTCGGTCACCAGGTTCCTTGGCGAGACAGGTCATAATGACTTTCTCGACCGGGTGGTTCAGAGTTTTCCCCAGACGTAGGGATAGCTCCGGGGGCTTCGTCTGCAGATGTTCGAGCATCACCTGCATCGGCGGTTCCGCCACGAAAGGGGGTTGACCGGTCAGCAAGTAGTAACCGACACATCCGAGACTATAAAGGTCCGACCTGCCGTCGCAAGCCTGTCCCATAATTTGCTCGGGGGCCATGTAGGCCGGCGTCCCCAAAACCTGGTCCGTTTGAGTCAGATTTGTATCGGTTTGAGTCTTTTTTACCATTCCAAAATCTAGAACCTTGATAAAATCGTGCTGCAGCCCGGCCTGGCACACAAACAGATTGGCCGGTTTGATATCGCGATGAATGAGCCCTTTGGCGTGGGCCTCTTCCAGCGAGAGACAGACCTGAGACAAGAACGAAGCCACCCGCTCCGGCGGCAACGGACCGTACTCTGTCACCAACTGTTCCAGGTCTACCCCGGAGAGAAGCTCCATGGCCAGATAGATCCTTCCATCCTCGCTCAGACCATAGTCGAACAGATGCACGGTGTGAGGACAGGTCAATCCACTCAGTGTTTCCGCTTCACGCATGAAGCGAGCCATTTGAGTCGAATCTCTGGCCAGTTCGGGGTTGACCAGTTTCAGGGCGGCAGGCCGTTGCAGAAGTCGATGGCGCGCTTCCCACACTTCCCCGAAACCGCCTTTGCCGAGCATTCGCACTAACTCATAGCTACCGTATTTTTCCGCGACAGCCTGACGCAACTGATGGACGGTTGCAGCCGTCGCCCAAGCGGCAATCAGCACAATCGCGTCATTGCTGACGCGTACCCAGACTTGCGCCAGGCTTTGCAACTGGCCGCCGGTTGCCACCGATAGCAAATACCCCAGCGGAAAAGCCAACAGCAGGGAAGCCGAGAAACGGAGACTTCGGCGCAAAGAGTCAGGAATCAAAACGGGAGCTAAGATCACCGGTATACAACCCCGCGAAATACCCGCCGCGGCGAGAGCCGCTCCTTCCGGTAAGGAGCGAAATTCCATAAAGACAATGCCCAGGCTGCAAAACGCAATCCAAATTCGCGCCAGCAAAAGCTTTCGCCCGGGCGCCAACCACTCATTCCTAAGATTGCTTCGCGTCAAGATGGTAAGCGAAATAAGGAATAGCCGCATCGCGCAGTTGGGCCAAACCGGTGAGTCATGATTAATAAATACCTGTAGCCAATGAATGCCTTCGCTGACGACCAGGGCGCCAAGTATTGTCTCGCTAACGAAGGCCAATCTTTGAAAAGTGGACTGGCGTAAAGACAGCGGTAGTGAGGCCATCATCGAATCGCCTGCCGCAGTTGAGGACGCTCCCGAAAACGCAGTAGAGTTTTCTAAAGGTTCCGAAAACATGGGAAGCCGTTCAGCAAAGTCGACAGGGGCCCTGCACCCAGGCATCCCGAAGACCTAGAGCTAGGCGGCATGGTTGGCGATCGCGGGCACTGCAAGCTATGGCACATTAAAAATGCGAGATCTGATAACCCTTCCGGTATAGCCACTTCTCGCCCGCCTTCTTCAAGCGGTCGTTGCCTCCCTTATAGAAACCGAAGGCGATACCGGGCTCACCAAACTCTTCCAGCATCTGCAGCAGAACGGGCTCGGCGCCCGCTCCCCCCCGGGCCAGGTAGTAAGAGTAAGCGCCCATTACCACAATCAGATCGCCCTGCTGAGCCGCCGAGTCGAGGTAAGCAAACGCCCTTGTCCCACCCATGTCGGCCAGGCGCTTGGCCAGGGCAGTGCGTTCCACCACGTATTTTTTGATCGGATACCATTTCTCGTCACGCGGGCAGTCCGGGGTTTTCGAGAGATCGAAGTCGTCCAGAAAGTCCCAATCCTCCGCATAAGCAAGTTGCTCCATCTCGGAGCTTTTAGCCTGCACCGCCGCGATCAACTGACTGACCAGGACGGCGTTCGTCTGCTCCCTGCGGTCTTGTTCTGCCTGGCGCGCCGCGGCCAGCTTTTTGGCCTCTTGCCGCTGGTCGGCGGCGCGCATAAAACTCCGAGCATAGGTGGCTCGCTCGCCGCTCAAACCTGCCTTCAGCGCCCGGCGAAAGTGGTCGTATGCTTGCGAGCGATTCGGCAGGACGTCCTCTACCTCTTTCTGCTGTAGCAGACAGGCCAGCCCATAATGCAGCTCGGGGTCCTTGGAGTTCTGGTGCAACGCCAGCTTATACTCGCGAATCGCCTCCGGTCGTTTTTTAGCCGCGTGCAAAGCAAACGCTTTCTCCCGATGGGACTTCGGCTTCGCCTTGGGAGTGGGCCGAGCCTGAGCCTGCTTTTTAGGAGTTTCCTGCGTGCTGGCGGGAGGGAGCGTGCCGCTTTGACAGCCAGAGATCGGCACCCCCAGCGTCACCAGAAAGAGGGCTACTTTGACTACGGCACGGTTCATCACGCGGTGCCTTTTCGCCCAAGCTGATCCTGGTTCCTCGGACCATGGAGCCTGTTCAGCTCGTGCTGTCATTGAGCGCCCAGGAGCGCAAGATCCCCTGGCGCTGGAATTTTCTTCTCGACCACCAGTTGGGGACCAGGTTTCCCGTCTGCACGCCTTCCGGACGAGTGTCTGATGCTATTTGGGAATTTCAGGAGAATGGCGCTTCGACCATTTTGCCTCTAAAGCTCATTCTGGTGAGCCTCACATCCGCTTTGCTGAGCTATCGAGTGGAACGAAAAGTTTCGGCGGTAAACCTGCCTTCTAGATTTTCCTTGGCGACCTTGATCGTCAACGACAGGAATCGAAGTTGAAAGCTGAAGCCAGGACCGGTCGGCGGTCACGGCGCTAAGGCCATTCGCTTGGGCCAGCGCCAGGCAGGCCCGGTCCCCGAGAGAAAGGCCTATTGCTTTTGTTGGCAGACGTAAAAAAGCGCAGGCCCAGGCGGATTGGGAATTAAAAGGAATTTCTTGCTGGAAATGAGAACCGTTTCTTCGAGAAGATATTTCTCGACTTGCGACCAACCCTTTTCTTTCCAGAGGTAGGCGAGCACCGCCGAGGCATCGAGCACCACCCGGCTCAATCGGTTCCGGCCTCCTGTCTTCGTTCCGCGAGCAGTTCATCTACTACCGCCTTGGAGCCACGAAAGTTCGCAGCCAGGGCCTGGCTGCGGCGAAGCCGGGACAGTCTGGTGCTAAGTCGAGCTTCACCGTCTACCAGCTCCCAATAAACCGTATCGCCATCCCGGACATTCAGCGCCTTGCGAATTTCCGAGGGCACCACCACCCGGCCCCCTTCTGACATTTTCATCGGCTTCATGGACTAACCTCCACTCCGTACGTATTTGCCATAAGCCTATCAGCCTGGCAGATCCTGCGCAACTATTTACAGCCCCATTTTCGGTTGAGTAAGTCATCCACGCGAGCGTAGAGAGCGCTGGCCCGGGAGGGGGGCCGAGGCAGTCGGTCCCAGCCGGCGGGAACGTAGAATAGGCCGGTTTCGTGTGCAGAGTAGCCTGAACCACAGCCCGGATCTTGGACACCGGAAGGTGCTCGTCGCCGTCAGAGGCTAACTTTGCTATACTGGAAAGGTATGGGGGGCAAGCGGGGGATCGGTCTGGCTGGGGTACTGGTGGTACTGATGCTTTGCTTTGTGCTTTGCTCGGTGCTGGTGGGCACAACTTTGCTACATTTTCGCGTGGCGCAGCACGGCGAGCAGGAACTGCTGGCCCAGGGTCTGGCCGAGCAGGCAGTCGGCCTGGCTCTGGACAAAATCAACAAGAATCCCCAGTTTGGCTTGCCCGGGAAAGCCGGCTATGGGCAGTCGGTGAAGCCGCACCCCGCCTGGGCCACTAAGGACATGAGTTCCCGGCTGGTCTTTGGTGGCTCTGGACCCTATTCCACCAACAACCTCTACGAAGACAAGGCCGTGCGGGGCTGGAACGGCACCGTCGTGCCTGCGCGCAGTCTGCACCTGGTGGCGGTGGGAACGGTCGGGTCGACCGAGCGGATCATCGAAGTGCACTACCAGAATAACCCCTTTCCCTATGCCATCGGATCCAATTCACCGCTCCTGTCTGAAGGAGACCTGCTGGTGGGCTCGCTGCCGGAGGGCAAAATTCACTCTCTGACCGACCCACCGGCTGACGACCAGCTCAAACCCGGCCATATGCGCAGTAACTCGTCGGCCCAGCAGTCGGTGGAACTCAGCGATCGCACCCTGATCACCGGGAACGTCGAATCCGCCGGGGGGATCAAGCTGGATAGAGACACCCGCGTGTTGGGGGCGGCCCGGCCCTTCTCCGGCACCACCCGCTTTCCGGAAATCGATATCCATCGTTTTGATCCGGGTGACCAGTCTCCCAAGTTGAACTCACAAATAGGCGCGGAAACGCTCGAAGGTCGTTTTCGCGTGGACACCTCGTTGCAGGTGGACGGTGACCTGACGCTTCAGGACGGCGTCCTCTACGTGGATGGCGACGTGCACATCAAGGGGGGCCTTAAAGGCAAAGGCGCTATCGTGGCAACCGGAAAACTGATCATCGACCGGGCCAGCAACTTCGCTCAGGATTCCCAGGTTGCGCTGCTCGCCAACGGAGATCTGGAGCTGCACGGCCAGGGCAGCGACCGCTCCTATGTTCAGGGCCTGGTCTACTCTAAGGGCTCGGTCAAAACCAGCGACCTGACCCTGCTCGGCAGCCTGATTCAGGGCGGGCGCAGCGACGGCCAGGTGGACGTTTCCAACAGTCACCTGGTGCACGTGCCGGAGTACTCCAAAATGCGCATCGACTTCAAGCCTCCGCCCCAGAAGCCCGGGCCCAACGTGGATGCCCATATTGACAATGCCAACATGCCCTCGCTGCTGCGTAGCTATAACGGCGGCCAGAACAGCGATTTCGTGGGCGTCTGGCCCTCCAGCCAACTGTCCACCTTCTATGACGCGGGCCAAGACCGCTATGTGGTTCCCGCCAACTACCAGGACCAGATGTTGATCAGCTTTGGCGCGGCCACCTACGCCAATGCTCAGCAGACTTCGTGGAGCAATCCCAGCTATCTGCTGTCCCAGGCTCGCGGTCTGGCCAACGACCCGCGCTGGGCGGCCGTGATCGGCCAGACCGGTATGAGCCTGGACGGACTGGTGAATTTGTCGCTGCAGAGGCTGAAAGCTCAGGTGGACGCTGCCGACAAGCAGTATCAACTGTGGAAGGCCTATCAGCAGCCGACCCAGACCGGCTCACGCGCCGGCGGACCGTTCGTGCTCGATCTGAACGAATTTCTCAGTCCGGGCGATCGGTTACGCCTGCTGCGATGGCACCGCTTGTAAGAGAGGCGTCAAGGCCCGCTCGACTTCCCCCAGATCGGAGTAGCGCTGATCGGCCTGCTTGGCCATCATTCTGTGCAACACCGCCTCCAGTTCGGCGGGAAAGCCGGGCAGTGGGGGAGGCGGATTGCTGTAATGAGCCATGGCCAACTGCATAAAATCTCCCTGGAAGGGCGCTTCACCGGTCAGCATTTCATACAGCATGACCCCGAGCGAATACTGATCGGATCGTGCGTCGAAGTCGGATTTGGAAAGGGCGAACTGCTCCGGAGGCATGTAGCAAGGGGTGCCCATGGCCGCTCCGCTGACGGTGATGCGGGTGCGGTCCTGCTGCACCGCCAGTCCGAAGTCGAGCACCTTGATCTGGCCGCGCCGCGTCACAATTACGTTGGCCGGCTTCAAATCGCAGTGCAGCACGCCCTTGCCGTGTGCGTAGTGCATGGCGCGCAGCAGCGGTAAGAATAACTCTCCCACTCGGGTCGGAGACAGCCGTTCCTGCTTGAGCAATTCGTCCATGGGCTGCCCGTCCACCAGTTCTACCAGCAAGTAAAGCAACTCTCCCTGGCTTCCTCCGCCGTAAGTGCGCACGATGTTGGGATGGTCTAGCGAGCGGCATACCTGAATCTCGCGCAAAAAGCGCTGCCGATATTCGGCGTCCTGGGCCAGTTCCGGTCGCATGACCTTACAGGCTACCGCATCCGAGTGAGCCGAATCCGGCTCGGCCCGATAGACGGTGGCCATCCCTCCGGCCCCCAGGCGCTTCACCAGCCGATACCCCTCGAGGCGGCTGCCGAGCAGGTAGTCCTGGCCGGAAGCCTCGACAGTTTGCAGGATTTCCAGCTTTTGGCCGCGGCGCCGGGCCAGCCCGAAGGCAGCGCCGGCCAGCCCGGTCAGGCCCACGCCCATCAGGCCCAACACCCATCCGGAGGGCATCAGCCACAAACGACCCTGGGCCGGAATTCGCTGCAACTTGCTCTGGCGACCGCGCACCCCGAGATTGGTCAGCTGGACCGGCTGCTCTCGAAACCCCGCCCGGCGCAACAGCAAGGGAGCGCGCAACAAGTCCGGCACGGCCAGGCTATGGGGGTTCCCGCTCGTGCCCACGAAGTTGTCGCCCAAGTAAAGGTCGGCGCTGGGAAAGCTGTGCACCTCCAGGTCTAATCTGAGAGGCCGCAGACGGATGGGGGAGGAGTAGCGGGTGGTGCCGGGCCGGGGCGCGGGCAGGCGAACCGTTTCCCAGTCGTAGCCGGGCGCCGCGATACGGTATTCCCAGGGCGACTTCTGAGCGGGCAGGGTATCCGGCAAGAGAAAGGCATTGCCCTGTCGAGTCAGGCCCGCCAGGGAAGGTTGACTGACCGTCACTTCCAGCTCCAGGCCGGCGGGCTCCACCGTAAACATCACGCGGGCCGGTTCGGCCGCCGCTGCCAGACTCAGGCAAAGGGCCAGGCATGCGGATCTTACCAAGAGTTCCTCAACGACACGTGACCGCTCCAGCGGGTGTGGCGGTCGCCCGCCCAACTCTCCAAGTGGACATCGATTTCGCGTCCCAGGCGGATACCGCTGGACTCGTGAGTGATGGAAAACTGGTCGATTTCGTCGGCCAGTAGACGCCGAGAATGTTGCGGATCGTCTCGTAGAACCTGCAGGTTCTGCTCGTTCAGGGCCAACGGTGCGGTCGACGACCAGCCTGCCACCGAGGTCGGCGAGGTTTTCCAGTCGTAGCGAACCAGGTGTCGACGCTGCGTGTCGCGGTGGATCAGGCAGGGTCGCACTTCCCACGACAGTTCCGCATCGCTCAACACTTCGTGGAGGCTTTGACAGGAGAGCGTTCCGGCCTGATAGTAAAGGCCACCCGACCCGCTCGATTGGAGCACTTCGCGCAGCTGAGCCAGGGCCAGCTGCAACCGTTGCTGCGATTGGGCCAGGGCGGTCTCCCGGCGTTGCAGGCGCAAACTGGGAATCAACAGACGCTCGGCCAAGATCACCAGCAGCCCCAGCAGGGAGACGACCACCACCATTTCCGCCAGCGTAAAGCCTCTCAGTGCTGAACGCGCCACAGAGCGGTGCCTCCTTGCAGATGGCAGTCGCGACTGCGAAACGTCCATGCTACATCGACGCGCACTTCCAGGGCCCGGTCCGGGTCGGCGTCTTCGAGCTTGCCGATGGTAACGGTCGGCTGAAAGGTGACCCCGAGCTGGCCGGTCACCGGCGCCAGGTTCAGGCTGCCCGGGCTCAGACTATCGTAGTTGCGAGACCGGTAGGTTTCCAGCGTATCGTTGAGGATCCGCTGCGCTTCCACCCGCACTTCCGCCTGGCGAGTGGCCAGCACCGAGGCCGGCAGCATCTGAAAGATGAAAATGGCAGTAACGATCAGTAGCCCGAAGCTGAGCAACGTTTCCACCAGGGTGAATCCACGCTTCATAACGATTCCACCAGGCGCAGCAGCGGCAGGGCGGTGGCGATGATGAAAGCCCCCGCGGCCACTCCCATTGCCAGCATCAACAACGGTTCCAGGAGATCAAGGAAACGCCTGATGGCCGTTTCCAGTTCGAGCTCAAAGAGCTCAGCCAGACTGAGCAACATGGCGCTGACCTTGCCCGACTCCTCACCCGCTCGCACCCCCTGGATGATTACTGGGGAAAAGACCCCGCTGACGGCCAGCCCCTGAGCGACTGTGGCGCCCGACATCACCGCCTCGATCGCCTGTCGGCAAGGTTCCTCCAGACCCGAGCACCCTCCCGCCAGTTGCAGGCTCTGTTGCAGCGGCAGACCGGTTTCGAGAGCCAGCGCCAGGCTGCGCAGGAAGCGGGCCTGAGCCAGGGTCGAAAGGGTGGCCGACAATCCCGGAAGATGGGCGGCCTGAGCTAGAAGAATCGTTCGAAAGCGGTAAAACAGGCCGCCACCAAGCAACCAGAAGAAGGGAGAGCCCAGAACCTGGGAGAGCGACAGAACCACCCGGCTGAACCAGGGCAGTCCGGTCTGGCCCAGCGCCGGGCGGAGGGCGGCAAAAAGCCAGGGCGGTAGAGCCACAACCGCGATCAGGCAGAGAGTGGCCAAAAGCAGCGGATAAGTCAGCTGCGCCCGCAGCCGGTGTTGCAGCAGAGAGAGTTTTTCCTCATAGTCAGCCAGGCGTGTCAGCAGCACCCCGAGAGTGCCGGTCGATTCGCCCAACTGCACCAGTCGCAGGGTAAAAGGCGTCAGCGGAGCGCGCCCCTGGACCAGGGCTCGGCTGAGGGAACTGCCGCTGCGTAGCCGCTCGGACACCTCACGAGCGGCTCGCGCCAGCTCGGGATGTTCGCACTGGCGAGCCAGGATATCAAAAGAACGACCGAGATGAATGCCGCTGAGAAACATCAGTGAAAGGCAGCGAAAGAAAACTGCCCGCTCGGCCGCGCCTACCTGACCCCTTGTGCGCATTTCGCCCAGAGTTCCCCAGCCGAAGCCAAAGTCCCTCGGTGCGGCCTCCCAACGGCAGCTACTCGAGGGGAACTTTCTCTAAGGCTTCCGGCGCGCTCTGGAATCGAAGAGCGAGATCCGGCTCGCTGTGTGAAGGCAAGTCTGCTACGAGGCCAGCGGAGAGCGAGAGCTCATTCTTTGGAGAGAATCGTGCTGGAAATTTGCTGACTTTGAGCCAAAGCCAGGGCGTGCGTATGCAGAATCTGCCGGACCTCATTGTGGAGATCGGTTTGTAAGGCCTGGACATCGATCTGGCCGTTCTGGTCGAGATGGAGCTTTTCCCGCATTTCCTGGCTTTCCGCTTCCAGTTTCTGAATGACCTGGCGAATCTCGGCGGTGGATTGCTTCCGTAGCTTGGGAGTGAGGGGCTGCCCGGCCCAGCTTTCCAGGGAGCGGGGATAGTTAGAGTTGCTCAGCATTTCCTTGAGTTCAGCCACTTTGCTCTGGCGCTCGCTCAGAAAGGTGCTGACCGACTCGCGGGAACTGTCGTAGCACCAGAGCTGCTCGGTGGCCGGCAGTTCCCCTGAGCTACTTTTCTGCAGACCTTGGCTGAGCTGCTGGCTGGTCTGGGGGCCTTTCTGGCGCAGTCCGTCGAAGACACGGTAAACGGTGGCAAATTTGAGGAACTCTTTGAGCAACGAGGCTCCACCCCAACGACTGCCCGCCGTGTCCCGGTGGAAGACGCTTTCGCCCAGCTCTTGAGTAGGCTCACCGGCAATGTTCTTGGCCACACAGCCCAGAGCCAGATCTCCATCGCGCAGGCCGGGTGAGATGCGCCCCGCCGGGCTGAAGTTGGAAGGCACGTTCATGGGGGCTCTCAGGCTGCCACCCATTCCTTCATCCTCCAGGCTTTGGATTCGCTTCGGAGCTTCTGGCTCTCGGCTCTCGACAGTCAGCCAGGCGTTGTTACGAGCCTGGGGTAATGCCGCCCCCACAATGGACTCGATGGAATGGTCGTCGGCACCGCAGAAGCGCAAAGAGGACAGATTGTTTCGCGGCGCTTGCTCCAGGGAGCCCAACAGGTCATAGGGAAGCGGTTTGTCAAAGTGCTTGGTGAGGACTTCCGCGGTCATGTCGTGATCGATCTGCAGGCCGCCCTCGGAGCCCAAGAACTGGAGAGACAGATTGCGATTTTGGGTTGGACCGGGGCCCGCCACCAGGCTGGCGACGGCGGCAGCGTCCTGAGCCGACAGAGATTTTCTCAGCTCACGCTCCAGTTCTTGTGACAGTTCCGCCTTTTGCCTGGCGCCGGTGTAGACGAATCGGTTCGGACCAGTTTCCGAGAGGGTCTGAAGCAGCGCCTGGATTCGATCGGAGAAGGGTGGCTGTGAATCGTCGCAGATGCGCATGGTCACATGATGATGGCCAAACTCCTCGAGATTGCGCTTCCATTCCTGCAAGACCGAGTTCAAGCGCTGGAACTGGTATTCACTATTGACGTAACTGATCATTCCGATCTTGCGAGGAGTTCCTTCCACGGGTGGGCGCGCACCGCAGCCCTTTTCCAAAAGGGTCTGGCAGTCTCGTAGTTGCGAGGCCCGTTTGCTCTGCCTCTGTTCCAAATCGGGGTCCAAAATCGCGATGGGGCCTTTGGGCATGGTGGCGACCGGCGCGGGCTCGGTGAGATCGACCGGGCTCAGCAACTTCTCCGCATCGCGGGTATTCCAATGTTGCCATTCAAAGCGAAACTGGCGGTCGGGAGTGACGAGATGAGGTACAATCTCTTCGGCGGCGTCGTTATGCAGTAGGATGGCGGTGCCGGGACGGTTGGGGTGCCAGGCAATCTCGATCGACCTGCCCGTGGCGACAGACAGGCCATCGGCGACTTTCGTCAACTCCCCGAAGCCTTTCTCATCCAATGGCACGGTCACGGCCGGCAGGACTCCAGCTAGGAAAGCGGCCGAAAACCCCGGACTTTAGCTAAAGAAACTTCCCTATCCGAGTTTTTCGGCAGTTTGAGGGCCCAAAAGTCGTAGACTTTCCGTCAGGCGG
>JALHOV010000044.1:13376-24858 GCA_022842865.1 Vulcanimicrobiota bacterium | reverse complement strand
GGGCGAACAGTTCCTCTGGGCTCCATTCTTTTAGATCGGAGACCTGGCCGTCGCCCAGTTCGATCAGTCGCCAGGCGCCGTCGTCGCGCAATCCCAAATCGATGGTGTAAAAAGGCGATTCGAATCGGGGGGCAATCTTGCGCGCCAACTCGACCGCTTCGGGAGGGATGGAGCGGTGGTGGACCTGGCCGCGCCAGACGAAGAGACGGCATTCCTGAGTGTACTGTTCGACCCGCCGGAAGCACAGGCCGCCTTCGATTTCGCCGCGGAACTCGTGCATGGCGTCGCGCAGAGTTTCCAGCTCTTGCCAGTTGCTCACGATCGGAGGACCGTTGACAATGCACGATTTGACCTGGTCTTTGACGAAGGCGCGACCCCATTTCCCCAGCAGATCCTTGATTTCCGAGCGCTCGGCCAGAATGTGGGTCTCGGCAGTGAATTCGCGGACGCGCTCATACCAGCCGTCCAACCAGTGCATCTCTCGATAGTGGGCCGGCGAGGTGAGGAAGCGGTTCAATTCGGCATACTGCGCAGGCTTGAACATCCAGCCGCGCAAGAGCAGCTGTTCGTCCTCCTCGGGACGAGGACGCAAGATGACCCGTCCCTCTTGCTGAAAATCCTCGTAGCTGAGAAAACTGAAAGGCAAACCCCGAGCCTCAGCGGCGCGCGCCTGCGGTTCGAACATCGGCTCGATTTCACCCGGTGCGTAGGGCATACAGGGGAAGATCACTCGCAACATTGGCTTAAGACTCAGGCTTCGGGCAGGACGTAGTTGGGATTGGCTTCGCGTTGGCCGCGCGCAAGGCACTCCTCGATCTTGAGGCGGCCACCTTCGGTTCGGCCGGTCAGGTCGTAAACATGCTGGGAAAGCACTTGAGGCATCAGGGCGGTGCGGCCTTTATCGTGGTCGAAGCGCAGGCCCCAGGCCAGGGCGTGACGCACGATGCGTCGCGGTTCCTCGAGAACGGCCACCACCTTGTCCGCGTCGGCGGCTTCCAGCAGGGCCAGGCCGCCCGGGTCGACTTCCCCTTCCAACTGCCACCAGCCCAGAATGCAGCGCTGGGGCGGCTGGTCGGGATCGGCCGATCGGTAGCCTTTGTCTTCGAACTGCACCAGTTCGTCCCATCGCGAACCCTGCCAGCGCAGCGAAAACGGCTCCACTTCCTTTTCCTGAATCTTGCCATCGGGGGCGCCGAACAGCCCCCATTTGGGTTTGTCGGTCCACACTCCTAGCAATACAGCGGCTTCTTTGCCCGCGGACAAAAATTCGCGCAGGGCCACCAGGCTCTCCACCGCTCGCCAGGGCGATTTCGCATCGGCTCTCTCCACCAGGGCCGCCGCGCCGGGCACAAACGTGTCGGGGGCGCACAACCACAGGTGGCCGTCCTTTTCCAGCAGGGGAGTGCGCAGCGGGGGACGCTTTTCTCCCACCAGGTTGCCCTTTTCGAAGGCGTAGCTCTGTAACTTTTCCATGCCTCCAGGTTCCTGACGGCAAGTGCCCAAGCCTCCCGCATGAAGTATCTGTTGCTGCTTTTGCTGACGCTGCCCCTTTACGCCGAAACCCTCTCTCTGGAGCAGGCCGATGGCACCCGGCTCTATTATTACTTTGATGCCCCCGCCCGACCAGGTCCGCTGGTTGTCATCCTTCAGGGCAGCGAGTGCCGCCGGGTCAGCGACAAGTATGCCAGCTTCATCGAGCGCTTCCGTAACAACGGTATCGGGGTGCTGCGGGTGGAAAAGCCGGGACTGACCCCCGAGACGCCCGTCGGAGAATGTCCCACCGCCTACCTGCAGCGCAACACTCTGGAGCGACGCATCTGGGATCTGCTCAGCGTGCTCGGCGAGATGCGCAAGAATCCGCAGTGGGACGGCCGGCTGGCCCTGGTCGGCGGCTCCGAGGGGGCCATGCTGGCGGGTCTAACCGCCCCTCTGATTCCCGAGACACACGCGGTGGCCATGATTTCGGGGGGCGGCGGCGAACCCTTCGCTGAAGAGATCGTCCAGATGATGCGGGCTATAGGCGCCCCCGAGAAGGCACTGGTGGAATTTCGCCAACTGTGCGAGCAGGTTCATCAGGAGCCGACCACGACCAAAGAATGGGGGAGTGACGGAAAGATGGCGCGCAACACCCACCTGTGGTTGTCGCGGGCCGAGGATCTGGCCATTTACCGCCCGCTGCTGAGAGTCGAAGCGCCTATCCTGGTCGTGCACGGGGCCGCCGACCAGTCCACCCCGGTCCGAAGCGCCGAAAAACTGCAGGAAATTTTCCAACAGGCCGGCCACAGCAACCTGCAGTTACGCATCGAGAAAGAGGACGGGCACAGTCCCTCCGCTCAGTCGATGGAGGCCACTCTGGACTGGGTCATCGATAAGCTCAAGAACGACGCCAGGCGCTCCAAAGCCTCGCCGTAGCGTCGCAACCGGGCCGTTCCCGGCGTTTTTTCCCAATGCACCGAGAGCACCGTCAGTTCCCCGCCCTGGCGCTTGGGGGTGACGCGGCCCACCAGTTCGGCCCCGTCCAATATCGGCAGGCTATAGTAGCCGTGGAGTCGCTGCGCGGCCGGCACGAAGGCCTCAAAGCGGTAGTCAAATCCGAACAAACGCAAGGCCCGAGCCCGGTCGCGTACGATGGGGTCAAAAGGAGCCAGCAACTTCACTTTGCGCCCCATCTTGACGGCGGCGGCTCGTTCGCGCCAGTCTGAGACCGCCACGGCGGCTCGTCCGGCGCAGTCGAGCACCTGCAGCTGGGTGCGGCACCACTCGCGCGCCTGCTGTGGGGGGACCAGCGCCCAGTAGGCCGAGATTTCTCCCGGCGTGGCCACTCCCAATCTTTGCAGCGCCCCCCGGCAGGCCCAATCCACCCAGTCCTCCGGTGCCTGGGCGGCCGGCTCTCCCAGAAAACGGCTGCTCAAATCGTAGGACTTCTGAAAATTGCGACGTCCCACCACGCTCACCCGACCCGATTGCCAGAGGTACTCGAGGGCTGCCTTTTCCGGCTTCCAATTCCACCAGCCGCCGGCACTCCTGTGTTCGGACGTGAAATCCTTAGACTGCAAAGGGCCGTCTCGTTCCAGGCGATCCAGCACATGGGCCAGCATCTCCTGGGCGCGCGGGCCCTTGCGCTCGCGCCACCAGCTCGACTGCAAAATGCGCTCGCCCCGTTGGCGAAAACGCTCGCTCCAGTATGGCCAGCTCGAGGCGGGCAGCATGGCGGCGTCGTGAGTCCAGTGTTCAAAGGCACGGCGTTGCGGCAGCAGCTCAAAAAGCGACTCGTGCCGGTAGTTGGGCAAGCGGGCGTGCAGAGTCAGTTCCTGGGCGCGAGCCACCGCATTGATGGAATCCAACTGCACAAAACCCAACCGGTCGAGCATGCCCTCGAGGGTCCAGTGACCCTGAGCCAGTCCTTGCCCGGCCAACAGCAGTCGGCGAGATTCCTCGAGGCTGACCTGGATCAGCGGGGACCCGGCATGATGGGCATCATGACGTTGTCGGGCTTCTGGTCGCGATGCACAATGATATCGTGCCCGAGCGCCTGGCAAAGCCTGCCCACCTGCGGTCGCTCGAGTTCACGCCCAGGTGAGGCAAAGCACGGATCCCAATGGTCGATCATTCTCGGCGCAGGCCTTTCTCTGAGTCATAAGTGGGAAAATCGCGGGGACTGCCGTCTTTGGCGTGGTTGCGCCCGGGGCAGTGGAGCTGAAACCCGTCGGGCCGGGTTTTCACCCGATAGCGGTAGGCGTCCTTGTCCAGGCACATTGGTACAGCGTGCAGGTAATGCGCCTGCTCAAGCTGTTTCAAGGTTTCCGGGTAGTGGCCATTGTGATCGGAGGCGTACATTTCCAGCGCGGTGGCCACATTCTTCAGGTTCTGCAGACAGCGCGCCACGGGCTTCGCACCTTTGTCTTGCAGTTTGTGCAAACGCGGCAGCAGGGAAGCGGGACCCAGATAGTGGCGGGCGCTGCAGGTGGGTTCGTTGGTTTTGAGGCCAAAATCCGCGTGGTTTTTGCCGGCGCAGAACATGTAGAAGCCTTCACCGCCGGCCACTCGCCAGCTGCCCGAGTAGGTGTCTTTACGAGCGGCCGGACAGGTGGGAATCGACTTCAGGTAGGTCGGTGTCAGTTCTTTCAGGGAAGCGGGATAGCCACCGCCGTGGTCGCTGGCGTACATTTCCAGGCTGGTGGCGATGCTTTTCAAGCTTTGAGTGCAGCCCAAAATAGAGTTGTCGGGGGCGGCGGTCAGCGAGGCCGTGAGCAGGAGGAAGAACAGACCGCGTTTCAGGACGCACCGCAACTTCAGTGGCAGGAGCGTCCACCCTGGGGTGCCCCACCGCCAAAGGCACCATAGCCGGCGCCCCCACCCAATATGCCGGCCCACCCGTTAGAAAGAGCTCCCAGGGAGCCTAACATATTCTGGGCAAAGCCGATGGTTTGGGGAATCTGCAGGGAGAGCGGGAAGGGAGACTGGAAGCCAATCCGGCCGGGGTCGGGGAAACCGATGCCGCCCGGAGCCTGAAAGCCCAGCGGGCCAGGGGCCTGAAAGCCGATGCCTCCGGGAGCTGGGAAGCCGATCCCGGGTGGCGCCTGGAAGCCGATAGGGCCAGGAGCAGGGAACCCGATCTGTCCGGGAATACCGAAGTTCAAGCCGCCGAGGCCGCCAAAGACCGCGTCCAGGCTGGATTGTTGAGCGCCGCCCAGGCTGCCGAACAGATTGCCGTTCAGCAAGGTCGACTGCGCGCTACGTCGATCCACAGCCAGAAGCTGCTGATCGAGGGCCGCGCCGTTAAAGTTGGTTATGCCAAAAGCCACAGGGATAGATCCTCCAGTCCGACCATTGTATCCTGTTAGAAGCTAAAACTTCGTTAAGTTTTGTCTAAATTATTATGAACGAGATGTGATGACCTACGGATTTCTGAGCGACGTGCACGGCGACCTGGAAGGTCTGCGCTGGGCCCTGGAGGCCCTGGCCGGTGCCGACCAGATTTATTTTCTGGGCGACGTCTGCGGAGGGCGGGAGGTAAACGCCTGCCTGGAGTTGCTGCGGAGCCAAGGTGTCCTTTGTATTCCGGGCAATCACGATCTTTGGGAGTTCGAGTGGACCGGACTCCCGCCAGAGGATCGCACCTTCCTTGCCGGCTTGCCTCTAACTCGGGAGGTCGAGGATTGGCTGGCCGTGCATAGTGATTTCGAGCAGGATGAACACGGCGTGCGCTTCCCCTACATCCACAGCGAAACCGATGCACGCAAGGCTTTCGCCCGCTTTTCGCAACGTCTGGTCTTTTTCGGCCACACCCACCTGAGCCAGGTGCACTGCTTGAGGCCGGACGGAGTCATCGAATTCACGCGAGTCCGTGGACCCTACGAGCTGAAGCCAGACCGTCGCTATCTGGTCAACGTGGGGGCTACCCCGGAGGCCTGCCTGCTCTATGATACTGAGAAGGCACTTCTGGACTACCGGTTCCGCATTCCCTCACCAGCGCTGGCCCAAGTGGTCAAGCGCCGTCCCTGGTGGAAGCTATTTGGGTGAATCGTCTGGGAATGTGCTGGGAGCAGTTCCAGTCGAAAGCTTCCACGGTGATGAGCACACCACGTTCGGCTTTGGACGGATAGTTCGGCATGGCCAGCGACTGGAAGTCCTCGGTCAGACGGGCCCGTCCCCAGATTTTCAAGCGCTCCTGGTTTTCGTAATCCATCAGGAACAGCATGATTTTATCGTTTTCGCTCAAGTTGCCGACGCTGATGTATTGCTTATTGCCGCGCAGGTCCGCGTAGCCGAGGGTCTTTTCGTCGAGCACCCGCAAAAAGCCGCGCGGGCCGCCCCGGAATTGCACGTAGGGCCAGCCGCTCGAGGAAAGGGTGGACTGATAAAAGCCATCGATTCCGAGCACGAATTCTTGCTCTGCCGGGCCTAGACGATCGCCGTTGACGGGACCTTGCTCGAAACGCTCGTAGGCCTGGCGACTGCCCTGCCGTTCTTGCATGCGGCGCACCGCCGGGGTGAAGGTGAGTTGGGTAAAAGCTTTGGTCATAGGACCAGTCTACCGTTGCAACCAGCGAAGATAAAGGATCCAGCAGACAAGAGATTCTTTCAAAAGATGAAAGAATCTCTTGCCTGGAACCTTATTTGCCCAGAAAGTCGTCGATCTTGTGGAAGTCGTCGACTAACTGGCTGACGTTGTCTTGCTTGAGGGACACGCTGATGCGCAGGGGGACGCCCGAGGCGCCGCCGGTCGCATTCATGAGCACGCGCTTGGCCGACAGTTCGGTCGCGCCTTGAATGCTGAGACGAAGGGTAGCCAGGCGGTTCCCCACCTTGAAGCCGAGCACTTCGCCTTCTTCTTCAAAATGGCGGGCTTGCAGGTTCTGCCAGTCGTCACGGGCCTTCATGAGATCGGCGCGGAATTTGGTCCAGGTGGTCTGGTTCATGTAAAAGCGCACCTGTTGGTCGCCCTGAGTGAAATAGAGCCCGACCAGCTTTTCCTTGTATTTGCCGTGGAAACCCATCAGCTCCAGGGTTTTGCCTTGTTCGTCGGTCAACTTGGAAGCGGTGGCCAGCACCGTCAGGTTGTCATAGGGATCTTCGGCCAACGCCGGCAGGCACAGCAGCGCCATCAAAATCAACAAAAGAAAACGTTTCACGTTCAAACTCCTTATGGATAGACCGGATCCAGGCCGCCCAGTTCAAGCTCTTTTTCGTGAGCTTTTTGGGCGTGGACCGGACAGTTCTTGGCCAGGTATACCCTGGTCATGGCGCGGTAGATAGCCGGGTTCTGGGGGTCCATCGCAGCCATCTTGTAAAGCAGGTCGAGGGACTCGTCGATGTAGTTCAACTGCGAGCAAATGAGCAGCAGGTCGGTCCAGTCGCTGCGCTCCAGTTTGTTGGCGGCTTTCTTGGTGTCGTAGCTGCGGCGCTGCTCTTGGAACCATTTGTACTGGGGCTTGGTGAGCAGCTTAAAGGGATACTTGGCCACCAGGGTTTTGCTGCCGGAGGTGACGTCCCACCAGTAGTTGACCCCTTTGGGCATGGCCTGAGCCTGGGCCGTGGTAAGCACGTAGGAATGACCTTTCAGGGGCTTTTTCCACATCGGCGCGCCCAGGTAGTCGTAGACTTGCAACACGCTGTTGTCGGACTTTTGCCAGAACAAAGAGGGCGGAAAGGTCGGACGCACGCGCGCCTGTAGCAAGAGCTGCTCGGCTTCATAAGTGTGGGGCGGATTCTGGAAATCGGCCTGAATCAGACGGTGGGTATAGACGAAGGGATTCTCCACACCACCCGCGCCGAAGGGATTGCGGGCCGGATCCTTGCGGATGGAGGGCCCATTCATCGTGGTGTCCTGAGCCGTCGCTTCGCTGTCGGGCCCTACCACTTCCTGATGGTTGTCGTTGAAGAAAGTAATCAGCAGTTTAGAATCAGCGCCACTGGCTTTCACCTGGTCGCCGCTGAAAATCGGCTCCAGCCAGCGAGCCGGTTTGTAGTCTTCATTTTGATGCTTGATGGTTACGGCGCCCCAGACCAGGCTGATCACCGCTACCGGCGCGTCCCCAGCCAGGGCGGGAAGGGTCAGCCAGAGCAGAACCCAGAGGGCAAGAAATTTTCTCAAGAAGGTCACCCGTTTCATGGAATGACCGGGCAGTTCTTAGCCCCGGCAGCCCTTCCTCCATGGCCGCCAAGATCGCCGGACGAGCGAAAGGAAACGGATGACTCTGATCTTAGTTGTTGGTGAGCCGATCATACCAGCGGCTGACGAAGTTGCGGTCGTCCTCGCGCTCGGTGACGTTGTTCAGGCGACCGTAAAAGTCGTCTTTGCGCATGCGAATCTGGCCTGTTTGACCAGGCACCACCTCGCGCGGCGGTCCGCTTCCTTTGCCATCTTCATCGATGCCGTGGGGATTGCGGAGATAGACATAATCGCCCTCGATTCGCTCGACGGTGAGCGCATGGTTGCGGTCGCGCGCGCCCGGGTTGGTGTCCCATACCATGGAAACGGACGGGTTGCGGCCTTCGCGCAGTTCGCGCTGCATATCGCGCTCGGTGGTAAAACGCCGGATACCGAACATCCCCGATCCTCCGAAGTCTTCAACTTCGTGCTTCTGGCCGGTGACGGCGTTGATGGTGCGGAGCTTTTCGTTCGGATACATTCCCTTGTGCGACTCGGTGCCATCTGCGTTCATGTGCTTATCGGTGGCGTTGTTGTAGGTGAGTCGGTCGCCGTTGCCATATTCCATCATAGTGGACTGATAAATGCGATCGACCGAAGTGCGCTGACTATCGTCGGGTGCGAGCCCGCTGGCGTTGCGCTTCAAGGTCTCTCCGTTGTTCAAGCGGACTTCGCCTTTCTCCGACAGCAACCCGGCCGTCACGCGAGCGTAGTCGGAGGGTTGCTTGTTGGCGTGCTGATACTGGATCGAAGTGGGAGCGCAAGTGCCGCGCTGGCGCTGGCTAATGATGCCCGGCTCGGCGATGTTGGCCACCAGTTCCCGGTAAGCGGCGGGCTTGTTGACTTGCGAAGGCACCCGCTGGCGATCCAGTTGCTCCAGGTGCTGGAGCGTGGTCTGGCCCTGGCGGTCGCGATTGAGCAAACGTCCATTGCCCATGATTTTCAGGAAGTTGGGATCGGCGCCGCCCGCTTCAGCGGGATGGGCCCTGCCCAGGCGGTCGACCGAGGCGCGCTGCTCAGGAGTCATCGCATTATAGGCGCGTAAGGCTCCCGCATTGCCGCGCAGGCTGGTCTGCCATTGCTGTGCGGTGAGCGGACGAGGTTCAGGACGCGGAGCGGGACTCTTCACTTGCGGGGGCGGACAGAACCCGGGCCGGGGGCCGCCGAAGCCGGGCTGGGGGCCGCCGAAGCCGGGCTGGGGGCCGCCGTAGCCGGGCCGGGGACCGCCGTAGCCGGGCTGGGGACCGCCGTAGCCGGGCTGCGGGCCGTACGGCTGGGGGGGAAAAGGAGGGAAGCCGGTATGGGGGCACATGGGCCCGAACGGCTGGGGCATGGGAGGATAGAAATTCCCCTGGCCCATTCCGCCACCCATCATTTGCATCTGCTGGAACATCATCATGGTCTGCAAGACCTGCATCATTTGCATCATCTGATCTTGCATTCCGAAGCCCGGGGGCATTCCGAACGGACTTCCCAGCATCTGCTGGGTCATTCCAAAGTTGCCATACCCACCCCCCGCGCTGGGGCCGAATGGTGTGTTATGGCAGAACGATGGGTTACCCAAATTGTACTGTGCGTACATCAAACCTCCAGGCAAAGTATCACCAGCTACCAATATCCCCCCGGAAGTCGGATGCGTCAAGGGGAAGGACTCTGACTTTTCCACTGGAAGTTGAGGGGATGATCTCCACGAACTTGTCTTCGCTTCTAGGGGCGGCTCCCAAGGGTGTGAAACGTCCGGAACGGACGCAAGACCTTCCTCCCCAGGATGGTTTCCGGGCCTCTCAGTCAGGTGAGGGAACCTCCTACGGCCCTTTGCGCTTCCCCGAGCAGTCAGCCGAGGTCAAACCCAAAGCAGCGGCCCACCAAATACCCTGGAGAGGAGTGCTGGTTGGGACCATGCTCGCTTGCTCCCTCGCCGGAGGAGCTGCCTCCGCTGCCAGCGCCCAGACGATGCCGAGTAGCCAGGACGTCCAGGCCCAAAAGAATCTGGACTTTCTCGATCACGCCGGGCGCCTGTATCAGAATAAGGGCGGGCTCTTGGGGGGCCAGAAGAACGCGACACCCGAGGAAGCTTTTCGACAGCTCAAAGGCGGCAACAGCGTCTATTGGAATCAGTTCGAAGGCGAAGCCAAGCAGACCATCAAAGATCTGCAAAGCCTCGAGCGCTTCGTAGAGTCGGTTAAGCAACAAAGCCAGCGTTGAAGTCTTTCCAGGAAGCTCTCGAGGCCTACGCCTCCAGCCCGGAGCGCAGCGATTTACCCGACTTCTACTCCTTTATCCAGGGCCTGGAAGAACATTTCGCGGGCTGGCAATCCGGTCTGGCGCAAATGCCCGAGGAGCTTCGAGAGCAGCTGCTCGAGATAGAGGAACGGGTAGGCCAGGGCTACATCGATTGTCTGCAGGGTGCCCAGGAGCTCAGCGAGTCACCGGATCCCGGGCTGGCTCAAGTCTTTCTTCGCCTCCATCGCCAACACAGTCAAAACCTCTTTCATTTCCAAGAGGAGGTCTGGAGACTCCAAGGTCCTACTCCGCTGGCCGGCATCAACCAGATTTTTTGGGCTTACGAATCGTGGATGGATGGGGCGAATCATCAGGAGTATTACTGGCACTGTATTGAGGCAGAGCGTAAGCGACTTCTCTACGCCATCGAGACTCCAGGAATGGAAGTTGAACTGTTGGGCTGCGCCGGGGCTTTGCGCGAGGCCTTGGAACAGTTGCTTCGGGTGGCGGGCGGCCCCGAAAGTGAGTCTCTGCTCGATGAGATACAGCGCATGGCCCATCGTTACGCCGAACTGCTCGGCCCCGAAGTCTCGCCCAACTGGTTGGCTCACCTCGAGGTTCTGCTCGGGTCGGAGGACGAGACGGAACTGCACGCTTTCGTTTGGCGGAAATTGTCCGAACTCCATTCCTTGAGCATCGGTGTGGACGAGCTGTTGCAGCAAGTAGAGAGCGCTCTCGTGGGAGAAAAGGGCAAGGAGCTTCAGGGGCTCTTTGAGGAGATGACCTCAGCACTCCAGGACTTGCTGGAGAATGAAGGCTCGTCGCTGGACGAGATTCGCGAGATCGATGAGGACATGAAGAAAGCTCGTCAGGATGTATTGGGCCTGCTCGATGCCCAAGGTCGATTGGCCTGTCCCAAGTGTGCGGCCACGGTAGAGAAAGGCCTGAAGTTTTGTCCAGACTGCAGTTTTCGTATGCTGCAGCAGGTCGAGCAGCGGGAACAGCTGGACCTTGCCGCGGCTCCAGAAGGCAATTCGGCCAATCCCAATCTTGTTTACCTTCAAGCCATCAGTCAGCAGTTCGTTGACGGCCAGATCGACCGCCAGGCAATGGAGGCCGAAGTAGGACGCTGGCGCCAACTTTTGGCTGCAGTTCCCGGCGACGCTCGTTTGCAATCGCAGTTGGAGCAGCTAGCCGAAGCGGTGGAACGTCTGCAGGCCTGGGTCGACACTCCCAGCCTGGCTTCTCTGACCATGATTGTCGAGGAAATGGAGAGGGCGCTCCACGAAGTGGCCGGGGCGGAGGTGAAATGAGAGATCAGGATTTGCTGAAAATGCACGAGGCGGTGACGGGGGCGGCTCTGAAGGCCGAGCTTGACCCAAGGGTTCTTTGGGAGCAACTGGCCGCCGGCGCCGAAGAAGTGCTGGTAACCCTACACTGGTTCGCGGGCCAAAGTGACTACCACTCCCTGAACTTGATCCGCATCGAAGGCGAGCGCATTCACTTCCACAATCCGGTTCGCTTCTCCGATGACCACGAACCGGGCACAGAACTCCAGGATGACGGCCCGGTTCGAATTTTCCACGCACCCGGCGACGAAAGCGT
>JALHOV010000044.1:0-13366 GCA_022842865.1 Vulcanimicrobiota bacterium | reverse complement strand
GTCACACGTGAGGATTTTGAATCCTGGTTCTCTGAGCGCGACGCTCTGGGTTATCTGCCCGACGAACCGTGAGAGCGGGTCTTCTCGTTTGTCTGTTGGTTTGCCTCGGTTTTGGGGCCACCGCGGAGCCGCGTAAGTTGACCATTACCGACGCTCTGACCCGGTGTTATGAGCGCAATCCGGAGTTGGCCGCTGCCCGGGCGGATACGCGTCAGGCCCGTTCCAGTTACCATCTAGCCGGCGTATTGCCCACCGGCAGCTTCATCGGCGGAGCCACGCGGGGTTGGGGGCCGGCCGCCCTGAGCAGTTTCAGCGCTCTACCGCGCGACGAATATCTACAGTTCCAGCAGCCCTTCTTCCCTTTTGGCGCTATGAAGAAAGGGCAATTTGTGGCCTGGCTCAACTGGAAACAGTCCGAAGCGCGCCTGTTGTTCACCAAGATTCAGTTGATGCGCCGGACTAAAGACGCTTTTTATGAAACGCTGGCCAGCCAGCAGCGACTGACCATTTTGCGTACCAATAGCGAACTGGCCCGGCAGATCTTCGAGTCCAGCGAGAAGGAGACGCGCAATCGGCGCAACCGTCGCAACCGTCGGTTGGAGATGCTGGCGTCGCGGGTGCAGTTCAATCAGGTGCAGCAGGCCTTGACCCAGGGCCAGGGGGATTTACAGGCCGATCAGGCCGATCTGGCGCCCTTATTGGGGCTGGCTCGTGGCACCGAACTGGAGGTGGTGGGGACCCTGGACACCGAGTACAGTCACTTGAAGCTGGACGATATGCTCAAACTTGGCGAGTCTTCCCCAGCTCTGATGGCCATTCGCCAGGAAACCCGGAGCGGCCACGAGCAGGTCAAGTTGGCCTCCTTGCAGGGCAATCCGGCGCCCAGTCTGGTCGCGCTTTACGATTTTCGCCTGCCCAGCTACATTGTGGGAGCCCAGATCACGGTGCCGCTCGACTGGGGGCAAATTGGTTTTGACGTTGAGTCCAAAGAGCGTGCTGCCATCGCCCTGGATGAGCGCTATCGGGCCGCTCAGTTGGAACTCTCGTCCGATATTCACAAGGCTTACGCCGCCTTTACCACCGGCGCCATCAATTCGGCCAACTATGAGGAAGACGTGCTACAACCTCAGGAGGAGGCGGTGCGGCTCATTCAAGCGGACTATCGCCAGCGTAAGTTGGACTACGACGTGGTCTTGCTGGCCCAGCAACAGCTCGAGGAGATTCGCGTGGAGTTTCTGCGCCAGCAACTGACCGAGCGGCTGGCCCTGAACGCGCTGGAAGAGGCGGTCGGCGCCGCGCTGGAGCTTATCACGCCCTCTCCGGTGGAACCGGACCTTACTCCTGAGCCCGATCTGGAAATGCCCGACCCCGGGCACTGAGCGGCGCTACTCCCAGTAATCGCTCCAGCTAGCGCCAAACTGGGCGCGCAATCTCTCTTCGTAAGCCCGCGTCTTCACTTTGGCCATCCACAGACCGTCACCGGAGCCGCCTTTGACGACCACCCCTTCGGGCACGTTTTGGCCTTTAAATTTGCCGCGATAGAGAATGCGCGGAATGTCGAGATGGCCGAAGCGGTCGACCAATTCTTCGGGACCCAGCATTTGGGAATTCAGGCTGACGTCAAAAAGGACCAGCCGCTGCTCCCCGCAGATTGTCGTGATCTTTCTCGAATTGGGCGATGCCCTCGGGCAGATTGTAGGAGTCTCGGCGCGTACCGAAGGCGTGCCAACGGTGCCGTCCACCTTGTCGAAGACGATGCAGGGACCGAGTTGGCAATGCTTGCTCGAGGGGATTTTGGGATAGTGAAGCATCACTACTCAGAGGACACGACGATCAGGGCAGCGTCACCAGGCGGTATCTGGCCCCGCCCAGGGGGTTTTCGGCGCGAAAGTGCTCCCAGGCGGTCGATGAAACCTGGCCCTCCAACCCCACAACGCAAACCTCGGTGACCATTACCCGGGTTATCTCAACGGGCTTAGCCATTAGGCCCATGGGTTGGGGGTCGGGGGCTCCGTAAACGCTCCCGTCGCTTGAGGAACGGGCCTGTTGGGCGTCCACCAGCACCAGCAGGCGCACTCCCAGCTCGCGTTGCAGGGCGCTGGTCAGTTGGCGGGCGGTTAACTGGCATAGCCGTTCTTCCTCGTCAGCGAAATTGACGCGCGGAGCGACCCGGTCGGCCAGGAGGCCGGTCATGGCCACTTCGGGCACGGTCCGGTCGGTGCCGGCCTCCGTGATCTGCAGGTTGCCCAGCGTGACGGCCGGGTGACGGGCCGCCACGAAGCGCAGGAACGGGTGGTTCCAGCGCTGCTGGCGCAGGCGCAGACCGCGCGGCATCGAGACGGACACCTGGGCCTCCACCCCCTTGCTGGCCGGCAGCAACTCGACCTGATGGCCTTCCCGCTCCCAGAGCCGGGTCAGACTGCTCACCATATCGGTGCGCAGCCGCTGCCATTCGGGCTTTTCTCCTCTGTGGCGGGTGAGTTGAGCGGTGATGGCCACGGCCACGATGACCAGCAACAGAATGGGCAGGTTGGCGTTCTTCACGGCAGGGTGACCCGTCGCAGGGACTGGCTGCTGTGCAGGCTGTTGAAAGAAACTTTCTCCCATTTCTCGGGCGGGAAAGACGAGCGCGTGACCACGCAAATTTCGTAGTGAAGTGTCTCGGTGGGGCGGACTTCCAGGCGCGCCCTCTTGCCGTAGCGGGGGGACTGTCGCTGGCTGCTGATCGGGGTGGCATCGACCAGAACCAGGCATTCTCCTGGTCGACCCAGCGTTCCATCCAGGAGGGTCGTGAACTGGCGACTGACCATCAGGCAGTTGCGTTCTTCATCGCTAGGCGGAGGATAGTAGGCTTCGGCCAGCAGACCGTTGAGGGCGATCTCGGAGATTTTCTGTTGGGTGCTTGCGTCGCTCACTTCCAGCTGTTCGATGGCCACTTTGGGGTGGCGCTGAGCCACGAAGCGCAAAAACGGGTAGTTCCAGCGTTGTTTGCGAGCTCGGGTGCCGGGGGGCAAGTTGACCCGGGCCTGCACCACCACTCCAGACTTGCCGGCCACCAGGTCCACCTGCTGTTGAGGGATCTCCCAGAGCAGGGCGAGGCCGCTCACCATATCCTGGCGCATCGCGGTCCACTCGGGCTTCTCGCCGCTGTGACGGGTGATCTGGGCCACCACCGCCACCAGCACCAGGACCACAATCAGGATGGGGAAGTTGGCGTTCTTTTTCAAGGCAGCACGACAACCCGGCGGCTATCGCGCCCGTCCAGTTTCAACTGCAGGGATTGTTCCAGTTCTGGCAGGCGGCTTAGTTTGGCCTCCGCTCCTTCGGCCCGCCCGTTGATCACCAGCACCAGCACCGTGGTATATTCGTTCAGCATGATCGGCTGAGGCGCCACCTCGTTGGTGGACCTGCGCGCCCGCGCCGACTCGCTTCGGTCGCGTGCCCGCATATAGTGATTTTGGCTGCCGGGAGCTTGCGGCAGAGAAACCTGACGGGAGTCTCCGTCTACCAGCGCCAGGGCGTTGCCGGAACCCACCACGCTGTCCAACCAGGCCTGAGCCTGGCGGCGCACCAGTTCTAGATGGGTATCAATAGAGCCGCCGCTGGCGTAAGGCTGCTGTGGCACGGCTCCTTGAGTCTCCGCCTGCGAGGCGGTTTCGGGCAGAGGCCCCAGTGAAGTCGTCAGGGACAAGGAGTGCAGCACCGGAGTAGCATTGCGTTGGGCCACGTAGCGCAGCAGCGGGTAGTTCCACTGCTGCTGGCGTGGACTGCAGCCTTGAGGCAAAACGACCATGGCGCTCGCGTTAACGCCTTTCTCGTTGGGCAGCAGTTCCACCTGATGCCCGCGCGTGTTCCAGAAGCGCTCCAGGGCATCGACCATATCAACGCGCAGGGCCGTCCAGTCTTTGCTTTGGCCCCCCCCGCGCAGAAACTGAGCGCCCAGGGCGCACACAATGGCGACCAGCGCCAGGACCAGCAGGTTTTTTTTCAACGGAAAATCCTCCAGAAAGAAAAGCGGTCGCATTTCGACTCGGAATCTTCGCAAGTGATTCTGGGTGAAAGAGAGAACCCATTCCCGTGCCCCTCCTGATCGTATTTCTGTTCCTGACTCAACCCGCTCTGGCGGTGGCGCCGGGTTTGATCGGGCCCCTGCAGGCCCTGCTGCAGATGCTGCCGCAGATGTTCGCCGCCCTGGCGGCCGTGTTGGGGAGCTTACTCACCAACAGTTATCTGCGCCTACTGGCCCGGAAACACCTCAAGTTTCTGGTTTTCCTGGGAATCTTGCTGCTCTCGGCGGTTGCGGCCTTGATCTACAGTGCTCGGGACCGGCGTCTGCCGGTGCTGGCCACGCCCAGCGCCACGCCGGCTCCGACCACCCAGAGCTGGGTTTCTTTTCGCGGCAGCCTGGACGGGGGTGGGGGCGGCGCTCTGAATGGCCAACCCTTACCGGCCAACCCTCCTACCCGCTGGATTCACACCGACAAAGACAACGCGCAGTATCTTTCCTCGCCGGTGGCTGTCAATGGCCGCTGCTATGTTGGCGCTTCGCTCTTTCAGGCCAGTAATTCCCTGGGAGCTATCGAGTGTTTTGATGCGATAGAAGGGAAACTCCTGTGGCGGGCACTGACTCGCCACCCGGTCTTTTCCTCCCCGGTAGTGGCCGACGGTCGGGTCTATTGCGGAGAGGGACTGCACGAAGACAACGACTGCAAGCTTTACTGCCTGGACGCTCAGACCGGTCAACAGCTTTTTTCCGTGCAGACACACGGGCATGTCGAGGCGGCGCCCACCATCGTCGGCGAAAAGGTGCTTTTTTCGGCCGGCGGTGAGGGTTTTTACTGTGTGCGCGCCGACACTGGCAAGTTGCTCTGGCGCAGCGCTTGCGGCCACAGCGATAGCTCGGCGGCGGTGGCCGGTGGACGCGTTTACCTGGGCACGGCCTACGGGGACAACGCTGTAGTCTGCCTCGATCTCGAATCAGGCAAGAAAATTTGGAGCGTAGCCCAGGACCTGCCCGTTTGGGGGCATGCTGCGGTGGCCGGCGAGACCGTGTTTGTCGGGCTGGGCAACGGCACTTTCGGCACCAGCGACCCCCATCCGCGCGGCGCCGTGGTGGCCTTGGGCGGCACCAATGGGAAAATTGTTTGGCGCCGGGAGTTGCCGGATTCGGTCAATACCTCCTTGCTTCTCAGTCAGGATCGCGTGCTGCTGGGCTGCCGCGACGGTTTTGTCTACTCGCTGAGTCAAAAGGACGGCCAAATAGTGTGGAAGGCCCCCTGCGGAGTGCCCATGCTCTCCTCGTTGGTGCTGCAGGATAAGACTTTGCTGGCAGCCGGCGGCGACGGTCATTTGCACGCCCTGGATTTGGACACAGGCAGGGAGTTCTGGCGTTATCTGATTTCCGATGTTCCCTGCGAAGCCTCGCCCATGCTCAATGGCAGTCACCTGTTTTTGGGCTGTGGCAGTTTTTTGGAATGTTTGGGTCCCTGAGCGTTGGAGCAGAAACTCTAGATGCCCGATAAAATTGACAAGAAATGCGGCTCGGCCAAAGACGAGGCCGAGCAGGCGCTGATCTCACGCGTCTCCGATCGACTGCAGCAGCGAATCTCTCAAGAGCCAAGGCCCGATGAGGCCACGCGCATTAAGATGATCGAGGCCATGCGAGCCAACGGCGCCGACCCGGCCTACATCCACGCCTTCGAGAAGACCGGAATTCTGGTTTTTCAGGAAACCATGCATCTGATCGAACCGACCGATTTAGAAGCCTGGCAGCAGGCCTACGAGGAGTATGGACTCGGCTAACTACTTCAGGGCCCGACCGTGACGGGCGATTTGCACGTCGCGTAGAGCTCGCGCGAACATTTGAGCCGGCAGGTGCAGACGGCTGCCCCAGTCGCCCTCGTTGTGGCGGGCTTTGGGGAAGGTAAAGTGCTGGAGATCCTGGCCCAGACGCCAGCCGTTTTCCACCAGCCCGGTGGCCATGGCCAGAGTGACCTCGTAGTTGTCGCCCGGCCAGCCGCTGTCGAGATAAAAGCCCACCGATTTGTAGCCCTCGGAGTAGACGCGGTCGAGCAAGTCATCGCGGAAGGTGAAGGTGGATGAGAGGCAGGCGGCGCCGGCAAAGTGTTCCGGGTATTGATAGGCCAGGTAGAATGAGACCACCCCGCCCAGCGACGATCCCATGACCAGCGTTTCGAAGCGACTTTCGCGTGTGCGCAGCCCGGCGCGCGCGGTGGGGAGCAACTCTTCCACCACGAAACGGCCGTAACTTTCATAACCCGGCTGAGTATATTCGTACATGCGGTCGGCGCTGTGCACCCCCACCACCACGAAGTTGTCGATGGCATTCATCGTGTCGAGTTCGGCCAGTGTGTCGTCGACGTCCCAAGGACTGCCCATAAAGGCTTCCTCGGGCATGAATAAGTTTTGGCCATCTTGCATCACGCACAGCCGATAGCGGGCCAGGTGATTTTCGTGATAGCCGGCCGGGAGATAGGCGCGCACCTTCACGGTGCGATTGAGATGAGCTGAGGGGATCTCGATCAGGTCGGAAAACGAGCCGGGTCCGTCCGAGAAGAAGTTAGGATGAGCCACGCGCCGACCCGGGTCGGTCATGAGGGCCAGGATGTTGGCTCCGTTGGCCCAGAAAGTCTGCCCGTCCGGGGTGCGCAGACAGGGCTTCAGGTAGATGAACGGGCGGTCTGACTCGATGCGAAAAACCGTCAGGTTACCGTCTTCCTCGGTTCGTTCGGCGGCGATGTCCTGGTTCCAGTCCAGTTCCGTGCGCAGGACCATCTGGCCTCGCCCGGCCGGATAGCGAATCTGGATCTCCCGACTGAGTGTTTTGCCCAATTTCCATTCCATGGGGATGGCAGTTTGCGAGTCGGTGGGGGATTCCCTGGGGAGGTTGGTGTGAGCGGCTTCACAGCTTTGGGATTCGAGCGGGAGTAAGCTCCGCCTTATGAAAACGACTTTGCTTCTGATCCTGGCCCTGATGGCGCCGCTGTCTGCGCAGGAGCCGAATCCGCAGGGCGATTATGCCAACCAGACTCCCGAATGGGATCGCTACTGGATGGTGACCGCCAAGGAAGGTCTGGATCTGCGCCGCGTTCCCGAAGGCGCTCGCGATTACGCGCGCGCCCCAAGGTGCCCAAGGATGCCCAGCTCGGCACCGCCCGGCCCGGGTCCATGTACCTGCAGGCGCCGTATGGTTCTGGCTTTTTCAGCTGGCGCGCCAATCGCAAGTATCTGAAACCGGTCGCTCGTCCTCTGCCCATTCCCGATTCTAAGGGCGACTACCGCGACGACGTCCATCAGCAGTGGAAAGTCGTCGACCGCGACCGCAGGGGCTTGAACGGCCGGATGCATCCAGGTTACCCCAAGAACATCTCCCAATGGCCGGTGGTCGCTCACCTCGCCTATTGTGCCAAACTGCGCACCGACTACGGCAGTCGTGGCAATATCAAGCTCATCGACGAGCATGGCGGCACCTGGTACCGCGTCAGCGACGGCAAGCAAACCGCCTTTGTGCGGGCCAACGCCCGCTTCATCGCCCCCCGCTAAGGCAGCACCAGCAACCGCAAATCCGGATACTGGCTCCAGTCCATCGTCTGGAGTTGTTCCCTGGAGTCCCCTCCGCTTAGAAACTTCCGCCGCGGTAGCTAGTCGGGTTCGGGGGCTACCAGGGGGAGGCGGACTTTGAAGGTGCTGCCACGGCCGGGCTCGCTATCGAGTTCGATGGTGCCGCCGTGGCCTTCCACGATGCGCTTGACGATAGCCAGACCCAGGCCGGTGCTTTTTTCGCCGGCGGTGGACTTGACGCTGGTGCGCTGATAGTGCTGGAAAATGTTGGCCTGCTCTTCTTTGGGTATGCCCTGGCCGCGGTCGCTGACCGACAACTCGACCAGGTCGCCTCCGCAGGTGCGCAGTTCCAGGCGAACCTGGCTGCTGGGAGGAGAATACTTGATGGCATTGCTGAGCAGGTTATTGATGACCTGCTCAATTTTATTGGGGTCAAGAACGGTCTTTGGGATTGGTTCAAGATTTGGAATGATCTGAATGTTTTTGTCCTCGGCCAGAAACCCGTTGAGTTCGACCGCCTGTTCCACCAGCGCGACCAGATCGGTGGCCTGCTTGTCCAGACGCAGGTTGCCTGATTCGATCTCGCTAATTTCCAGAAGGTCGTTGACCAGAGCGATAAGCGACTTGGAACTGCGGTGAATGGCTTCGGAAAACTTGGCCTGTTTCTCGGTGAGAGGGCCGCCGAGGCCGTCGGCCAGGATGCGCGAGTAGCCCAAAATGACGCCAAGTGGATTGCGCATGTCGTGGGTGACCATTCCCAGAAACTGATTCTGAAGGGTCATCAACTTCTGCAGTTGCACGTTCTTGTCGGCGATCTCTCGGTGGGCGATGGACAGTTCTTCGTTGCTGCGGCGCAGTTGCTGGTTTTGCCAGACGGCCCCCTCAAAGGTCGACAGGAGCAGGTTCAAGATCTGACCACGGTTGGAGCGGATGCTGAAATCTCGACCGTTCAGGCGAAAAGAAACACCCTCTTCGGTCTCGGTCTTCTCATAAAGATTGGGATTGGACAGCGGAGAGGCGATTCGACTGAGCAGTAGCTGATTGTCGAAGGGCTTGGTAATGTAGTTATCGGCTCCGGCCTGAAGCCCTGAGATGACATGGTACGGATCGCTCAAATTGGTGAGCAGGATGACCGGCACCTCGGCATAACGGGGGTCGCCTTTCACCTTGCGGCAAAGCTCATAACCGTCGAGGTTCGGCATTTCAATGTCGCTCAGTAGCAAGTCGGGAGCCTGGCTGGCCTGATCGAGGTAAGCCCAGGCTTCCTGTCCATCGCGGGCCAGGGTCACTTGATAACCGTTTTCACTGAGCAAACGGCGCACAACAGCCGCCTGCAGAGCGCTGTCTTCGGCTACCAGTATGTGGAGACCGTTACCCAAAAACAATTCTTTCTTAATGGGCGCTTATCTCCTCCAGTGGCAATACCTGCCGGATAGCCCCCAGCTCAACGGCTCTACGTGCCATGCCAAAGACTACGGAAGATTGCTTTAGTGGGTCAGGCGGTGCAGAAACGTCGTCTGGGCGGCGGTTTCAAACGACTGCTCGATCTGCTCGGGTCGGACTGCCTGCGATTGCAGCAGTGAGCCGATTTCTCCAGCTAGCGTGCTTTTCTGCAGCGAAGGCGCGTCGGTGCTGAAGGTGTAACGAATGCCGAACTGGTCAAAAGCGTTGAGGATGGTCCGGTAGGAATCAATGCTTTGCACTGCACCGGTGAGCAGGTTGGAAAGCATGCAAAGTTCGGCGGTGATGCCGCGTTCGGCCATGAGCTTGAGTCCGCTGGCGTCTTCATTCTCGCAGTAGGCACGCACCGCCGTGAGCGGATGCCCAATACGTTCGGGTTCGAGGGTTTTGACGGTCTTGATGAAGGTGGCGATGTCGATGGCCCGGGTTTCACCGCAGTGCACGGTGCGGCCCACTTTGGGACCGGCCAACCGGTAGAGTTCGGCCATTTCTTCCAGGCGGGCAGGGTTCTCCAGAGAGTTCGAGGACTCGGGACCGGCCAGATCGAGGCCCACCACCGGCAGGCCTTCTTCGGCCCAGAGGCTGACTTTTTTGGCCAGAATCAGGTTCTCCTCAAAGGGCAGGTCGCGGCCCAGACAGACCATCAGACCGGCTTTGAGTTTGCCCTTGTAAGCGGTACGAATTTCGTTGACGGCCGAGCACGCCGAGAGCATCACGCGATCCAGATCCCAGATGCCGTTCCCGTTGCGTTTCATCGGGTTAAAGCGTAGCTCCAGGGCTCGGATGGGCAACTGCTGCTTGGGCGGGGTGGTGGCTTCCCCTTCCAGGTCGACCGACAGGGAACCGCCGGTGCGAGCCGCCCCGTTGAGGGCGATGAGCACGCTTTCGCGCACGGCCTGCGGTCCGCTTTGGATACGCTCGGCTACTTCGTAGATTTCCAGGTAGCGTTCCAAGGTGCCCGAGTTATCGCGGCGACGGTGCAGCAGGTTGGCAAATTCGTCATAGCTTTGCACGGGCAGGCGAATGCCGCGATCCACGGCTGCTTCGTAGAGACGGTGGATAGGCACGGCTCCGCCCAGGTGGACATGCTGCTCCACCACGCCGGCCGCCGGGATTTGCAGGTTCATCATTTGGGCGTAAAGCTCCCTACGTTGGCCGACTCGCGCACCGGACTGAACTTGGACGGGGCGGTGAAATCAAAATCGGGCTGCAGCTTTTCTTCGCTGACCTCATGGGTATCGAAGTCGACGCGGAAATTTCCTACGTGCACGAAGACGAAGCGGTCCGGTAGCTTGTGGATGGAAACGTATTCATAGCGCAATCTGTCGACCGGTCGACCCAGGGCGTGCTGGATGGACTGGCTGTATTTGAGGAGCTTGTCTTCGAACATTTTGCGGTTGGACGGGAAGTATTTGAGGGTGGTAAAGACGCTCACCGAGGCGATGGATTCGGTCACGTGCCAGAAGCGCAGCTTCAGTAGCGGGTTTTTCCAATTGCGCAGACTGAGCACGCTTTCGTCCAGGATGGGGCGCTCGGGGTTCTCTTCGTAGATTCGGATATAGAAATTGGTGACGTCGGGAGTGAAGACGCGCCACATAATCAGCGGAACCTTGTTGGCGTAGGTGCTCACCCATTTTTGCAGGGGGCCGGGCAGAGAACGGTTGGCGAACAGGTTGTAATACTGCATGAACTTGACCAACGGCAGCAGTGCCAGAAAGCCCCAGCTCAGAGCGTGCGCCAGTTTTAGGACCGCATGGGGCGTGTCCAGGTGGAGCGGAGTGCCCGCGATCAGGTTGGGGCCGAAGTCGGGGAAGTAGCACAGGGGCAAGACGCACATCAACCAGGCAAGTCGCCCCAGGCGAATGAGCAGGGCCACGTAAAGAAAGCTGAGACTGATGGCGATGGCCCCCACCACTCGGGTGGCCGGGAAGAGCATGAGCAGGCCGGCCGCGAATTCGACGCCTGAAGCCAGCCGGTTTTGCAGGCGGAACCACCAGTGGCTGGGATTGAGCTTGAGGAAGACGGACCAGAAGTAACCCCAGAAAGGGTTGACGCAGCCATATTCCATGCCGTCGTGGTGCAGATAGCCCACCATGTATTTGTAGGTTCCGGCGCAGATCATGATGACCGCGAAGTCGATCTGCATGACCCACCAGATCTGGTTGGGTAGCTTGCCCGAGGCGTCCAGGAAGGCTGAGAACTGCAGTAAAACCAGGTATAGGGCGGTCCAATGACTCATAAAGCCGGGGGCGCCAGCGCCGCGACGGATGCTACTCCAGCGCGTGTCGATGTAGTAGTGGCGGTAAAGGGCGTAGAAACAGCAACTGGCGGCCAGTTTGAGCAAGCGATTGCCGAACATCAGCGAGAGGCCGCAGGCCAGCCAGGCCAGCTTGAGCTTGCGGGTGTAGGCGGGATTCTCTCCCTCGTAGCCGCGCTCTTCGATTTTGCCGAAGAAGACGCTGAACATGGGCAGGTAGGCGAGCAGGTCGATCAGCCAGAGGAAGCCCACCAGCCAGCAAAATAAGTCAAAGTTCACTCCTAGGTATTGCACCGGCGGGCTTGCCTTGAAACCAGAGCGGTCTGGCCGACGGCTCGGGCTCCGCTGGCGCGGGCTGGGTTTACCGGTCCGGCAATGCGCCTACCGGTTCCGGCATTGCGCCTACCGGTATCGGCGGCGGGGTTGCGCCTACCGGTTCCGGCATTGCGCTTACCGGTATCGGCGGTCCGGGATGCGCCTACCGGTAGTCTCCCTTGACGAGGGCGAACTTCAGGGCGCGGCCGTTCTCGAGCCAGACCTGCACTTCCACGCCATTGGCCTGGGGGAAGCTGTGGCGAGTAGAGCCGTTGCGATAAGCTCGCTGCGATTCGCGTCTGGTGGGCAGGGCGGCCCGCAGTTGGGCCAGCTCGATCTTTTCGCCCGCCTTCCACTCGCGTTCGTCCACCTGGAGACTCTTCGCCTCAAGCACCTGAACCAGGGAATTCCCCTGGAAGATCAGCCGTTTGGAGGGCTGCACCGCCCCCCTGGCCATTCCCAACATATAGCCATCGGCGCTGATGCTGGTGCCGAAGTCCTGGAGCAGTGGCGTCTCTTCGGCGACGGGTGTGGCGGGGACCGGGGTCGAGGTAGCCAGCGGGGTTTCGCTCACGACCGGCCGGGGCGAGTTGGTGACGGGAAGGCTGACCTGGACGCTGCGCTTTTGTACCTCCACTGTCCGAGCCGGCGTTTGATGGACCATCGGGCGCACGGTGGCGGGACGCGGCCACAGGAAATACCAGAGGGCCAGGATGACGGCGGCGGCCACCACCAACATGCACCCCACCGCCGCGCAGGATATTAGCAGGCACTCACCGCGATTTGTTCTCATGGCTTTGTAGTCTAAGGGTAGGAATTCGGACTGTCCATCTTGCATTGGCTCCAAGATGAAGCGTCTCTGGTTCTTTTTGTGTTGCTGTCTCGGTTTGGCCGGCCTGGGGCTGGCCGAACCCTTGAGTTATCAGAAAGAATTTGAGCTGCAACTCGCTCCCGACCCGAGCAAAATGGCTCCGCCCCTGCGCGGCGACGCCGAAGCCACCATGAAACTGGTGCGCGAGCTCTTCGAACTGGCCGGACCCAAGATTGGGAGTCGCTTTGTCGAGTCCTGTTACCTGCTTTGCCTCGGCGATCTGCGCCCCTATGCGGCCTGGAACGGCTTTATGACCGATCCGCAACCCCAGGACGACGAGATTATCGACAACCTGAACCGTTACCTGGTGCCGCGCGGTTATTCCCTGCATGTGCGCAAACCACGCGAGGGACAAAAGCAGGGCTCGTTTTCCCTGCACAGCCTGGAGGGATTGGACAAACGCACGCGTGAGACCAAGTTGGCCTGGATTCCTCGCTACCGGCGCGAAAGCGGCTGGCCCGGTTACTATCAATGGAAGAAAGAAATTTATAAGCGGCTGCCGGAGAAAGGCCCTTACAACTTCGACAAGGTCGAGGGGGTGATGCTCGGCTATCCGGACGTCGCCGTTGAGCAGTTCGAGAACCTGGTCTGGTCGGATTGGCCCACCACCGTGGATGCCTACCTCCCGGAAAGCCGCTATTATACTTGCGGCTTGCCCATTTATTCGCTGCGCTGGCAGGACGCGGGGGACCCCGGTCTGGTCGCACTGGAAGGGGAGTGGCGCACTTTTTTGGCGGCGGCTTGGTCGTCTCCCACCCATAAGCGGCTGGCTGACGAGCAATCCTTTACGAATGCTCGGCGCCAACGGACTCTGGAGGAGGCGAAGCCCGACATGCTGCCCAACGGCGACGCGCGTTACGCCGAAGCCCTTCGCTACGGCT
>JALHOV010000043.1:24469-24869 GCA_022842865.1 Vulcanimicrobiota bacterium | reverse complement strand
TCGGGGGTATTTCTTTCCCTAGGAGGCCAGGGGACGGAGAGCTGCCAGCAGTTGCGGGTGCAGAGCTTCCGAAGTGGCCAGGAAATCGCCTGAGGCCAGCCCAGCCGTTTGCCCCCCCAGGTCGCTGACCACCCCCCCAGCCTCGCGCACCAACAGCATGCCGGCAGCTACGTCCCAGGGTTGCAGATCGACTTCCCAAAAGGCGTCCACCCGCCCGCAGGCCACGTAAGCCAGGTCCAGGGCGGCGCAGCCGCTGACGCGCACTCCGTGGCTTTCTCGCTGCAGTTGCCGGCAGACTTCCCACTGCTCCACGGGGTCCGGGGCGAACCCGGTGGTCAGCAAGGCATCCTTGAGCTGCGCGCACCGGCCTACCCGCAGTCGTTGGGGGCCACACCAACTG
>JALHOV010000043.1:0-24459 GCA_022842865.1 Vulcanimicrobiota bacterium | reverse complement strand
TGCCTTCGCCTTTCTGGGCCCAGAAAGTCTCCTTCAGGTAAGGGTCATGCACCATGCCCAGATGGGCCTCGCCATGGCGGTAAAGGGCTAGCGAAATGGCTGAGCGGGGCCAGCCGTGCACGAAGTTGGTGGTGCCGTCCAGGGGGTCCAGCCACCAGGTCCACTCGGCCTGGCTTCCCCCTTCCTCTTCACCCATGAGGGTGCTACCCGGAACCAGCTCGGTCAGGTAGGGTCGAAAGCCACGTTCCAGTTCCAGGTCCAGATCGGTGACCAGTCCGGCCCCAGGTTTTTCGCGCACTCCGAAGCTCCGGCTTTCGATCAATCGTTGGCCCATCTGCGAGACAAAGCCAAAGAGATCGGTTACGTGCAGCGGCGTAGGCAACGGTCTCTCCCCACCTCACTGAACCCCAGTTTGCGATACAGCGCCACCGTTTCGCTCTGGTCGCAAAAGCCCCAGGTCCCGCGCGACTGGGACATGGCCCACTGCAGCAAGCGTCGTCCGATTCCCTGGCCCCGCGAGCAGGGGTCCAGGGCCAGCAGAAAGATTTCCTCGCCCTTCAGCCACAAGTAGCCGCGCAAGTGGGCCCCTTCCCAGAGCAGCCAGAATCGTTCCGGTGCTGTTTCGGGCTGCCTCAATTGGCGCTCCAGGCGGCTCAGCGACCAGGCGCGCGCAGGGTCTTTTTGCAAACCGACGTGCAAACGGTGCCAGGCCGGGGCGTGCTCGTCTCGGTAAGTCTCCAGGCGCCAGCCAGCTGGCCACTCGGGCGGCGCCGGCGGTTCTTTTTCGAAGCGCATTTTGAAGAGCAAGCGGAGACTGGTGAAGCCGCTGCGTTCCAGCCATTTCACCGTCTCTTCCCGGTCTCCGTAGGCCCAGGTAGTGGCCTGGGGGCGCTCCCGCAGGGCTCGCGCCAAGAGCCAGGAGCCCCAGCCCTGGCCGCGCCAGTCGGGATGAATGACCATCTCTAACTGCTGGGAGCCGAGCTGCAGGTAGGCCCGTCCTTCCGCCTCCAGCCAGGCCTGGGCGGAGCCGGCCAAGACCTCTTGGAGCAAGCTGTCATCTAGGTTTCGGTGTCCGTCGTGCTGGCTGCAAAGCCTGGACAAAGCGCCGATGCGCTGAGAACAAAGGCCTTCCTCCCAGGAGAAAGCGTCCTCGAAAGGAACCCGCCCTGGCGTGTGGCGCTGGTATGAAGAATTAGGGGACATCGATCGCTCCCTCTGGATGAAGAGGGTGATGGACCATCCGCGGCCCAGCCCTTTCCTTACCTGCACATTTTTGCAGCCCTGGAGCAAGTCCTTTGCACAAAGGCTGCGCCTTGGCTGTTGGCAGGATCAGGAATTGATTTTTTTCTATCGCGCTCAAGACGCCTGGGAGTTGCTGGGAGGTCAGGATGTGGCTGACCGTCTGGATGGTCTGGGGTCGACCCCCGGTTTCTGGGAAGCGTTGCGCCAGGAAGCCGCCTCTTGGGACGCTCCCTTGCGCTTTCCGAACCTGGCGCCCGATGCCTGGGTGCTGCAGTCACAGCAGGAAGGGGACCGGCTGGAAATCACAGACCAGTCGCCTTTCGTGAAACTAGAAGGCGACTTTGAGCATTATCTCAATGGCTTGAGCAAGAAAAATCGACATGAGCTGCGACGCAAAATGCGTCGCGCCGAAAGAATGGCCCAGCACGGTTTACATGTGACCCATGGCGCAGACCTCGATACTTTTTTGCGACTACATCGCCTCAGTTCGGTTGAGAAGGCCGATTTTATGGGCCACTCCGAAGCGTTCTTTCGGGCCCTGAGCGAGTCTCTGGAGAAAGCCGGAATGCTACGCATCAGTGTGCTTTGGGACGGCCAGACGGCGCTGGCCAGCATGTATCAAATCTGCTTTAACAACATCGTTCACCTCTACAATTCCGGATACGATCCGCAATTCTCCGGTCTCGCCCCCGGTTTAGTACTGCTAGGATTTTGTATAAAGAAGGCCTGTCTGGATGGGTCTTCCGAATATGATTTTTTGCGCGGTACTGAGCGCTATAAATATGACCTTGGCGGCCAGGATCGACCCGTTTGCCGCTTGACTTGGGCCTCTTGAAGCACTTACTCATTAGCTACCATACTTGCCCCACCGACCAGCCCGGTCAGGACCTTTCGGGCGGGATGAATGTGCTTTTGCTGGGTTTCCTTCGCCATACAGACTATCCGACCGAAGTGGTGACGCGCAGCTTTGGGAACTACGAGGTGGAAGAACTCACGCCCCATGTGCGCATTCACCGCCTGCCTTGCGGTGCCAGTCGCCCCTGGACGCGCGAGGAAGCCTGGCGCTGTCTTCCCGCTTTCTCAGAGGAACTGCGGCGTTGGCTGCAGGGGCGACGCTTTGACGTGGCCACCGCCCACTACTGGATGTCGGCCACTCAACTGACTCAGGTGAATGCTCCGGCGGGCGTCATGTTCCACACGCTGCAAGCGCAGAAGGGGAAGCCCCGCACGGATCTCGAGGAAGTGCGCCAGGGCCTGGAGGCCGCATTAATCGAGCAGTATCCCAGCGCTTACCTGCATTGGCACGACTTGAGCAATGCTCGTCGCCATCATCCGGGCTTGCGTGGAACGGTGGTGCGTCCCGGCGTCTCAGTGGCTCCGGCACCAGAGCTTGCAGCGGGTCCGCCCTACGTGTACGGCTGGGCCGCGCGCAACGATCCGATCAAGAACCTTGACCAGGCTTTGACCTGGTTGGCCAGCCTGGACGAGCCCAGCCAGTTGCTGGTGGCTGGTATGGAAGAGGGTCCCCAGCACGAGAACGTGCGCTATCTAGGCTCCCTGCGCCACGCCGAGATGGGCCAATTTTACGGCCAGATTCACCAATTGCTCAATCTCAGCGTTTATGAGACCTACGGGCTCAGCCTGCTGGAGGCGCTGGCCTGCGGGGCGGCCGTGGGGGTGCGCGACGACTCCGACTGGGCTCGCCGTTTGAGCCGCCTGGGTCTGCCTCACCAACCCGGCCGCCGCTTCTCGGCGGAGGACAAGAAGAAGGCGCGTCAGTTGGCGGAGGCCCACTCCTGGCCGAGAGCGGTCAGCAGCTGGCAGCGCTGGTTGCAGCAGCTACAGCGTCACGGTGTGGTCCCCACGGTGGAATCCGCCCAGCTCAGCGCAGCCGACTGAGTGACCAGGCAAAAAAAGGCCGACCCGGAGGTCGGCCTCTTTTTCGAGGACCATCGTTAGCCCTAAATTGGCCCCAGCCTATGCGGTCGGTCGCCAGCTGTTAGTGGGCCAATTTAGACCACAACTCAAGTGAAGGCTAGCGGCCTTCGGCCTGACTAGCCTTTGACGGGCGAGAGCATCGGCTTGGAGATCACCTCGTCCATCCCCAACTGAGCGGCTTCCAGCGTCATCTGCACCGGCGGGCGCTTCATGAAGAAGGCGCTCGGGGCGTCCAACGGACCGGAAATACCGCGGTCGAGGGCGGCGGCGCAGTAGCGGATGGCGTCCATGGCGCAACCGGCGCTGTTGGGCGAGTCCATCACCGAAAGGCGCAGTTCCAGCTCGATGGGTTGGCCGGCAAAGCCTTCCCCTTCGATGCGCAGGAAGCAGCACTTGTTGTCTTGCAGCCAGGGCACGTAGTCGGAGGGTCCGATGTGCAGCTTGGAGGTCTGATCGGCCGGCAGGGCCGAGGCGACTGCCTCGGTCTTGGAAATGCGCTTTGACTTCAAGCGTTCCTGGCTGAGCATGTTCAAGAAGTCGGTGTTGCCACCGGTGTTCAGCTGGTAGCTGCGCTTGACGGTGATGCCGCGCTCCGAAAACAACTGAGCCAGGGTGCGATGTACGATGGTGGCACCCAACTGCGACTTGATGTCGTCGCCGACGATGGGCAGCTTTTTGGCGCGAAACTTATCGGCCCACTCTTTGTCTGAGGCGATGAAAACCGGCATGCAGTTCACCATAGCCACACCGGCTTCCAGACAGCAGGTGGCGTAGAACTTGGCAGCTTTTTCCGAACCCACCGGCAGGTAGCTGATCAGGACGTTGGCTTTGCTGTCGCGCAGCGCCTTCACCACATCTACTGCCTCCTGACTGGAGGGGCGGAACGAAACATCCTCGTCGTACTCGGCCATGTGCGCGGCCACGCCGTCGAGGATGTTGCCCATCAATACGGTCACGCCTTCGCCGCTGAGGTCCCGGGTGAACCAGGGCGTGCAGTTCGGTGCGGCCTTCAGGGCGGTGCCCAGCGGCTTACCGACCTTGCGCTCATCCACGTCAAAGGCGACCACAACTTTGATGTCCCCCACCGCGTAACCGCCGACTTCATTCTGAATCAGACCGCTCTTATCGCCATTCTTGTAGTAATCCAGTCCCTGCACGAGTGCACTGGCACAGTTTCCTACACCTACGATAGCCAGGCGAATTTCCGACATTACAGTTCCTCCACAAAGCGTTTGGCGTCCCACACCGTCCACCCACCGGACATGCACAAGTGATGCAGTCCATCCGGGTAAGGCCAGTCGGGAAGGGGCTCCCAACGCGTCCATTCCGTTTCTTGATAAAATTCCGGGTCCAGCCGGTCCACTTGATAAACCAGCAGTCCGCCGCCATAGGTGCGGGTGCGATTCTGAGCGGGCCTCATCCAGCTTGTCCCATTGGGGGAGCGCCAGGGCAGTCCTCCGGGACGGGCCAGATCGGTTTGTTGGATGACGGGGCTTTGGCGATGTTCGCGCCAGGGTCCCGTCAGAGCTGGTGCCCAGAAGAGAAACGTGTTGTCGCGTGCTCGTCTGGATTGCTCACCAACCCACATCCACCAAAGACCGTCAGACCAAATTACCGTCGGATCGACTCCCGCAAACCCATCCAGCAAAACTGTTTCCTTTTTCCACACGTCCGGGAACTTCTGACAGCGGTAAAGGGCCACTTCTTGGGCTTCGTGCTGTTCGGGGATACAGAAGATTTCGCCCCCCGACTCGATCAGGAAGGGATAAGAAAGATGCCAATCCAATCGGAGGGCCGGGCGCGCTTCGAAGTTCAGCAGGGGGCTGGCGGCGATGTGGCCACGCAGCCCATCGTAGTCCTCAAAAAAAATCCAGGGTTCCTTTTGCCAGATCGTCAAAAAAGGGTCGGCGAAGATCCGTCCAGGGGGCGGGTGAATCCAGGTGGCATCTGAAAAGTCCCTCTTAGATGGCGAATCTGGCGAAATGGATCCCTTTCGGTAACCTATGGCCCAGCGGTCTTGCATATCCTGAGAAGAGTGAAGCTAGGCTACAACAGTTGTCAAGAGAAAAATCGCCTGCACCAGGACATGCGCTGGATTACGCGCGAGGGCGGCTCTTTTTGTATTATGGCGGGCGCGGCTCTGGAGTCTCTGCCTGCCTTCGTGCTGGCCACCAGTAAGTCGGCTCTGGCCAGCGGTCAGATCGGCACCGTTCCAATGTTCATCGGAGCGGTGGTGCAGAACCTGGCGCCCGCGGCGCTCCGCTGGGTAGGCTCCGTTCGCCTCTGGTCGATGGCGCTGGCCACCTTGCAGGGCCTGGTGTTGTTGGCCTTGGCCTTCGGCTCGACCTTCGGGCAACTGCCTCTCTGGAGCATTTTTGCGCTGGTCAGCCTTTATTGGGCGGCCGCCTGGTCGGTCGGGCCCGCCTGGAACACGTGGATGGACAGCATTGTGCCCGCCCGTCTGCGAGCCACCTACTTCTCCCGGCGCACGGCCGTGTGTAACCTGCTGCAGTGGGGGACGTTAATGGTGGCCTCCTGGATCCTTTCACGCGGCCAGAGCCAGGGCGTCACCATCCCGATTTTCGCCGGCCTCTTTGCCATCGCCGGGTGTGCCCGTTTGTTCGGCGTTTATTGCTACGCGCGCCAGAGCGAACCCCTGCCGCTGCCCCCCAACTATCGGGTGCTGGGGTTCCGCCAATCGCTGGAGAAAATTCGCGGCAACGCCAAGGCTCGACCGCTCTTTTATTTGTTGGGCGCCCAGTTCGCCCTGAAATTGGGAGAGCCGTTCGTGCTCGCTTTCCTGGTGCAGGTCAAGCACTTGAGCTACGGAGGAGCCATTCTCTGTATGGCGGCCGGCACCATCAGCAAGGTGCTGGTGCTGCCCCGCCTGGGTCGCCGAGCCGGCCAGTTGGGGTCGGCCAGCCTCTACCGCATGGCTGCCTGGGGACTTGCCGCCATCTCGCTCCTCTGGCTGCTGCCGGTTCAGCATCTGGGCTTTTGCATGTTGGTGCAGTCCGGCACAGGAGCCTGTCTGGCTGCTCTGGAGTTGGCTACCATGTTGGTGAACCTGGAAGCCGTGCCAGCCGCCGACCGGGCCAGCGTGCTATCACGATTCGCGATTTTCAACAACCTGGCCGGGTTGCTTGGCGCCGCACTGGGTGGGCTGTTACTGACGTTGTCGCCAGGAAATTATGCTGCGCTTTTCGGATTGGCCAGCCTGGCCCGAGTGAGCGCTTTGAAGTTACTGCGCCCCGCCCAGGTTCCTCAGGCACGTCAGTTGCCCGTGCAGAAGCGTCGCCAGCCGGAAGAATTTGGCCAGCGTCTCCTGAAGCCTTATCGCGCCAAGCGTAGGAGCCTGCGCCTCGAGGTGAAAGCCCGCTCCCTCAGGTAGTTGGGAGGGGCTTACGCGGCCTGCGGCCGTCCCCCCAAACCCCCCCACTCAAGGTTATTGGGAGGGGGTTACGCGGCCTGCGGCCGTCCCCCCAAACCCCCCACTCAGTTTTTGGGAGGGGGTTACGCCCCTCCTCCCAAACCCTCCCACTTTATGAGTAAGCTTGTTCTGATGGGCTCGGGCGAAACGGCGCCGAGCCTGGTGGGAGTCCATCGCCAACTGCTGTCGTCGCTGCAGCCCGCGCGCAGCGTCTGGTTGGACACCCCCTATGGTTTTCAAGAGAACGCCGACATTTTGAGCGCCAAGACGGCCGAGTTCTTTCAGCAGTCCCTGGGACACAAGCTGCAGTTGGCCAGCTATCGCCATTCCGGGCAGCCGGAAGTGGAACTTCAGCTGTGTTATCGCACACTGCGCAACAGCAACTATCTTTTTACCGGCCCGGGCAGTCCAAGCTACGCCCAGTTGCACTGGTCGCGCTCGGAAATTCCCCTGATCTTTTTGGAGAAACTGCGCCAGGACGGCAACGTGGTCGTCTTTGCCAGCGCTGGCGCCTGTGCGGTGGGAGCGCTATGTCTGCCCGTCTATGAGATCTACAAGGTAGGTAATGAGCCGCACTGGCTGCCCGGCCTGGAAATTTTGCCAGCGCTGGGCTATCCGGCGGTGGTGCTGCCTCATTTCAATAACACCGTGGGCGGAAATCACGATACTCGCTTCTGCTACCTGGGGGAGCGTCGCTTGCGATTGCTGGAGACTCAGCTCGAGCCCCATTTGTGGATCTGGGGCGTGGACGAGCATACGGCCGTGGTGTTGGACCTGGCCGCGGACCGCTTCGAAGTGCATGGCAAAGGCGGCTTTACGCTGCGCCGCAACGCCCAGATCAGTTTCTTTGAAACAGGCAGCAGCGGTTCTTTGCAGGAGCTGCGACAGCCGGTGGCCGGGCCAAAGATCCCAGTCCAAGCGGTGGAAGTGGCCGCTTCCACCACTCAGGGACTGGTCACCGAGCTGGTCAAACCGCTGGCCGAACGCTTTCAAATGGCCCTTCAAGTGGGTGACGGGTTGGGCGCTGCCCAAGCGTTGCTGGAGTTTGAGCAGATTTTGGTGGAGTGGAGCGGGGACAGCGACGTGCACCACTGGGGTATCGCCCGGTCCCAGTTTCGCAACCTGCTGGCTCTGATCGGCGAAGGAGCCCAAAAGGGATTGCAAGATCCGCGCAAGCCGATCGAGCCCTTTGTGGAAGTGCTGCTCAAGCTGCGCAATGAGGCCCGGGCCGAGCGCCAGTTTCAGCGCGCGGACCAGATTCGCCAGATTCTGCTGGCCGCCGGCGTCGAAGTGCAAGACACCCCGGACGGCGCCCGCTGGAACCTGCGCCCGGAGGCCTACGCTCTATAGCCCGGTCATTCGTTTCAGATCGGAGATCAGGCCGGGTCCTGTCGGCTGCCAGCCCAGCTTTTCCCGGGTGTAGGCGCTCGAAGCCAGCATGTCCATGGCCATAAAAGGAGCCAGCCAGCCAAAGTGCTGCCGGGATTCCTCCGGCGTCAGCGAAACGACCGGCAACCCGTATCCCTGGCCCAGCACCTGGGCGATCTCCTTGGAGGTGATGCCTTCTTCGGCCACCGCGTTCCAACGCGCCCCGCGTTCCGCCTTTTCCAGCGCCAGTCGATAGAGTCGCGCCACGTCGGTGACGTGGGCCGCCGGCCAGCGCGTGCTGCCGTCGCCCAGGTAGGCGAATTTGCCTTTTTCCCGTGCCAGCTCGATTGCCGGCGTGAGCAGACCCTGTTTGTGTTCGTCGTGCACCTGAGGAAGGCGCACCACCGAGACATGGAATCCGGCCTGCAAAGCCGCCTCACTCGCCAGTTCGGAAGCGCCGCGCGGATGGGGACGGTGCGGGTCCGGGCCGGTCTTTTCCAGGGATGGCTCGCCCGGTAAGCGATGGCCGACGACCGTTCCCGAGGTGATGATCAAGGGCGCGTTCGCAGCTGACAACCCCTCGCTCAAGGCTCGAATGACCCGCCGGTCTTGCTCGCAAGCCGCCAGATAGTTCGAAAAATCGTGGTTGAAGGCGGTGTGAATGACCGCCTCGGCCTGACCCGCTCCGCTGCGCAGGCTGTCCAGGTCTTCCAGGTCGCCGCGGTGGACGCTGGCTCCCCGCGCCCGCAGGGCATCGGCTCCGCCCTGCGAGCGAGTCAGGCCTAAGACTTCATGTCCGGCCGAGAGAAGCTCGGCAACCAGCACCGAGCCAATGAAACCGGTCGCGCCGGTCAAGAAAACTTTCATAGGCGATATGCTAAGCTAGGAATTCATCCTATTAAAGTAGTGAGCTTATCGTAGTATAAGGATCAACAGGCTATGAAGACCGACAATTTGCTGGGGGAGTTCCTGAAGGGCCGGCGCACATGCCTGGACCCTGCCGCTTTGGGTTTTCCGATGGGACGGCGCCGCACTTCTGGATTGCGCCGCGAAGAGGTAGCCCAACGAGCGAGCATCAGTCCCACATGGTATACCTGGCTGGAGCAAGGACGCGGAGGAGATCCTTCGCCCGAAGTGCTAGAGCGCATCTCGGAAGCCTTGATGTTGACCGAGAGCGAGCGCGAGTACCTGTTTTTACTTGCCCTGGGGCGGCTTCCGGAAGTTCGCTACAGGGCGTCAGCGGGTGTTACTCCACGGCTGCAGAGAGTGCTGGACGCTTTCCAGGTCAGCCCCGCCCTGATCAAGACCGCCACCTGGGACGTCATCGGCTGGAATCGTGCTGCCGCCGCCGTGCTGACCGACTACGGCGCCCTGCCCGTCGACCAGCGCAACATTTTGCGGTTGATCTTCTGCACTCCCAAAGTCCGTTCCGCGCAGACCGACTGGGAGGGAGTGGCGCGTTTTGTGGTAGGTGCTTTCCGAGCCGACGCCGCCCGCGCCGGGGCCGCCGCCGAGGTCGCTCAACTGGTCGACGAGCTGTGTGGGCTCAGCCCGGAATTTGCAGCCCTCTGGCGGGATCACCAGGTCCACACCCACGGCGAGGGTCTGAAGCGACTGCGTCACCCCGTGCTGGGGTTGCTGGAGCTGGAGTATTCCGCCTTCGCGGTCGACGGCCGACCGGATCTGGGAATGGTCGTCTACAATCCGGTGCATGCGATGGATGCGGAGCGGATTCGGGCCATGCTTGCCTCAGGGAATTCGCTGATGGCCGGGGCCAGGGCGAAAGGATAGGCTGGTCCGAGAAGGCGAACGGAGGAAAACCGTGCTTAATGATCCTGCCCTCTGGCATCGTATCCAATTCGCCTTTACCATCACCTACCACTACTTGTTTCCTCAGCTGACGATGGGTCTGGCCTGGTTCCTGGTCTACTGGAAGTGGAAAGCTTTGCGCACGGGGGACGAAAAGTACAACCGCGCCGCGCGCTTCTGGGCCAAGATTTTTGGACTGAATTTCGCCGTCGGCGTGGTGACGGGCATTCCCATGGAGTTCCAGTTCGGCACGAACTGGGCGGGCTTTTCCAAATATGCCGGCGGGGTCATCGGTCAAACGCTGGCTATGGAGGGCATGTTTGCTTTCTTCCTGGAGAGTGCGTTCATCGGAGCTCTGCTATTTGGCGAGAAGCGTCTGGGCCCCCGGCTGCATTTTGGGGCGGCGCTGGGCGTGGCCACCGGCAGCTGGCTGTCGGGAGTCTTCATTCTGGTGACCAACTCCTTCATGCAGCACCCGGTGGGCTACACCGTGCTGGCGGACGGCACGCTGGCCTTTGATAATCTCTGGGCCTACCTGCTTAACCCCTGGGTTTTTGTGCAGTTCGCCCATAACCAGTGCGCCGCTCTGGTGACAGGTTCGTTCGTTGTGGCTGCCGTCGGCGCATTCTATTGCCTGCGCCAAAAGCACGCGGAACAAGCTCGTCTTTATCTGAACGCGGGCACGCTGTTAGGCCTGATCGCCTCCCTGCTGGTGGCCTTCCCCACCGGAGATCAACAGGCCAAGTTTGTGGGGCGCTATCAGCCGGCCACGCTGGCGGCCATGGAAGGCCGTTTCCACGGAGGCAAGCTGGCCGACCTGGCGGTAATCGGCCAACCCAATGTGGCCGAGCAGCGCCTGGAAAATCCCATCGAGCTGCCGGGAGTGCTCAGCTTTCTGGCCTACGGCACCTTTGAAAGCTACGTCCGTGGTCTGGACGAGTTCCCTCGCGACGAATGGCCCGACAACATTGAACTGCTCTACTACTCCTTTCACATCATGATCACGCTAGGCACGATTTTTATTGGACTGATGGGATTGGCTTGCTTGTTGCGCTGGCGGGGACGGCTGGAGACCACCAAACCGATGCTCTGGGCTATCATGCTTGCCTTCCCCTTTCCCTACATTGCCAATACTCTGGGCTGGATGACGGCCGAGCTGGGTCGCCAGCCCTGGTTGATCTATGGCCTCTTTCGCACCAGTGATGGGGTGAGTAAGGTCGTCAGCCCGGGTGACGCGATCTTTACTCTGATCGGCTTCTGTGGACTTTATTTCGTTTTGGGTGTGCTCTTTCTCTACATGGTGGGTCGAGAAGTTCTGCACGGGCCGGAACACCCTGGAACAGCGGAATGAGCGCACTCTGGTATGTGATCCTGGCCTTTATGCTGAGCACCTATGTGGTGCTGGACGGGCGCAATTTCGGCGCCGGCATTCTACACTGGATCGTGGCTCGCGATCGCCAGGAACGCCGCCAGATCATCGCAGCCATCGGGCCACTCTGGACCTGGCACGAGGTCTGGCTGGTGGGCACGGGGGGCGTCATGATCATGGCATTTCCCCGCTTCATGGCTTTGGTCTTCTCGGGCTACTATTTGGCCCTCTTCCTGGTGTTGTGGTGCATTTTGCTGCGCGGGATTTCGCTGGAAGTGGGCGGTCACATCGACGATGATCTCTGGCAAACCTTTTGGGACAGCGTTTTCACCGTCAGCAACGTGCTGCTGGCCGTGCTCTTTGGAGCCGCTTTCGGCAACGTGGTGCGCGGTGTGCCGATGGAAGCCGATGGCACTTTCTACCTGACCTTTTTTACCAATTTTCGGGTGACCGGCGAGGTGGGCTTGCTGGACTGGTATACCCTGTCCGTGGCAGGCTTCGCCACCCTGGTCTTGACGGCCCACGGCGCCACTTACCTCACCATGCGCACGGAAGGGCCGGTTCACGACCGGTCGAGGCGCCTGGCCTGGCGCCTTTGGGCCGCAACTGTGCCTTTGTTTGGAGTGATTACTGCGCTGACCTGGTTGGTGCGGCCCGAGATTCTGAGCGGTCTGCCCCACCGTCCCTTCGCCTGGATCAACTCGCTGGTGGCGCTGGGGGGGGCGGCTGCTCTGGTGATGGGTCTGCGCAAGGGCCGCGAGCGAATGGCCCTGTACGGCTCGACCTTGCTGATCTATGGAGTCATCATGACGGGCGCGGCCGCTCTTTTTCCAGTGATGCTGTATTCGACTCTGCCCTCGGGGCAACATTTGAACGCCACCGCCCTGGCCGCTCCCGATCACAGCCTGCGCATCGCCATCGCCTGGTGGATTCCCGCCCTGTGCCTGACGCTCACCTATGCCTACCTGATCCAGCGCTATTATTCAGGCAAGGTCTCTGTGTCCCAGGACAATCAGGGGCTTTACTGAAAACTCCCGGATGAACTTCAACAGCATCTCCATCGGGGGCAGCGGCTCTGTCATCAACGGCAAACACTATTCGGGCAACGTCTCGATCATCAATGGCCAGGTCTTCGTCAACGGGAAGCCGGCCGAGGGCGGCGATTCCGTTCGGGGGGACGGCAACGCCGCGGAAGAGTCACGTGGTCTGAGCGACCACTTCACTCGGGTCGAGGCCTCCGGCATCAACGGACTGCAGATCGAGTGCGGTCGGTCCGATGAGAAAGTTCAACTCAAGGGCGAGAGCAATATCCTACCGCTCATCGAGACGCGTGTGGAAGACGGGGTGCTGCACATCGGGCCCAAGTCGGGCGAGAGCTTCTCGACCAACCAGCCCATCCACGTCACCTTGTTCATGGAAAACCTCGACAATTTGGAACTCTCGGGGTCGGTGGACAGCCAGGTCATAGGCCTGCACGCCGACCGGCTTTGCCTGGACTTGAGTGGCAGCAGCAAAGTCAAGTTGGAAGGCTCCGCCCGCCAGCTGGATTTGGACATGTCGGGTGCCAGTTCGGCTTCGGCCATGGGCCTGATGGTGGATGATGTTCGGGCCGAGATGTCGGGCGCCTCGAAAGCTTTCGTTGCACCCCAGAAGTCCTTGGAGGTCGACGGTTCAGGCGCCTCCAGTCTGTCTTACCAGGGGAACCCCTCGGTCCATCAGGACCTTTCCGGAGCCGCCAGCCTGCGTCGACTCTAAAGATGCTTGTGTAAGAAGTCCACCATGGTACGCCAGCTTCTTTCGGTCTGGGCGCGCTCGGCACGGGTCACGTCGTGCAGGTAGGGAGCATAGACGAGAAAGCCGTGCAGGCAGTCGGGATAGAGTTCCAGTTGACAGGATTTGCCCGCCTTGAGCAGGGCGGCCTGCATAAGTCGCGCCTGCTCCCAGGGCACGATGTCGTCTTTTTGGCCCTGCAGGATCAACACCGGGCACTCAATTTGTGGAGCCACTGAGATAGCGTTGCGGATCGCGAACGACTGGGGGCGGGCCTCGGGTCCATCGCCGTAGGTGCGGCGTGTGATGGCATCCCCGCCGACCTTGCCGGCCCGATTCAGATAGTCCCACCAGCGGTAGATATCCATCACCCCGTAGGCGGCCACGACCGCTTTGACTTCGTGGTTTCGAGCCGCCGCCAAAAAGGAGATCAAGGCACCGTGGGAAGCCCCGGCCAGGGCGATGCGGCTGGAGTCGGCTTGGGGCACCTGATCCATCAGCCGGATGGCCTCGAGCACATCGTCGACCTCTCCCTTGGCCACCTCCACCATGCCGTCCGAACCATCCTCGCCGCGGTAGCTGGGCGCGAAAACCACGAAGCCTGCGCTGGCCAGGCGCAGCGAAGACAGTCGATGCTCTTTGGAAATGCCGCTGATGCCGTCATGCGAGAAAATCACCACCGGCTTTTTGCTACCCACTGCCACCGGGGGCACGAAAAGCAGTCCTTTGACAGCCATTCCGTGGCTGCGGTAGGTCCACTGACGCACTTCTACGCCCCGTTCGCGGCCCAGGGATTGATTGGAAAGCAGTTGCGCCTGAGCACAGCCGCACAGCAACAAGAACCAGACAAGGTATTTCATCTGTCTCCGCATACCCCAGAGAATAGACCGCGAATCCCTGGCGGCCATCACGGGGGATAAGGAAGTGCGGGTCCCCATCGATGATCCGGGGACTCGATAAGAACGTAACCCATCGGCTGAAAGCAGGAAACCTTCCGTTAGTAGAAAAAATTTCAACCTGCATTTTTCAAAGCGAGGTCTCCGATGCGTAAAACCCTGATCAGTCTGCTCCTATTGGCCGTCCTACCCATTCTGGGCACGGCCGAGGAATTCAACCTCAAAGCCTCCGACATGCGCGGAGATATGGGTTTGTTGGAGGATTTCGGGCCAACCGGCGCCGTCTTTCTCAGTGACGGTAAGGTGCTGGTTTGCGATCGGCGCTACACCGTGTTTCACATTTTCGATACCGACGGCCGGCGTTTTCGTTTCTTAGACCATCCACGCAAGATGGGTGAGGCTAACTTCAGTGGACTGGGCTGGTGGAAGGACAACCGCTATTTCGTGACCGGCAGTCACTATCACTTCAAGAACAACACCCGCTTCGTCGAGAATCGCGCGGTCATGCACCAGATCATCCTGCAAACCGAGCAACTGGATCCGGAGTCCGGCAAGGACAACTATGACCCCGATACAGCCCTGCGAGCCACCGGATATTTCGGCCAGTCCACCTCCACGCCCGGAGAGGTCACGGGCATTGCTTGCGACCCCAAGCACAATCGAGTCTTTATCGCTTTTGACAAATGCCTGGCCAAAGATGGAACCCTGGTGCTCTATGAGGGCCAATTGGACAAATTCCTGGCGCGTTCGCCAGAATTTGACCTGAAGTTCGTCAAGACCGACCTCAAGCCGGCGGTTGACTCCGCCACCAACACCCCCTATGACCTGACCGATATTGCCTATGTGCCCGACAAGGGACTGGTTTTGCTACTCAGCGCTGAAGGCAATGAGGGCAAACAATTTGGTTCGAATCAGCTGTGGTTTCTTAAAGCCGGCTTCGGCCCGGCCCGGTTGGTGCAAAAGGACCTGGCTCCAGGGAACCGCGGGGCCGGACTGGCCATCCGCCCCACCGCGAAGGCGGATGAATACGAGGCAGCCGTCGTTTGTGACAATGCCATGGAGGATACCCGGATTCCCAGCCGATTATTGTACCTGCGCGGGGTTCGCTTGCCCATAAAATAGGGAAATTTGTTCTGGTGGAAGGGGCTCTGAACCGGGATTCGAAAATTCGCTCCAAACCCTTGTTTGTATTTGATCAGAACTCCCGCAAGACGCTCAAAGTCATCGCCCTGATGTGGGCGATCTTTCTATCGATTTGCTTCGGCACCGGGCTTTATCTAAGCAACCGGGTGTATCAAGTGGAGAGCCAGCGCTTTCCCTCGCTGGCAGAACCTTGCTGGTCGGAAAGCGAAGACCAGGTCGCCTATCTCTCGCGCGACCCCGATTCCAGCTCCTGGCAGCTTTGGACGGTCGGCCAGCAATCGCGCATGATCTGCCAGCTGGAGCCAGGCGAATGGCGTATGCTGGGCTGGCTCGACAACGACGCGCGTTTGCTGCTCCAGCCGCGCAGCCCCGGCGTTCCGCGAGTAACGGTGGTCGAGGTGGCTAGCGGTCAGCAAAAGGAGATCCGCTTCGAGAACCAGGGCATCGAACTCATTGGAGTGCGCGGCGGTCAGATGTTTTTCCAACGCTACGAGAAGCCGGGGAAAGAATCGGACGGGTTGAGTCAATCCTTGAGTTTGCTGCGTTGGAGCCCGGGCGACGATCGCCTCACGAAAATCGTGACCATACCCTATGAGACCGAGAAGCTGCATATCGAGAAGGTCTGGCCCTCGCATGACGGCAAATGGTTTGCCCTGGACATTGTAATGGGAGAGAGCCGCGATCGGACCTTATGGTTTTACAACCAGGAAGAAGACCAATTGACCTGGAGCGGTATTCGCACCCAATGTTTGGACATACGCAGCACCTGGTCTCCTGATTCTTCCGGCCTGGTGGCGGCCATCCAGACCAAGGACAGTTGCGACCTCTACGCGTTCTGGGATGTTCGTTCCAACCAGTTCACTCGACTGAGTTCGGGCAACGAATCTCACGCCTATCAGCCCTTCTGGCCTCGCGAGGCTCGCTACTTCCTACTCCTCGAGAAGAAGCGGGTGTATCGGTTTGACCCGGAGAACCTGCAGGCCACCCAGCTTACGGCCGAGGGTTGGGATCGACCCAAGAGTCGCGACCTGGTCGTGTCTCCTCGAGGCACCAGCGCGGCCTACGTAGGCCCCGAGGGTGATGATGACCAGCTTTACAAAGTGGACTTTCGGGCCAGTCAGACGTTGCCTTTGCTGCCGGAGCATCCCAAGAAGGCCCAACGGAAAGAATGGTGGTTTGTCATGGGCCTGGCCTTCCGCACCGCTGTGCAAGCTTGGACGCCCTTTTAAGGTGGTCGAGATGTGGTTTACCTATCCACCCTTTGACGAGCATGACTTTTTGGCTCGCGTGCTTGGCCGATCTCCCGAGTTGATTCCGGCCGTTTTGCATGACTACCAGTGGGTGGCCCACTCCGCTTACCCACACGTAGTGCCGTGCGCGGGTGCCCAGGTCGAGGGTAGTCTGCTGCCCAGTCAAATGGGGGACGAATGGATGTGGGAGGCCGAGTTCGGAGTGAGCCAGGGCTATTATCGACGCTTGCAACTGCCGATAGAAGCAGGTGGTAGGTCCTGGCAGGCCTGGGTATTGGTGGCAGGGCCATCTCTGGCCTGGGCTGTTCAAGGGCAGGAGGAACCGACTTGCACGTAGCAAGGGGTGACAGCAAATTCAGCGAGGAGTCCGTCCGGTGAGTTATCAGAAGCATCTTTATGCCATCATGTATCCCAATTTTGCGCTGGTCGCCTCGCAGCTTGAGCCTGCCGACTTCGGACGCTATTATTCGGTGGGTTCCGCCCGTTATTACTCGGGCAAGATGATTTTCATCGAGGTGGACAGCAACTACCGAAACGAAAATCTGCCCATCGATGAATATTTGGATCAAACCAGGGAACATCCCGACGGCAGTCCTAAGATGACCAAATTCATCAGTTCCTATCGCGTTCTGGAGCATCTCTCGATAGAGTCGCTGGGGGCTCTTTATGCAGCCACCGTAACCGGCGACGTGCTCTGTATTCAGCCCCAAAAGTTTTCTCCCAATCCCAGCAATTCGCGTATCAACATCATTCAAGAGCTGAATCCGGTGCAGATGTTGGTGGCCAGCAGCTACGACCAGGCGGCTCTGGGCAAGTACCTCACCACTCCCGGCAACCCGCGCGGCTGTCCCAAGCTGTTTTTCACTCAGATCGACCTCGACGTCGACAAGTTCCTGGCGGATTGGAAGCAGAATCCTTTCCTGGCGGCTCCGATTCCCGGCGTGCATCCGCAGAAATTGGCGACCGTGCTGGAAGCGCTGAAGGCCGATAGTCAGGCCCGCACCAAGAGCATCGGCATTCAGTCCATCTTCGACCGCATGAGCTATTCGCGAATCAGCAATGGGTTTTTCGTAGTGGCCGGTGACGAGCTCAAGTTCTATCCGATGCCCAGCCAAGAGGTTTTGCAACGCGATCACTACAGCTGGTGGAAACACAGCGACATGTAAGGGAGGGCTCTATGCTCAAACGATTTATCACCGCCGCCCTGGTCTTTTCGTGTCTGGCTTCGGTCTGGGCGAACCCCTCCTACCAGGAGGTTCGTCAAAAGGGCGATCAGGCCCTTAAGAGGAAAGACTACGCCACCGCCGTCCGCGAATTTGAGCGCCTGGTTTATCTTTTTGGTGAGAAACCCGAGGCTTACGTGGCCTTGGGCTACGCCTGTTACCTGGATCAACGCTACGAACGAGCGATTCTGGAATTCAAGAAAGCTCTCAACTTCGATCCACGCCACGCCGAGGCTCTCAACAATTTGATGCTGGCGGTCGGTAAACGAGCCACCCAGCAGACTCAGGAGTTGGAATTCTCCGAGGCCATCAATTTGCTGGCGGCCACGGAAAAAGCCTATCCAAGCCATCCCCAGTCGGTGGTGCTCCACTATGCTCAAGGACAGTTGGAGTTCTTTCGCGGCAATGAGGCCTCCGGGCTGAAGGATTGGGAGCAGGTGGCCCAGCGGGTGCCTACTTCTGGCACCGCCAAGTTCATTGAAGCCTACAAACTCTATGCGGGTGGTCGCCTAAAGCAGGCCTTGCCGGTGATGCAAGCGGCCCAGGCCAAGCTCCCCAAAGAGCCGGTGGTGCGCAACTATCTGGCACTGGTGCTCTCGGGATTGGGCCGCAATAAGGAAGCTCTGGTTCAACTTCAAAAGGCCCAGCAGGGCAACCCACCTTACATCGACCTGTCGCTCAATCAGGCAGCGATTTTACTGAAAACAGGAGACCTGGAGAACGCCCAGGCGGCTTTGGTCAAAGCGCGCGACTTGCGTCCCGACTACGCCTCGGTTCATCTTTGGTTAGCAGCCCTGCGTCGTCAGGCCGGTGACCAGGAAGGCAGCAAAAAGGAATTGGGATTGGCCCTGGCCGATGTGCCGCAACCTGCCATTTTGGTCTCTGGCGAAGTTGGCAAATCCGTTTGGGTCGACAATGATTACCTTGGTGTGACGCCAGTGGGGGCCTTCGTTAAAGCGGGCAAGCATAAGCTGAAGGTCACCGCCAAGGGCCAGCCTGCTGCCATGGCGGAATTCACCGTGGCGGCCGACCAGGTTGCCTACGCCAGCACTTCCCCTTTGAGCGTAGAGACGGAAGCCGCCAGCGCCGCAGTGCCCGCTCAGAAAGCTGCTCGCAGTTTCGCTTTGCGCGACCAGAGCAACCGATACTGGCGTTCTTTCCAGCATTTTCACAGTCGCCCGGTGGTGCTGCTTTTTTGGAAAGTAGGTAGCCCGGATAACGACAAGGTGTTGAACGCTTTGAGTGACCTGGGCAATCGCTATGGTACCAAGATCGGTTGCGCAGTGATCCATGTTGAGACCGAAAACAAGAATCAAGCCATCGGCCAGATGATGTCCTTGCCCGCCACCTACGCTCGGCTTTTTGACGAGGGTTCTGTCACCAAACACTACGGATTGACCAACGATTTACTGCCCAGTGTGATTGTGGTGGATCTGGATGGTTACATCGCCTCCCAAGCGCCAGGTGTAGAGGGCGTCGAAAAGGCTCGCGAGGTGCTGGACGGCATGGGTCTGGCGCCAGCCCACCCCTGAAGACTCGTCGGAAAGAAAAAGGCCCCGCTCGTCGGGGCCTTTTTAGATTCCCGGGGCCTGAATCTGGTAGGAACCGCCGGAGGGGGCAGGCGGAGGGTAGTAGGGGGCGGGAGCCGGCGGATTGTAGGGGGCCGGGTCATAGGCCGGACCCGGCGCCGGAGGCTGGTAGGCCGGTTGCGGCGGTGGGATCCGTTCGAGACGAACCGACAGCTTGTGGTCCTTGCTTACATCCATCTTCTTGGTGAAGGTCTCATAGCCGTTGGCAATGACTTTCAGGGTGTAGCTGCCCTTCTTGACCTGCTGCAGGCGGACGCTACCCGCACTGTGGTCGGAGTAACGGTCTGCGTCGTTGACCAGGTAAACCTTGGCGTCGACGTCGGCGGGAAGCACGGAAACGCGCACGCTACAGTCGGGTTGATTGCTCTTGGCGGGAGGATCCTCCACGACTGGTTTGGGTGTGAAGGCGGGCTTGGGCGTCACGGCGGGCTTGGGCGTGACCAGGGCCACCGGTTTGGGTGATTCGGTTGGTTTCGGCGTGGCCACTGGCTTGGGTGTCGCGCTGGCAACCGGTCTGGGTGTTTTCACCGGTTTGGGCGGTTCCTCGGGCTCTGCTGGGGTGGGACTGAAGACGGGTTCGGGAGTTTCGGACGGCAGGTTGGCGGCCAGCGGGCTCGTGTCCGGTTTGGGCGTGGCGCTGGTCGTCGCCTCGGGAGTCTCGCTGGAGCTCGAAACTGCCAGGGGCTGTTCGGGAATGGCGCTTTCGGTGATGGCTGGAACCGGCGTAGTGCCTGGCTTTTTGGGCGGCCAGATAACCACCGCCAATAGCACGGCCGCGAAGGCGGTCACCAGAATGATCGGTCCTTTGCCCATGGGAGCTCGTTGCGGCTTGGGTCGTGGCAACTTGATTCCACCGGCGGTCGATGGCCCGCCCTCACCCCAACTGGCTTTCGAGTCGGTTTCTATGCCGCCGCGGGCGTTTTCTTCCAGGTCCGGCGGAGGTCCAAGGGGCGCTCGGGGACTCTCCGGTGCGCGCAAAGTTCCCGAGCCGCGGGCCCGACCAGTGGGGGCTTCGGGGCCAGGCAAGAACCGGGGGGCTGGGGAGAGTTGGTCCACCGGCACCGTGCCGGTGGGGCCCTCGGTGAGGTCGACTTTGCGCGGGGGCCAATCGCGAGGGACGACTCCTGAGGGATCCTCGGGCGGTTTTTCGGCAGATTTATGATTGACCGGGCGCGGTGGAATGTTGACTCCGGGAGGCCCGTTGCTGGCGGCGGCAGCAGCAGCGGCGGCCGCTTTGGCGCCTTTGAGTTCCAGTTGCTGAAATTCGATCCGACTCGGGGTGGCTGAGGCGGGCGGTGGCACCGAGGATGGAGGTGGCCCGACCAGGGGGATCCCCGTGGGGCCGGCTGGAGGCGTGGGGCCGGCAGCCGGTCCGGGCGGGCGGCCTGGAGGCGGCAGCGGAGGGGGACCGCCCAGGTTGCCGCTGGGGGGCTGAGATCCGGGTCGCGCCATGGGGCCGGGAGGTGGTCCGCTGCCCGGGCGTCCCAATGGCTGCAGCTTGAGGGGAGGGGGTAGAGGCCCTGACGAGCCTCCCAGGCTGCCCGAAGATTCGCCCGGGCGCAGACTAATGGGCCGAACGGCGGGCCGTTCGGCGGAGTTTTCTGAATTGTTCTGGTCGGAGCCCTGCTGCGACACCCTCTCTGGTCCTTTTCTCCGGGATGTCAGGTACTTCGGTACTTTGAACGGGGTCTCCCTCTAATTGGGTGCGATTCGTGTTCTTGGAGGGTAGCCTGATAGGGCAACGAAGGGCGTCAAATCTGGAATCAAGGAAGGAGCGCTCACGATGGACATCATCGAGGCGCCCGGGAATGCCCCCGTGCAAGCAGCCGAAGAGTGGAACGAAGAACAAATCAAGGATCTGGAGAGCCAGGAGTGGCTCGACTCCTTGGATTACGTCCTGGACAGCGGTGGCCATCAACGCGTCACCGAGATCCTCAAAGAACTGGCCGTTTACGCTCATCAGAAGGGCGTGGTATTGCCCTTCTCGGCCAACACCCCCTACATGAACACTATTCCGGCCAGTAAGCAGCCCGCTTATCCCGGCAGCCGCGAGATCGAGCGGCGCATCAAAAGTATTATCCGCTGGAACGCCATGGCCATGGTTGTGCGCGCCAACCAGCACGAGAGCGGCATCGGCGGTCACATCTCTACCTTTGCTTCGGCCGCCAGCCTTTACGAAGTCGCCTTCAATCACTTCCTGCGCGGTAAGGATTACCACCGCTCCGGCGACATGGTCTACATTCAGGGACACGCCTCTCCGGGCATTTACGCCCGCGCCTTTTTGGAGGGCCGCCTGAACGTCGAACAGTTGGAAAAATTCCGCCAGGAACTGGCTGGGGGACCTTCCTCTTACCCACACCCCTGGTTGATGCCTCACTTCTGGGAGTTTCCCACGGTGTCCATGGGTCTGGGGCCCATCACAGCCATTTACCAGGCGCGCTATAACCGCTATCTGGAGAACCGTGGCCTCAAGCCGAAGGATGACTGCAAAGTATGGGCTTTCCTGGGCGACGGCGAGACCGACGAGCCCGAGTCGCTGGGCGCTATCACGCTGGCCTCTCGCGAAAAACTGGATAACCTGATCTTCGTCATCAACTGTAATCTGCAGCGCCTGGACGGCCCCGTGCGTGGCAACGGTAAGATCATCCAGGAGTTGGAAGCTGCTTTCCGCGGCGCCGGCTGGAACGTTATCAAGGTGATTTGGGGTGACACCTGGGACGAGCTCTTGCGCAGCGACAGTAACGGTCTGTTGGTCAAACGGGCCGGCGAAGTGATCGACGGCGAGTATCAAAAATACATCGTGGAGTCGGGCGCCTACCTGCGCGAGCACTTTTTTGGCAAGGATCCGCGCCTCCTGGAGCTGGTCAAGCACATGTCAGACGATCAGTTAGAGCGTCTGCGTCGCGGCGGCCACGACCCGGAGAAGGTCTTTGCCGCCTACCACGCCGCCGTGCGCCACAAGGGCCAGCCCACTGTAATTTTGGCCAAGACCATCAAGGGTTACGGCCTGGGTGAAGCCGGCGAAGGTCGCAACATCACTCACCAGCAGAAAAAGCTGAACGTGGAGGAGCTTAAGACCTTCCGCACCCGCTTTGGAATTCCGATTTCCGACGATGAAGTGGTGCATGCGCCCTTCTACAAGCCGCCGGAGGACAGCCCCGAGATGCGCTATCTGCGCGAGCGGCGCAAGCAACTCGGCGGCAGCCTGCCTCATCGAATCGAGGCCTGTCCCAAGTTGCCCCTGCCTCAGGCCAGCATCTTCGACGAGTTCAACGGTGGCTCCAATGGCCGCGAGCTGAGCACCACTATGGCTTTCGTGCGCACCCTCACCAAGCTCTTGAAGGACGACGGAATGGGCAAATACGTTGTGCCGATCGTACCCGACGAAGCTCGCACCTTCGGTATGGAGTCGCTCTTCCGCCAGTGCGGTATTTACTCCAGCGTCGGTCAGAACTATGATCCGGTCGACTCCGACAGCCTGCTTTACTACAAGGAAACGAAAGACGGACAGATTCTGGAGGAAGGCATCACCGAAGCCGGCTCCATGTCGAGCTTCGTGGCCGCCGGGACGGCTTATGCCACCCACGGTATTCCCACCATTCCGTTCTTCATCTTCTATTCGATGTTCGGATTCCAGCGGATCGGCGACCTCATCTGGTTGGCCGCCGACTCGCGCTGTAAGGGCTTCATGTTGGGCGCCACCGCCGGCCGCACCACGCTAAACGGCGAAGGTCTGCAGCACCAGGATGGACACAGCCACGTGCTGGCCTACCCGGTGCCAAACCTCATGTGCTATGACCCGGCCTATGCCTATGAGCTGGCCGTCATCATCAAGGATGGCATCAAGCGCATGTATGAAGATCAGGAATCGATCTTCTACTACTTGAGCGTCTACAATGAGAACATGGCTCAACCGGCCATGCCGGCTGGCGTCGAGCAGGGCATCCTCAAGGGCGCCTATCGCCTGCGTCCCTCGGAACTCAACCGCGAGAAACCGTTGGCCCAGTTGCTGGGTAGCGGCCCCTTGCTCAATGAGTCGGTGTTGGCACAGGATTTGCTGGAGCAAAAATATGGGGTTTCGGCCGAGGTCTACAGCGTCACCAGCTACAAAGAGCTGCGTCGTGACGGCAAAGAGTGCGACCGTTATAACCTGTTCCACGCGGACGCCAAGAAGCCTAAGGTGCCATATATCACCGAGCTTCTGGGCAAAGAGCCGGGCGTGGTGGTGGCTACTTCGGATTACTTGAAGATGTTGCCAGACTCGTTGGCCCGTTGGATTCAGAAGCCGATGGTGGCTTTAGGCACGGACGGCTTTGGTCGCTCCGACACCCGCAAGCGTTTGCGCGACTTCTTCGAGGTGGACCACCGCTTCGTGGTGGTGGGAACGCTGGCTGAACTGGTCCGTCAGGGCAAAGTCAAAGCCGACGTCTACAAGCAAGCCATCAAAGACCTCGAGGTCGACGTCAACAAACTCAACCCGATGATTTCCTAGGAGAGACGCCATGTCGATCGAGTTCAAACTGCCTGATCTGGGCGAAAATATCTCCTCCGCCGGAGTCCTGGCCGTGCTGGTCAAGCCCGGCGATACCATCAAGCAAGATACGCCGGTGCTCGAGATCGAGACCGACAAGGCCACCATCGAAGTGCCTTCGACGGTGGCCGGTAAGGTCAGCAACGTGCACGTCAAACCGGGGGACCAGGCCTCGGTGGGTCAGGTGGTGTTGACTTTGGAAGGGGAGGAAGCACCTCAGCAAGCCGCGCCAAAAGCGGAACCCCAAAAACAGCAAGCCAAAGAAGCGAAGCTTCAGGACGAACCCTCGCCTGGCGAGACGCCCAAGGCCTCGGCGAAGTCGTCCGCCCCTCAGGACGTCAAATTGCCTGACCTGGGAGAGAACATCACCTCGGCCAACATTTTGTCCGTGATGGTGAAGCCGGGAGACTCGGTCAAGGCCGACAGCGGAATGTTGGAGATCGAGACCGATAAGGCCACCATTGAGGTGCCCGTGGGAGTGGCCGGCAAAGTCGAGAAAGTGCACGTCAAAGCCGGAGAGAAGGCCAGCCCTGGACAGGTCATTTTGACCGTCAGCGGGGTGGCCGCGGCCGAGGCTCCCGCCAAGGCGGAAGGCAAAGCGCAAGCTCCGGTTGCAGTGGCCCCGGCCCCGGCCAAAGCTGCTCCCAACGGCACCTCCAAGCCGCCCTCGGCGCCCGTAAGATCCGGGCGTTTGGCGGCGGCGTCGCCGACCGTCCGCCGTCTGGCACGCGAGATTGGCGTGGACGTCAGCCAGGTTCGCGGTAGCGGACCGAAAGGTCGGATCTCCCTCGACGACGTCAAAGCTCACGCGCGCGGGCTGCTCAAGACGCAGCCCGGAGTCGGCCCAGCGGCCGGTCCAGGAGCATGGCGCGGACCGGTCGTTCTTCCTTTGCCCGATTTC
>JALHOV010000042.1 GCA_022842865.1 Vulcanimicrobiota bacterium | reverse complement strand
CCAGGCCGATCTCGGGCTCCTGGGACCCAGAATCCGCGGCCTGATGCGGATTCTCCGCAGTGAGCTGCGGATCCAGGCCTGTCCAGGGCTCCTGGGACCCAGAATCCGCAGCCTGGTGGGGATTCTGCGCAATGAAGTGCGGATCCAGGCCGACCTCGGGCTCCTGGGACCCAGAATCCGCAGCCTGGTGGGGATTCTGCGCAATGAAGTGCGGATCCGGGCCGACCTCGGGCTCCCGAGGCCTAAATCCCCAGTCTGATGCGGATTCTCCGCAGTAAGCTGCGGATCCAGGCCTGTCCAGGGCTCCTGGGACCCAGGATCCGCGGCCAGGTGGGGATTCTCCGGAATGAAGTGCGGATCCAGGCCGACCTCGGGCTCCTGGGACCCAGAATCCGCAGCCTGGTGGGGATTCTCCGGAATGAAGTGCGGATCCGGGCGGTTGCGGATTCCCACAGTGGGGCACGAAGCCAGGACGGAACCGAAAGGCCAGCATACGGGTAAATACAATCCAGGATTTCGCGTTGTGCGCAGTAACATGTGAGCAACGATTTGTATACAAATAGTTAACAACCCGAGCCTATACTGAGCCCACAGCAAGTGGATCGTTAGGCACGACAAGCGAGGCAAGGAATGAACGTAGGCGGACCACCAGGAGCACCACCTCCCCAAGTCGGGAACAAGGCTCCTGCAATGGGTCCGACGGGCGCGAAACCAGCAAACGTTCCGTCGCAGTCCCAACAGCCGATGCAGCCCGGACAGATGCAGATGAAGCTCCCACAAGGGTTTCGCATGCCTCAGCAGGGCACCACCTTATTCGCTCAAGTGGCGGGCAAAGATGGTCAGGGTTACCTGATGCGGATGGGAGACCAGTTGCTGCGGGCCCAGAGCGGTACGCCGCTGCAAGTGGGCCAGTCGGTCCAGATGAAGGTCCAGGCGGACCAGCCCCAGACGGGCGGCCAGGTGCGGATGCAGCTGGTGCCGGGAGGTGGACAGGCCCGCCATAGCGCCGGTGAACTGGCCGACAGTCTTTCAAATATGAAGATACCCCTCAGCGAGAACTCAATGGAGACGGCCAAAGCCATGGTCGAAAGCAAGGTTCCGCTGACCAAAGACAACCTGCAGACGATGCAGAAGCTGACGCAAATGCCTGAAGGCTCCAAATCGCAGCCTCCGATGCAAGACCGGGTCAGCTCTGTGGTCTTCCTGCAGCAAAACAACTTGCCCGTGACACCGCAAAACATGTCCTGTCTGGCCAACTTCCTGGCCCAAAACCCGCAGCTAGGTCAGCAAATGGCCTGTATGAACGACGAACTGAAGCGGCTCATCGAAAAGGGCGGCGGCGACGCCAAACAATTCGACGATATGCGCGAGATGGTGCTGGAAGCCATCGAAGGAAGCGGCGGCTCCATCGGCAAGACCAAAGAAAAGAAGTCCCCTCCCCCTCCCAAGAAGTTCTTCAACGCCGCCAAACAGGCGGGTATCGAGTTCGGCACCTCGCCCTTCCCGGGCAGCGATGAAGACGAATGGGAACTGCTGGCCAACTACCGCGAATTGCGCAGAAAAGCCGGCCAGGAACTGGGCGAGGAAGAAACCCAAGAACTGACCCGGATGCTCAACGAAGCCGAAGAAACGGTTCAGGCCCAGCGCCTGCTCAACCGAGCCATCCTCGGTGAAATCGGCTGCCTCTATTTTCAAGTGCCGATTCGCTTCCGCGAAGACGCCGAAATCTGGCTCTACTTCCGGCGCAAAGGCGGCGGCAAGGATGATAGCCTGAGCGATGAGTTCCGCGCAGAATTTCTGGTGACCACCGAGTTCCTCGGAAACCTCTTCTTCATTGTCGAAGTGGCCGCAGTCGAAGTAAGCGTGGTCATCGAGGTCGAGAACGAAGCGACGCAAGAATTTGTCAGCCGCTACGCGGTGGTGCTGCAAGAGCGCATCGCGATGGCAGGCTGGAAGTGCCTGGGAGTGTCGGTGACGGGCCGCAAGACGGTGCCCGGCAACCCCTGGGTCAAACATGAAGAAATTAACGAGATGGTGAGCTACGATGTCCAAGCCTGACGAAGTGCTCGACTCCGGCGCCGGAGCTGGTGGAAAAAGAGCCGTCTCGGTCCGCTACGGACCTGACGGAGAAGTAGAAATTTTGGGAATAGCCGAGGGTCCCGAAGCCGAAGCGATGATCGCCAAGGCTCAGGCGGACGGCGTGGATGTGAGACAGGATCAGGACGAGGTCGACGACCTCTTCCGCTCCAGTCAACCTTCCAGCCGGGTGCCTCCCGAGGTGTATGAGCTGATGTCCATGATGGTGCAATTTGCACAGGAATTGGATGAAGCTTGGGGCTCAGGAGCGCGCGAATAGCGCTCTCTGCAACCCGGAAGTTTGCGAAGCAAACGCCGGAGTTCGGTCTCAGCCGAACTCCACTTAGTAAAGGTTAAACCTGTTTCTCGACGAATTGTCGGAACGAGAAACAGTGGAAGAAGCGGATGGAGGTACTAGGCGAGATGCTCGATGGTATGAGAATGGCCACAGAAGGCATGAAACAGATGTCCATGAAGCAGGACATGGTTACGAACAACCTGGCGAACGTAGGCACGGCCGGTTATCGTAAGGAAAGCCTGGTGGTCGAATCCTTCTCGGAACTGATGGCCCGTGAATCCAACGGCTCCACCGAAGTCGGCACCACCGGCGGTTATGAGAATAACGCCCGCTTCAATCAATATTCGATGACCCACATGAGTCAGGGCGGCCTCAAGGAAAGCGGCAGCTCTTTCGACCTGGCTCTGGACGACAACGGCAAAGGCTTCTTCACCATCCAGACCCCCAAGGGCATTGAGTTCACTCGCGGTGGAACCTTCCATCTGTCCACCAGCGGCCATCTGGTGACGGCCGACGGCTCGTTTGTGCTTGGTCAGCGCGGCCCCATCAAGGTGAACGGTGCCGACTTCAAGGTCAACGACAATGGCGTCGTCAACGTGAACGGCAAGGATGTCGACAAGCTGCTCATCAGCCGCTTCGAAGACCCTAAGGCCATGAAGCGCCAGGGCTCCTCGAGCTTCGCTTCCGAGACCAACTCGGTGGTGGCCACCGGCGACTTCAAAGTCAAGCAGGGCTACGTCGAGCAAGCGAACTTCAACGCTCTGACCGAAATGGTCGACTTGATGCAGACGATGCGTAATTTCGAAGCCAACCAGAAAGCGCTTCAGTCCCACGACCAGCGCTTGCAAAAGGCCGTCAACGAACTCGGCCGCGTCCGCTAGTAGAATTCGCAGAAGGATAATAAGGAGAACAGAACCGCTATGATGAGAGCTCTTTACACCGCCGCCTCGGGCATGATGGCCCAACAGGCCAACATCGACAACATCTCCAACAATCTGGCCAACTACCAGACGACCGGCTTCAAGAAGTCCCGCGTATCCTTCGAAGACCTCCTTTATGCGACGATGGAAACCCCCGGCACCGAAGCCACCGGTGGCAAAACTCAAATCGGTATGGGCGTGCGCACGATGAACACCCAAAAGATGTTCTCGGCCGGCCAGTTGCAAGAAACCAAAGATCCCTACAATGTGGCCATCGATGGCGAAGGCTTCTTCAAAGTCAAGATGTCCGACGGCAGCACCGCCTATACCCGTGACGGTTCTTTCGAGATGAACAAGGACGGCCGCCTGTGCCTGCACAACGGCGCTGACCTGGGCGTCAAGGTTCCGGCCGATATGAGCAACATCGAAATCAAGGGCGATGGCACTATCATGGGCACCCGCCTCAATGGCGATGGCAAGCCCGAACAGGTCGGCCAGATCACCCTGACCAAGTTCACCAACCCGGCGGCCCTTAAGGCCATCGGCGGCAACCTCTACACCGAGACCGAAGCTTGCGGCTCCAAGATCGAGGAAACCCCGGGCAAGAACGGCTGCGGCGTGGTGGCTCAAGGCTACCTGGAAAAATCCAACATCAACATCGTCGAAGAGATGATCAACATCGTGACCGCTCAGCGCTCCTTTGAAATGAATCAAAAGGGCGTGCAGGCAGCCGACGAAATGATGCGCTCCACCAACCAGCTCCAGCGCGGCTAAAGTTAACCCTCAGGAGGAACCAGTATGCAGATCGAAGGCTTCAATCCCGAACCCTTGCGCCAGGCGTCCGACAAGACTCCTGGACGCGCCAAAGAAGAAGCCAAGCTCAAAGACGCCTGTCAGCAATTTGAGCAGATGTATCTTCAGCAGATGTTCACGCAGATGCGCAAAGCCTCCAAAATGGGGGGCGGCGAAGGCGGCCTGGGCAATAGCCAGGGCGAGGAAATGTTCACCGGGATGCTCGATCAAGAGCGCGCCAAAACCTGGTCGCAAGAAGGCGGCGTCGGCCTTGCCAACCTGCTCTTCCAACAGATGAAGAAAACTCTGTAGAAGTAACGGTCTCCTCCCGAAGAGGGAAGGGAAGCCCCGTGACTAAAAAGGAGAGGTCTCAATGGGACCTCTCCTTTTGCATTGATGCAAGGTTCAGGGTCCTGAAATCACGGGAAGGGAGGCCCTAAACTGAGTCGACGCGGCGAGCAGACCGACGCACAAGAGTTAGACAACTTGTGGCGCAGCTATAAAGCCTCCAGGGACCCGGCGACTCAGAACCGCCTGGCTGAGCAGTATTTGCCATTGGTGAAGTCCATCGCCATGGGCCTGTCGCGCAAGATGGGCCAGAGCGTTGACGTCGACGACATGATTGCCGATGGCAGTATCGGTCTCATTCGGGCGATCGACACCTTCGATATCGATCGCGGTTTCAAATTCCAGACTTACGCGACTACCGTAGTGCGCGGAGCCATGCTCAACGGCTTGCGCCGCATGGACTGGGTGCCTGAGCGTGTCCGTGCCAAGAACCGTCAGCTACACCAGGCTATCGACCGCCACCAGGCCGAAAAAGGCGAGGTTCCCAGCCACGAAGAGCTGGCCGAAGAACTCAAGCTGTCCACCGAAGAGGTCTACGATCTCATCGCAAACATGGGCACCTCCTATTTGCTGTCACTGGAACAGCCACTGGGCAGCGAGGATGGTGACGCCAGCCTGGGCGACCTGGTGGACGACGACGACGACGTTCCCGACATCGAATTCGAATACGCTGAAGAACGCGACGCCTTGAGGACGGCCATCGGCCAACTCGACGAGCGCGAGCAGTTGATCGTGACAGCCCACTACTTCGAAGGCGTCACCTTTGACGCCATCTCGAAGATCTTGGGAGTATCCAAGCAGCGTATCTCACAGATGCACACTCGGGCCATGCAGAGACTGCGCCACGCCCTCGGTGATAACGAAATATCTTCGGAAGCGATGCAAGGATTCACCTTTGAGAGCCACGCCTGACGAAGTTGTTGCATTCCCCTAACCTGCTCCAGGGTCGCTTCAAGTTTGATGAAAGGGCATGCAAATCAGTTCCGGACCCAAGTCCTGGCAATCTCCGCGAGCCCTGCCCGCAGGCAAGCCGGACGTGCCCCGCCCCAGCGCCCCCAAGCCACATCCAAACGATGTAGGCGACAAGCCTCAGTTGATGGAGCAAGTTGCCCGCTGGGTCGGGAAGGGCTCCCAGGGAATGGCCATGGCCCCACAGTTTCTAGGGGCCCACCCGTGGATTCTTGAGAGCCTGCGCCTGAAACATATGACTCCCTACCTCGAGGCTGGCGCCGGCCTATTCGGGGGCATCGGCACACTTTCGCTGGTGACGGCTGGAACCAAGGACCTGGTCGACGGCATTCGCCACAAAAATTTGGCCGAGGGCCTGGTCGGAGCGTCCGACATCGCTCGGGGAGTCTACGTGGGCACCTGGGCCACTTCGATCGCGCTGGGAAATCAGCCCTTTGGTCGAGAATTTGGTCTTGCCAGTGGTATCTTGCAGACGGCCGGCGGCCTGGCCCGCATGCGCCACAAGAAAGTGAACGGCAACCCGGTCGATCCCAAGGTGGTGGGAGCGATGGAGGTAGGACAAGGTTTGGCCTGGGCCGCCTCCATGGTAGGAGTGCCTGTGGGACTATGTTTCGCCTTGCGTATGGGATTGGGCGCGGCTCGCACCCTGTATACCCATCAACAGGATTGGAAGCAGTGGACCCACAAGCAGGGGGGTCCCGGGGGAGACGGCAGTCCCCCTGGGAACATCTGATTCAGGGGGGTCCCGGGGGAGACGGCAGTCCCCCTGGGAAAACTAAAGAAGGCTAGGGCGAGTCGAGTCAGAATCTCTCTTGAAATTTCTGCAATGCCCAGAGGAGAACGGTTATGTCTAGAGGACCTCGCGGACCGCGTAAACGCACTCGCCCGGCCAAACCCCAGCGTGTGGCTCGGCCCGTAGGCGCTGAGTTTGAGGATGAAGAGGGCGATCTGCGCGACACCCCTGAGTATCGGCGGCGCCAGTCCATCATTCGGGTAGGCACGGGAATTTTGCTTTTTGCCTTCCTATCAACCTCAGGCATTACTTGTGTGGCCAGCAACATGGGAGACACAGAAGCCGCCCGTCAGCAACAAGTGCAAACGGATGCCGCCGCCAATGCCACCACCGTCAGTCCGCTGAATTCGGAAATCGCGCGCTATCAGGACGAGCTGAAAAGCAAGCCAGGGGACCCCGAAACCCAACGGCTGTTGGCCCAGTGCCTGCTGCTGCGTTCCAAGGCCGCAGACCCGGCAGCCGCCGCCAAAGACCTGGAAGAAGCGCGCGCCCATTTCGAGGCTCTGCTCAAAACAGAACCTGAGAATATGCAGGCCTGGGTGGGCCTGGGCAACGTGAACGCTTCCCAAAAGGCCGCCCCCAAGGCGCTTGAAGCCTACAACAAAGGCATGGATCTGGCCAAGAGACCCATTGACGAGAAAGACCCGGCCAAGGACAGCAAACAGTCCGAGGCCGAGCAAGTGCAACTGGAGGCCCACATTGGGCTGGCCCAGGTGCGCTTTGAACTCGAGAAAAAATACGAAGAGGCGCTGGCCGACCTGGACGCCGCCTTGAAACTGAACCCTGGGTCGGCTGACGCCTACTTACTGCGGGGGCGCCTGCAGATGGCCCGCAAGCAACCCGAAGCGGCCCGCCGGGATTTCGGGCTGGCCAAGGACATCGCCCTGCAACTCCCGCCCGGAAGTCCTGATCAGAACAACATTTTGAGCCAGTACATGGCGGCCATGCGGATTTTGGACCCCAAAGCCCTGGAAGCTCTGGCCAGTCCCGCGCCGATGTCGAGCCCCGTGCCAGTCACTTCGGAGACTCCGATGACCCCCACGACGGTGGGCAATTCAACCAGCCCGGCGAATTCCACAGCCCCGGTGAACAGCACGAATCCCTGATGAAGAAGGCGTGGCTGCTCGTCCTGTGGCTACATCTTCCCATCCTGGCGGAGTCTTTTGACCCCCAGACCCATCTCAAGCGCATAGCCGTCGGCATTCAGGCCGGCCTTGTTCGCGTGCTTTCGGAAGACGGCCTGACCGTGGTCTACACGCGCGGGCTGGACGACCCTTCCAACGCACGTTACACCGAGGAAAGCCGGCAGGCCACCTGTGCGGCGCTGGAAATCGACCCCCGCGCTTTGGAGAAGGTCGGTTTTTATACCGTTCAGCTTTATCCCAAGCTGACCCGCCACGCCGAGGCCACGGCTTTGCTGGGCACCATTCTATCAAGCCCCACGCTGACCCGGTGGGGCCGCAGCCAGCTCGAGTATTTCCTGGTCACGGTCATGAACTCGGACAAGCAGGTCGAGGCCCGCCGCCAGGCGCTGCTGGCCCTGGCGGTGGCCCCTTCCGTGAGCGATTTTACAATGGACCGCGTGGTGGGCAAGTTCGAGCGCATCGACAACCTCTGGGAACTGTTCCCGATGCAGCAGTTTTTCGAATATCAAGGCGCCTCGTTCAAGACGCGAAGGATCTACCCGAAGTTGCGCGAGCGCCTGGAGAAGGTCGATTCGCTCTACACTCCTGGTATCTTGGAAGCGTTAGACAGGGCTCGTTAGCTAATTGCTGATACTGGATTTGCGCAGCGGGTCTTTGGTGCGAGTGATGTGTTCGATCAGGTCGATCTTGGTGACGATGCCGCAAGGCTTCTGCTCATTATCGACCACGAGCACCGCCGAACGGCCATCGAGCAGCATCTGATAGACTGAATTGACATTGGTGTCGCGCGAGATCATGGGAAGCGCGTCACTCATGACGTCTCTGATCTTGTGATGAAGACTGGCGGGCTCTTCAAAAATGCGGTTCATCACTGAGCTTTCCTGAAGGGTTCCCACCACCTTGACACCTTCGACGACCGGCAACTGCGAAACATTATAGCGCTTCATCATTTCGATGGCCACCGTCACTTCGTCTTCGGCAGCGACGGTCAGAACCGGGGTGCCGTTGTTGACCGAAGGCTTGTGGGCCAGCAATTCGGCCACCACCAGGCCTTCGGACTCATCCCAGAAGCCATTTTCTTTCATATAGTCATCCGAGTAGAAGCGCGACAGATACTTCATGCCGCCGTCGGGAATGAGGATGACCATGGTCTGGCCTTCGTGCATCTGGCGGGCGTAGCGCAAGGCACCGGCCACGGCCGAGCCGGCCGAGCCACCAAGCAAAAGGCCCTCTTCCTTGCAAAGGCGGCGGGCCATCTGGAATGACTCGCGGTCACTGACGCAGACCATTTCGTCAATGATGTCCAGGTCGATGGTGGCGGGAATGAAGTCCTCGCCGATACCCTCAATCTTGTAAGGCTTGGCTTCGGGACCGGTGTAGAGCGAGCCCTCGATGTCGATGCCCAGGATCTTGACGTTGGGATTTTTCTCTTTCAGGTACTTGGCCACGCCCGAGATGGTGCCTCCGGTGCCCATGCCGCAGGCGAACACATCGATTTTGCCCTCGGTCTGCTCCCAGATTTCCGGACCGGTGGTCAGGTAATGGGCGTGAGGATTCATCGGATTGGCGTATTGGTTGGGCTGGAAGCCGCCGGGAATTTCGCGGGCCAGGCGTTCGGCCACCGAATAATACGATTCGGGTGACTCCTTGGCCACGTGGGTGGGCGTGATGACCACTTCGGCGCCGTAGGCTTTGAGGAGACGAATCTTTTCCTGGCTCATTTTGTCGGGCATGACGAAGACGCACTTGTAGCCCTTGAGACAGGCGACCTGGGCCAGTCCGACACCGGTATTGCCCGAAGTGGGCTCCACGATGGTGCCGCCTTTCTTGAGGCGGCCGTCACGCTCGGCGGCTTCGATCATGGTGAGAGCGATGCGGTCCTTGATGCTGCCACCTGGATTCAGATGTTCCAGTTTGGCCAGCACCAGGGGTTTGACCCCAGCGGTGACGCGATTGAGTTTGACCAGCGGCGTGTTGCCGACCAGATCGAGAACATTGTTGGCGTATTTCATTGGGTACCCCGGGTTCTGAAAACTGTGCTGCCTTTATACCCGGCCAGGCCAATGTTACACGCATGTTAAGTGGTCACCAGGTCAATCTTTGAACGCGATTTGGACCTTGAACGGCAACATGCCCTACCCATAATAGGCTGAGAGAAGGAGTATCCAAAACCAGATGAACTTCACCGCCATCCTCAGCCAGTTCCGATTCGCCGTCACGCTCGGCGCCACAGCCTTTGGACTGGCCACCCTGCTGACTTCACAGGCTCCGCCCTTTGATATGGGACTGCTGCTGTGTCTGGCCCTGGCGGTTTTGTCCGAGCGCTGGCTGCTGGTGCTGCCCCGCTACGGTCCGTTTACTCTCTCTGAATCGATGATTTTCGCCGTCATGCTGCGTTACGGCCCGGTGGCCACCTTGTTCGCCACCCTGCTGGCCGGCCTGTCCCGCTTCCACCGGGAAGCCAGGAGTGGCCAGGCTGCTCGTCCCGAGTTTATGTTTTACAGCCTTTCGCAAAGCTGGCTCAGCTATGGTTGCGCGGCCTGGTTGTGGGCCAAGTTCCGCGGCCTGGGTCCAATTCTGGGTGCTCACCCGGTGCTCGACCTGAGCCTGATGCTCGTGCTGGCCGTCAGCGTCTTCGGTGTTCAAGCCTACGTTGTGGCTCTCCACCAGTGGCTCGACCAGCAGTGCCTGGGCGACTGGTCCACCCGCATCAACTGGCCGCGATTGCGCCTGATTGTGCAAGCTCTGCTCCCGCTGGGCGTGCTCTTCACGGCCTGCCTGCAAGAGCGCCCGGCCGCCGTGGTCCTCCTGCTCGGCCCCCTCTGGGTCACCTACTCCAGCATTCGCAACTACACCACTACCTTGGAAGAAGCCCAGCAAGTAGTCGGCAGTCTGGCCGAAGCCGTAGAACGCCGGGAGCCCCACACGGTGGGCCACGCCTCTCGCGTAGGCAAACTGGCCACCGACATGGGCCGCTATATGCGTATGGTGGAAGGCGACGTGCGAACCCTGGCCTCGGCCGCCCGCTTGCACGAGCTGGGCAAAATCAGCCTGGGCGACCAGATTCTTTGCAAATCCGGCAATCTGCAGGCCAGCGAGTGGGAGCGCGTTCGCCGCTACCCGGAAGTGGGCGCCGAAGTGGCATCCCACCTCAGCTTGAGCCGCCGCGAAGCCGAAATTATTCGTTCCCATCAGGAGTGGTATAACGGTGGCGGCTACCCACACAACCTGGGTGGCGAGCAGATCCCCCTGGGTGCTCGGGTGCTCAGCGTGGCCAAAGCCTTCGACGCGATGATTTCTCGCCGCTCCTACCGCACTGCTCTAAGCTGGCAAATGGCCATCAACGAGCTACGCGCTCGCGCCGGCACCCAGTTCGACCCCAAAGTGGTGGCCGCTCTCGAAGCTGTGCTCGGGCCGGCGATGCTCCGCAATCGCGCCGCCTGACCAGGCAGCCAAGCTCTCCCGGCGAACTGGCTTAGTATGGCTCCAACGCCCCGCGAATGGCTCTGGTATCTGCTGGTCTTCGGCGTGGGCTGCAGCTTTTGGGGGGTGGCGCTCAGCGACCTGCTCCACCAGTCCTGGACGCAACAAAGCCTGTGGGCGCTGGGCGCGCTGGCCGTGGTCACCTTCTTCAGTCTCTTCCGCTATGTGCGCTTGAGCGATGACGCCTACCACTCGGTCTACACCCTGGATGACGTTCCCCTCTATGCCCTGATCTTTCTGCAAGGCTGGCAGGCAGCCGTGGTAGTGGCCGGCCTCTGCCGGATGCTTTTTGAGGTGGTGCGCGTCCTTCAAGCCTGGCGCCAACACCCCGAGCGGGTGCACTGGGCTCACGTACTTTACCACTTTTCCAATATCCCGATGACCGTGAACGTGACGGCCGCGGCCGGGCTGACCTATATGGCCTTGAAAGGCCCGGAAGCCCTGATGGAGGGCCCGCAGAATATAGCGGCCGTAGCGGGCGCCACGGCCGTGTGGTTTTTCCTGGCCTTCACCCAAAACTCGCTGACTCTGACCCTGCGCCGCCAATTGCCGCTGAGCTGGATGCTGCAGGTGTTCCGCCAAAACCTTCGATACATTCGCTTGCACGTGCTTATGCTTGTGCCGCTGGGCGCGTTGCTGGCCATTTTCCTGGAAACTCTACCCTGGGTGGCGATTTTGCTGCTGGTACCGATCGTCCTGATGCACAACGCCCTGGAAGCACAGCACAAACTGCGTCTGGAATCGGTAAGCACGATTCAGGCCCTGGCCCGCTACCTGGAAGAGCGCGACCAGTACACGCAAGGCCACTCCAACCGGGTGGCCGGTTACGCGGCGGCCATGGCCGCCTGCATGGACATGAACGACGAGGATATCGAGCAGGTGCGACGGGCTGGCCTGATTCACGACATCGGCAAAGTAGACATTCCCGACGCTATTTTGCGCAAGCCGGGCCACTTAACCGATACCGAGCGTCAGATCATGCGCACCCACACCGACCGAGCAGTGGATCTGGGGCGCCGCCTGGTGAGTCTGTCCCGCGAACTGCCCTTCCGTGAAGCCGCCTATCATCACGAGAACTTTGACGGTTCCGGCCATTACCGGATGGTAGGCGAAGAGATTCCCCTGTTCTCGAGAATTTTGGCAGTAGCCGACACCTTTGACGCTATGACTTCCGACCGGCCCTACCGCAAGGGAGTGACGTTGGAGGAAGCGCTCAATACCTTGCATGAGGTGTCCGGCCGGCAACTCGATCCCAACTGCGTGAAAGCCTTTGAAAAGGCGCTGGAAAAGGGCGCCATTCAGCCGATTTTGGCGGAGAATCAGCGCAAATCGTAATCTGTTGCCAACCCCCAGGGCCTGTGCTAGAATGCCTTGGCCCAAGCGACGAGCGCTGGTAGCTTAATGGATAGAGCGTCGGCCTCCGGAGCCGAAGGTTGGAGGTTCGAGTCCTCTCCGGCGCGCCACTTAGCTTGGTCAAGAAGTGAGGTAAGTCAGTCCAAAACGACGAAAAATGGATGAGTCTTGCTCTGGAAGTAGCCAGACAAGACCAGGGTGAGGTTCCCGTCGGGGCGGTGGTGATCCATCAGGATCAACTCGTCGCACAAGCCGGAAACCAGCGAGAGCAGTCGCACGACCCTACAGCCCACGCCGAAGTGGTGGCCTTACGCGAGGCCGCTCGAAGGTTAGGGCGTTGGAATCTTAGCGACTGTGAACTGTATGTCACTCTGGAACCATGTCCGATGTGTATGGGAGCGATTCTTTCAGCCAGAATCCCCCGACTGGTTTATGGGTGTCACAACCTGAAACTGGGCGCAGCCGGCAGCATCCTCGGCCTGCACGACTTCCCCGGTCTGTCACTGCGCTGCAGAGTAGACCACGGGATCCTGCGAGACGAGTGCGCGAGACTCATAGAAAGCTTTTTTCAGAAGCGTCGCAATTCTGGAGAGGTGGCAGAGCCCGGTTGAATGCACTCGATTCGAAATCGAGCATGGGGAAACTCATCGGGGGTTCGAATCCCTCCCTCTCCGCCAGCCGCGTAACGCGAAAAGAGAAAAAGTGAATATGGAGAGGTGTCCGAGTCTGGTTGAAGGAGCACGATTGGAAATCGTGTATGTGGTTTATAGCTGCATCGAGGGTTCGAATCCCTCCCTCTCCGCCATTATTCACTCTCTAGACCCGGGCCTCGTCGGGTCTGACCGGAGGGTCCAGCCGTTGAACCTCGGGTCCCACTCAACGAGACGCCCTTGAACCCGGTCAGAAGCGGAAGCGAGCAGCCGTAAGGGGGAGGTCTGGTGTGAAGTGGGAGTTCCTGAGCGAAGGTGTGTCCTGCGGTAACGCCGACGAGGTTCCGGTCTAGAGAGTCAAAAACGTCAGTCTACGAAGGCCTGCGCTGTGCGCGGGCCGAACTCCGGAAGGAGTATGTGGACTGACGTTTTGCCTTTGTTGCTCTTTTTCACCTTTTACAAGTGGAAGGGCATCTACGCCGCCACCGGCTCGGCCATTGCCGCCGGCATCTTCGGCGCCATCTATCGCTACCGCAAGGAAGGCAAGATCGAGCCGCTGCCGCTGTTTACCCTGGTTCTCATCGTAGTACTGGGCGGGCTGACGATCTACCTGAAAGATCCGCGCTTCCTGATTTGGAAGCCGACCGTAGCCTACACCGCCACCGCCTTATTTTTCGCCCTGTCATGCCGGGCCGGGCAAACACCCATGCTGGAGCGCCTGCTGGGTAGCTCCCTGAAGCTTGCCCCGGCCCAATGGCGCAGCGGAACCTGGGCCTACGTGGGCTACTTTTTCTTCGCGGCCTTGGTGAACCTGGTGGTCGGCTACTCCGTCAGTCTGGACCTGTGGGTGAAGTACAAGGTCTTCGGCACCATCGTGCTGAGCATGACTTTTATGGTGGGGCACACCATGTGGCTATCGGGCAAGCAACTCCCGGAAGCAGCGGAAGACGCAGAAACTGTGGCGGATGCGGTCGTCAGCGAGCCCTGAATCTGCTAAGATAGCTATATGGATAGCCAGAACTCTTACAGCGTGGCCGAGGCGAAAAACCAATTGCCGGCGCTCATTCATCAAGCCGAGAAGTCCGGCCCTGTGCGCCTGACAAGACGCGGGAAGCCGGTGGCAGTATTGCTGTCTCAAAAGGAGTATAGCCAACTGACGGATCCGCCGGGCTCCTGGTTTGACCGGATTATGGCCCTGCGCGAGTCTGGCCAAATCGGTTCAGAAGATTGCGCCGGAGATGAGTTTGAGGGATTGCGAGACCGCAGCCTTGGGCGTCCAGTCGATCTGTGAAGTATCTACTGGACACCAACATCTTGTCAGAGCCAGGGCGCAAGAATCCCGACCTTCGAGTGATTAAGAATTTAGCCGCCAACAAGATGCATTGCGCGACTTCAGCTATCAACTGGCTAGAATTGCAATACGGCATCATGCGACTGCCCGCCGGGCGAAGGCGGGCCGAGTTGGAACTGCTAGCCTCGGGATACTCGTATTTGCCGGTCTTGCCCTATGACAAAGAAGTAGCGCAGCATCACGCACTGGTGAAGACAGAATTGGAAACGGCCGGCAGGCCGATGCCTGAGACGGATGGGCAAATCGCGGCCATCGCCGAGGCTCACGGCCTGATCCTGGTGACCCGCAATGAGCCTGACTTTCGGCACTACCCGGGCCTCAAGATCGAGAACTGGTTTACAGCCTAAAAGCGAACACAAGATCGCAAAACATTGAAGCGCATTCCTGAGAACTTGAAGAAAACTTCTCAATCGCATGGGATTGAAATCCGGTAACAATGGGGTAAAGACGCGTCTGGCCGAGAGGCCTAGAATAACCCCAGGCTCCTGCGCAGGAGTTTAATGTTTTTCCTGCAATAACTGAAAAAAATTCTATGACAAAAATTTCGCGACAAGCTCACAGCGGCACCGGAACCTGGCGAGACGGCCTGGTCGTTAAGTTCATGGTCGGCAAGCAAGGCATCGTTTACCGCATCTCCCCCTGGGTGATTTTGGCTTGCCTGCTGCTGCTAGGAGCGGGCGGACGGGTTTGGGCCAGCAACCAGCGCGCACGCGAGCAGGCGCTAAAGACCCGCATCGCGGAACTGGAAGAAGAAAAACGCGCCGCCCACACCTTCCTGCAGCGCAAGGAGCGCGAGAAGAAGCAGGCCATGGCGCTGGCCCAGATGCGTTCGGAAGAGCTTTGGGATGAACTGAGAGCCCGCGACCGGCAAATGGACCAGATTTGGAAGGTGGTCGGCAAGCATCCGAGCTCCAGTCACAGTAAGACTCGTCGATCGCTGACCGCCTCGCGCTCGCGAACCCACCCTCTAGTATTGAAGCGCCGTTACCTGGAACTTCAGAAAGCCCTACACGGTGACGATGGCGAGATGAAGCAGCTACGCACGGCTGCGATTTCCTACCACAAGGAGCAAGTGCGTCAGGCCAAACTGGCGCTGTGGAACACCCAGCCCACCCTTTGGCCCTGCGAAGGCTATTTCTCAAGTCCCTTCGGCTACCGCGTCCACCCGGTGCTGGGTTACGCGCGGTTCCACTCCGGTTGCGACATCGCGGCCGGGACCGGCACTCCCATTTACGCCACCGCCGCCGGACGCATCACCAACGCCGATTACCTGGGCGGTTACGGACTGGCCATCACCATCGACCACGGCAGCGGCCTTTCCACACTCTACGGCCACTGCTCCGCCGTATGCGTCAAAAACGGCGACTACGTCCGAAAGGGTCAGATGGTAGCCAACGTGGGCAGCACCGGAATGTCTACCGGTCCCCACTGCCATTACGAAGTCCACCAGAACGGCGCCCAGATCGACCCCGCCCCCTTCATGCAGCACCGTCGCTAGACCGGGTGGTAAGCCAGGAATCGGCACCCGGGCGGTGAATTATTAAGAATGGCCAACGAGTACGACGACATCCTTCCTCCTCTCTCCACCGAGGACAAGATGATGGCCGGATCCTGCTACCCTTTCTGGCCAGTGGTGCCACTCTTTGTGCTGCTGAGTTCCAAGCGCCAAGATCCGTTTCTGGCCTTCCACGCCGTCCAGGCTTTGGCCGTGGGGTTGACCACCAGCGCCCTGTCCGTGGTGGGCCTGTTCTTGCTGTGGGTCACCTACTCAAGTCTCCCTACCAGCTGGATGATGACTTCGGGCGCCATTGGCGCCCTGCTGATGCTGGCCGCGATGGCGTTCGGGGGATTTTGCTTTTTGGCTTCGATCTTCCTCGGCTGGCAGGCTTCCTCGGGGCGCTTCCTGCGAGTCGCCGGGCTGGGAGATCTGTGCGAAGCGCGCATGGCCAGCCTGCTCGGACTGAGTGCCATTCAGTTGCGACAACTGGCCGTGGACCGTGAGCTAGCCCTGGAGGAGAGAGTGACGGTGCTGGCTCCGGTGGCCACGCCCGAGCAGATGCAGGCGGAAATGGACCGCTGGGCGCAACCCCAGGCACAGGCTCAGACCTGGTGGGGCAAAGCTCAGCAGCAGCCGAACGAAGTGGACTGGCAGCCGGAACCCGAGCCAGTGCGACAAGCCGAACCCGTGCGCCAGGTGCCACCTCCGGTCCGCCAGCCGCAACCTCAGCGTCCTGCCGTCGCCAACCAGCCAGAAGTGAAGCCGTGGCGTCCGGCCGCGGCCCAGCAACCGCCGGCTCCGCCCCAACCCGCGGCCCGTCCCGCCAACGGCGAAGTGAAGCCCTGGCGTCCCGCCCCGGCCCAGCAAACCCCGGCCGCCCGCCCCGTCTCCTTTCCCAGCGTCTCGCGTGAGGCCCCGGAAGAGAAAAAGAAGTGGTGGGCGCCCAAAGAGGGCTAGTTAGGCCGAAGGCCGCTAGCCTTCACTTGAATTGTGGTCTAAATTGGCCCACCAACAGCACGCGGGAGTGGAGCCAACTTGCTGGCGACCGACCGCTTAGGTTGGGCCCAATTTTAGCTAAACGGAGGGACTGTCGTCGGGTCGCACGTGGGCTCGAGCGGCAGCTTCAGGGTCTTTCTTCTTGCGCTTGCTCTTGTCGAAGGGCGGCGGAGCTTTGTCCTCCAGGTAGGCGGTTCCCCAGGTTTTTCCGAGACTGAAATGGATGTGGCGGTCTTGCAGTTGGTCCCAGGGGATTTGGGTCGAGAGCATGCAGATTTGCAGCATCAGATTACGTAGCGCCGGCGGCAGCAATACGCCGGCCTCCAACACGTCGCGCTGCTGGTAGTAACTGAGCAAGAAGAGCGAGCGCAACTGGTTGCGGGCAGTGTGAAATTCGCTCTGGCGCAGAGCCGGTAAGTGAGTCTGCGCTTCCGCGTAGGTAATCCAGGGTTGGCGTCCGATCAGTTGGAATAGCTTTTGCCGCCGCTCCCTACCGCGCTGCTGTCGACAAGCAATGCAAAGTCGGCGCTCCTGCAAGGCTCCGCACAACTGACAGGGCATGGCTCCCTGACTGCGCAACCAGACGTTACGACGCTCGTTCTGCTCTAAGGCTCGCAAAAAACTGGCGCGCAAGTCGGGGTCCTCCACCTCGGCGGCCAACCTCCCCAGGCGATACTGGACCGAGCGCGGCAACTCGATGGCACTCAAGTCTTCGGGTATAGGAGCGGGACCTTCCCCCAGAGTGGGCACCACCACGCCCACCTGGCAGCGCAATTGGTCTATGCGTAAACGGGGGAAACGCTTGGAGATGGCGCTCAAGATCGAATCTTGCAAGAGCATGATCTCCTGAGCCCAAACAGGCGCTCGCACACGAAGCCAAAGGCTCCGGCCATGCAATTTATTGGGGGCGCAGTAAGGAGCCAGACGGGGTCCGACCAGCTCGGGCCAGCACGCCTGGAGCTGAAAGCGCGCCAACTTCTGGGTGACGCCCAACTCCTCGACTGCTGGAGCCAGACTGGGTCCTAACGGCTTCAGCACAAGCTCACTCGTCCCTCATCCACACGATAGAGTCGATGCTCGGGAGACAGGTCCAGTGGGGTAGCGGTGGTAATCAACACCTGAGAAGCGCCCTCTAACCAGCGCAGCAAACGCGCCTGACGGCCCGGATCGAGTTCGGAGAAACAGTCGTCCAACAGCACCACCGGGCGCTCCTTTCCAATTTCCAGCAACATTTCCGCCTGAGCCAGGCGCATGGCCAACGCCAGAGTGCGGCGCTGCCCCTGGGAACCGAAACGACGCACCAATGCCTCTCCCAAAGAGAGTTGCACCTCATCGCGGTGTGGTCCTACCAGACAGGTGCGCCGGCGCCACTCTTCACTCTGGGCACGGCGCAGCGCCTCACGGAAATCGCTCTCCACACAGGGACAGTAGAGGAGGCTTAAGGCCTGGGCCTCACCGGACAGTTCGGCATAAAGCAAAGCCAGCCGGGGCTGTAACTGGCGACAGGCCTCGGCGCGAAATTCCATCAGGCGCAAACCGAATTCCATGAGGAGGTGATCCCAACTCTCCAACTCGGCGCGCGAAGATTGAGCTCGAAGCAAAGCGCCTTTTTGACGCAAAACCTTCTGGTAGCGGCCGAGCGCTTCCAGGTAGGCAGGATAAAGCTTGCACAGCAGCAGATCGAGATAACCGCGACGCATTTCCGGCCCCCCCTGGACCAACTCCAAATCATCGGGAGTAAACAGGGCCAGCGGCAGCTCACTGAGAAAATCGGCCAACCGGCGCACCGGTTGGTCTTGCAAGAGGATGCGGCGCAGCAAGGGCTGCGCTTGCCAGCGCATGCTCAGCTGGCGGGAGCGGCCAGAGTCCCGCACCAGGGAAAGGTGCAGCCCGCCACCATCCTGGCCCCAGCGAATCAGGTCGGCTTCCTTACTGGTGCGAAACGATCGGGCCGTGGCCCCCAGGTAGACGGCTTCCAAAAGCGCCGTTTTGCCCTGAGCGTTGCGCCCTTCAAAAACGTGAAGCCCCGCACCCAAGTCCACCTCCTGAAAGGTGTAGTTGCGAAAATCCTGGAGTCGCAGCGCGGAAATCCTCATCTTCCCAACCACTGTTTCCGCAAGGCATAAGGGTCCCTTCATAGAACAGCCCCGCGTGCGAATCGCCCACTTCAGCGACTGCTACACGCCACGAATCAACGGCGTCACCACTTCCATCCAGGTGCTCAAACGGGCCCTGGAGCGGGAGGGCCATGAAGTGCACGTCTTCGTGCCCCGATACCAACTGGAGGATCCTGCGGAAGGCCACGTACACCGCATCGGTTCGGTCTACATGCCATTGCAGCCCGAGGATCGCATGGGTGTGCCCTGGCCGCCCGCTCAGATGCGCCAGCTTTACCGCCAAAAGTTCGACGTTGTCCACGTACACACGCCTTTTAATATGGGCTGGATGGGCTACAGCAAAGCATTCTTCGGACGCACCCCCATGGTCTTCACCCACCACACCTTGTGGGAAGAATACGCCCATTATCTGAAATGGGTGCCACGGAAACTGGGACGCTGGGTAGGAAAGCAGCTTTGCGATTTCTATTTCCGACGTGCCAAAGCGGTGGTGATGCCTTCCCAGGAAGTGGCCGAGGCCATCAAGGCGCGTCTGCGCTGCCCCTATGAGGTCATTCCCACCGGCATTGACTGCAAGGCTTTACACGGGGGCGATGCAGCGGCTGCCCGGGAGGAACTGCAGCTGGGCGAAAACGAGCCCCTCTTCCTCTATGTGGGACGCATGGGCAAAGAGAAGTCCATCGATTTCTTGCTGCAAGCCTTCCGAAACTACCGCCAGGCAGGCGGACAAGCGCACTTTGCCTTGATCGGAGGGGGTCCGGAACTGGAGAACCTGAAACGCCTGGCCCGTGAAATCGGAGTCGCCCAGAGTTGCCATTTTCTTGGCTATCGCCTTCGCGACCGGCTCAAGGATTATCTGGCGGCCACCAAAATATTTCTCTTCGCCAGTCAGACCGAAACCCAGGGCCTGGTCCTCCTCGAAGCGGCCGCCGCCGGGGTGCCCGTGCTGGCGATAAAAGCCAGCGGCGTCAACGAAGCCGTGGACCCGGAAGGCAGCGGGCTGCTGACCTCGCCTGGCCAGATGGAAGAGTTCGTAGCAGCCATGCGACGCCTGGACAGCGACCACGATCTGCATCAGCGACTGAGTCAGCGAGCGAGCCGTTGGGCGGAGCTCTTTTCGGACCGAGAAATGGCCCGAAAAATGACGGATTTATACCGCTCTTTGAGGACCTGAGGGGGCAGGAGAACCCTGGCCTTTCCAGAAGTTTTTTCATCTATGAAGCTATTTTTCCAGACTCGGTTTCTAAGAGTCTGAGCGCCCATACGGCCCCCTGAGGCCGCCCCAGAACGCGAATCGCAAAGCCTACCTGTCGAAGCACCCTTGGAGGACCCATGGATCCCATTACCGAGATAGTCCCTGAACAAGAGCAGTTCACCGCGATGGCCGCGGAAGACCGCTTGCAGTCCCGCGAGGGCGAGATCGCTATGGCGGTCGAAAACTACGAGGCTGGCGACATTCAGGTTCTCAAAGGGTTAGAGGGGGTGCGCAAGCGGCCGGGGATGTATATCAATGCGCCCGACCTGCATGGCTTGCACCACTGCGTCTTCGAGGTGGTGGACAACTCCATTGACGAGGCGATGGCCGGTGCCTGCAATCAAATCTGGGTCACCATGCATGCCGATGGATCCGTTTCCGTCCGTGACGATGGACGCGGGATTCCGGTTGCTCTCCATCCTACCGAAGGGGTGACCACGTTAGAAGTCGTGATGACTCAGCTGCATGCTGGTGGCAAGTTTGAAGGCAAAGGATACAAGGTGTCAGGCGGCCTCCATGGCGTCGGTGTATCCGTAGTCAACGCCCTGGCAGAGAAGCTGGTGGTGGACGTTTGGCGGGACGGCGGTCACCATCAAATGACCTTCTCTCGAGGTATCCCGGAAGGCCCGATGGTCAGCACACCCGAGGAAAATCAGGAACATAGCGGCACTTCCGTGCGCTTCTATCCTGACCCCACCATTTTTGTCGAGACGACTACGTTTCAATATGACCTTCTGCTCCAGCGATTGCGCGAACTGGCCTTCTTGAATCGCGGGTTGGTGATTGAGCTCACCCAGGAAGGCGGGCGGCACAACCGATTCCTGTATGAGGGCGGTATTCGAGAGTTCGTTCAGTATCTCAACCAGAACAAGCACCCGATTTATGCCGACCCTTTTTATGTCTCCCGTGTCGTAGATTCACCTGAGCGCGGCGCCATCTCGGTGGAAATCGCGGTTCAGCACAATGAGTCATTCCAAGAACAGCTCTATAGCTTCGCGAACAACATCAACACCGCCAACGGCGGAACCCATGTAACCGGCTTCAAGACCGCTTTGACCCGCGTGATGAACCTCTATGCGCGTGACAAGAAAATGCTCAAGGACAACGATCTCAACTTTACAGGCGACGACGTTCGCGAAGGCTTGACCGCCATCATTTCAGTCAAGTTACCCGAACCGCAGTTTGACACGCAAACCAAAGGCAAGTTGACCACCACCGAAGCTCGCCAGGTCACGGAGTCGATCTTTGATGAATTCTTCCGGGAATTTTTGGAAGAACACCCATCCACCGCCAAGATCATCATCGAGAAATCCATCAGCGCCAGCCGCGCCCGCGAGGCGGCTCGCAAAGCACGCGAAACGGTGCGCCGCAAGGGTGCGCTGGATTCGGCTTCACTGCCCGGCAAACTGGCCGACTGCTCCAACAAAGACCCGAAAGAATCGGAGCTTTACATCGTCGAGGGCGACAGCGCCGGCGGCTCCGCCAAACAGGGCCGCGACCGTCACTTCCAGGCCATCTTGCCACTCAAAGGTAAGATTTTGAATGTGGAAAAAGCCCGCATCGACAAGATGTTCGGCCACTCAGAAATCCGCGCGCTGATTGCGGCGCTAGGAACGGGCATCGGCGAAGATTTTAATATCGAGAAATTGCGCTACCACCGAATCATCATTATGACCGACGCCGACGTGGACGGCGCCCACATTCGGACTCTGTTGCTGACATTTTTCTATCGTCAGATGCCGCAACTTTTCGAGGGCGGCCACATTTACATCGCGCAGCCGCCTCTATTTAAATTAACGCGCGGCAAAAAAATCATTTATGCCTACTCGGACGACGAGCGCGATAGCGTCATCGCCGAAATGGGCGACAATGTCGGTATTCAACGCTACAAGGGTCTGGGTGAAATGGACGCCGAACAACTTTGGACCACTACCATGGATCCGAGCGTGCGCATCATGCGCCACGCGCACATCAAAGACGTCATTGAAGCCGACGGAATGTTTACCGTTTTGATGGGTGACGAAGTGCCCCCGCGGCGCGAATTCATCATTAACTACGCCCGACACGTCAAGAACCTCGACATCTAGGAGTCGCCGCATTATGCCCAATGAAGAGAAAAGAAACGATCTCATTCCCGTAGCCGTCATCGACGAAATGCGCGACGCCTATATGGACTACGCCATGAGCGTCATCGTGTCGCGCGCCCTGCCCGACGCTCGCGACGGACTCAAGCCAGTGCACCGGCGCATTCTTTACACCATGCGGGAAGAAAACATCACGCCCGACCGCCCCTTCAAGAAGTCGGCCTCGACGGTGGGCAACGTGATGGCCCGCTACCATCCGCACGGTGACTCGGCCATTTACGACTCGCTGGTGCGCATGGCCCAGCCCTTCAACCTGCGCTATATGCTGGTGCAGGGCCACGGCAACTTCGGCTCCGTGGACGGCGACAACGCGGCCGCCATGCGCTACACCGAAGCCAGGCTCTCCAAAATCGCCATGATGATGTTGGAAGACCTGGATAAGGACACGGTCGACTGGCGCCCGAACTTCGACGCTTCGCTGCAAGAGCCGGTGGTGTTGCCCAACCGCATCCCCAACTTGCTGCTCAACGGCTCGGACGGTATCGCGGTCGGCATGGCCACGAAGATTCCGCCCCACAACCTGAATGAATTGATCGCGGGCTGCCTGCTATTGCTAGACAATCCCGAGACCGAAATCGAGGACTTGATCGAAGTCATTCCCGGGCCCGATTTCCCGACCGGCGGTCAGATTCTGGGCCGCAACGGCATCCGCGAGGCCTATCGCACCGGTCGTGGTTCCATCCTGATGCGGGCCAAGATCGACGTGGAAGACATGAAGCGGGCCGGCCGGCAGCAACTGGTCGTTACCGAAATTCCTTTCCAGGTCAACAAGTCGCGTCTCCAGATCAACATCGCCGAAGCGATCAAGGAAAAACGCATCGAGGGCATCTCGGACATGCGCGACGAGTCGGACCGCAAAGGCATGCGCATCGTCTTTGAATTGAGCCCGGGTGCTCATCCGGAAGTAGTGATGAACCAGCTCTTCAAATATTCAGAGCTGCAGACCACTTTCGGCGTCAACATGCTGGCTTTGACCAACGGCGTGCCGCGCGTTCTCAATTTACGCGACATGCTGCTGGAGTTCGTCAACCACCGGCGGGTGGTGGTGCGCCGCCGTTCACAATACTTGCTGGACAAGGCGCTTAAACGCGCTCATATCGTCGAAGGCTTGCTCAAAGCCCTCGACCATATCGACGCCATCATCAAGCTCATCCGCGGTTCGGCTGATCCAGCCGAAGCTCGCAGCGGCTTGATGACCCAGTTTGACTTCACCGAGCCCCAGGCCCAGGCCATTTTGGACATGCGCCTGCAGCGTCTGACCGGCCTGGAGCGCGACAAGCTGCAGAATGAACACAATGAATTGATGACCGAGATCGCCTTCCTGCGCGGTCTTTTGGAGGATCAGGTGAAACTGGACGCGGTCGTTCGGGACGAAATGGTCGAAGTCAGAGACATCTTCGGCGACGAGCGCCGCACCGAGATTGTCACCTATGCCGGCGAACTCAACATCGAAGACCTGATCGCCGAGGAAAAGATGGTGGTGACCATCTCACAGACCGGCTACATCAAACGAGTTCCCTACGATACCTACCGGACCCAAAAGCGTGGTGGCCGTGGCATTTCGGGCACGGGGCTGAAGGAAGAGGATTCGCTCGAGCACCTTTTCGTCAGCTCCACTCACCATCACATTCTGTTCTTCACCAACCGGGCCCGCGTGTTCCGCATGAAGGTGCACGAGATTCAAGAATACTCGCGAACGGCTAAGGGCACTCCCCTGGTCAATCTGCTCCCCATCGTGGATGGAGAACGAGTAGCCTCGATCATTCCCATCCGCAGCTTCGAAGATCCGGGCACCATTGTGACCTGCACTCGCGAAGGCATTATCAAGCGCACCGAACTGGTTTCTTACTCGCGTATCAATTCTTCGGGTCTGATCGCACTGACCTTGAAGGAAGGCGACGAACTGGTCAGCGTCAAGTTGACCCCCGGCGACCAGGACCTGATTCTGGTGACGAGAGCGGGCTTGGCCATCCGCTTCCGCGAGGAAGATGCACGCGCTCTGGGCCGCACGGCGCAAGGTGTGAAGGGTATTGACCTGAAGGATGGCGACGAGATTGTGGCCATGGACTCGGTGTCCAAGCGCGAACAAGTAGAAGGGGAAACCACCGACTCAGAAACCGAGCCGGAGGGCGATAGCGATAGCGCCGCCAGCGATACCACTCCCGGCGAGAAACTGCTGGTGGTGACCGTCAACGGCTATGGCAAGCGAACCCTGCTCGACCAGTATCCGACCCAGGGCCGCGGTGGCAAGGGCCTGAAAACTCTGCAGATGACCGAGAAAACGGGGCACATCGTGGGCGCCATGGTGGTCGATGATCATCACGAGTTCATGGTCTCGACTCTGCAGGGAACGCTCATTAAACTGGCGGTTTCGGATGTCTCTTGCATCGGACGAGCCACGCAGGGTGTGCGCGTCATTCGTCTGGGCGATGGCGACCTGGTGGGCGCCGTCACCCGAATCATTCCGGAAGAGAGTGATGACGAGGGAGTTGACGACGAGGCCGTAGATGAAATCGGAGGAGAGGATGAGTCGGCAGTCCCCCCGGAGGAGTAGAAGTCATGAAATCCATCCTGGTTTTGGAAGACGACGAAAATCTGCGGGAACTGCTTGTCGATGTTCTTGACTCACTGGAGTATAAGGTGGAAGGCGCTTCAGCGCCGGAAGTCGCCATCCACCTGGCCCACGAAATTGCCTTTGACGCAGTCATATCGGACGTACGGATGGCCGGGCCGGTGGACGGACTGGGCGCATTAGAGGAGCTGAAACGTCAACGGCCCTCTT
>JALHOV010000041.1 GCA_022842865.1 Vulcanimicrobiota bacterium | reverse complement strand
GGCCACACTCTGGTCGAATTGGCCGTGGCCAGTATGCTGCTGGGCGTGGTCCTGACCGTGTGCGGGCGATTGGCCTGGCTGGCTTCGCGCGCCAAATCCAGTTCAGAGGCCCAAAATGGCACCTTTCGGAAGGCTGCCATTGCGTTGGAACGGATTCAGCGCGAGACCTTGCATTGTCAGCAAATTTACTCCCCCGCCAGTCCCTTTGCGGTGAATTATCAGCCCAGCAAGGCCAGCCCCCTGGTGTTGAGAACCCGCAGCAGCAACGGGCCGAGCGACCAGGCGGTGGTCGCCTATTACGTGGACACCGCCACCGAGGAACTGGTGAAATTCACTTATAGACCCGACTTCGATCCTCAAGTTGCCGCCCGGCAAATCGTGGATATACCGCCCAAAGCCGTTGCCGGAGGAGTTGTCAGTTGGCAGGTCTTGCAGCCTGACCCGGCCACTCGCTACAACTGCTCGGTGATACGATACGACCTGGTGGTTCGCGATCGAGAGGCAAGACGCTCTCAACATCTACCCCTCTCGACCGAAGTGAGGCTGGCCCAATGAAACGCAAGGGTATTTCGCTGCTCGAAACGATCGTAAGCGTGCAAATTTTGCTGATTGTCTGCCTGTTTTGTATGTCTATTTTTGGCCAGGGCCAACGCCACGATCTGAGAGCAAGGGAGTTCTCCACTTGCAGCTTTTTAGCCAATCAGAAGATGCAAGAGCTGCAATGCACTCCACCCGAACAGTTGCAGGTTCGGCTTGCCGCCCCGGAAGTGGCTAAATTTACTGACGATTTTTCAGACTATGACTATAACGCTACGTTCACTCATTACGATGAGGATCTGGGCTTATTGGAAGTGACCACTCATTCGAAGTTGGGCTGCATCGCGCATTGCTCCCGATTATTGCCTCTGGAAACAGTCGGTCGGGGCGTGCTTGCTGACCCGAACACCAATCGCATCTACTACGTGGGCGCCACAGCTGCCGGCACAGCCAACAGTTTCCTGAGCGTCTGGAACGACGACTCGCCTGCAGCTCTACCTCCAACCCCTGCTCATCCCTCCGGCCTGCCGCTGGGGGCGCTTTCGGGGGCACCAGGAGCAAATTTTCTTTGGGCCTTAGGCCCCTTGACCGGTCTCACCTCGCTGGTTGAATCGCCTAGCGTCAGCTGGGGTTCTCCGATCGTCACACCCACCGCCACACCGGCCGTGTTTTGGAGTGGGCTGTGCGGTGATGCAAACACCGGTCTGGCGATCGCCAGCGACTCTTCAAGCCGATGCTTGCGATTGTATGACGGTGAATCGGGCAGCTGGAACCCGACGGCTTGCTCTCCGCGTGGCAACCGGCTGGGCATTCCCGGCGACCTGGCCACAGACCCTTATGGTAGCCTGGTTTGGGTGGCCGACCGCGAAAACAACTGTTTGCGTAAGTTCCTCTTGTCGCCAGATACTCCGGCTTACCCCCCGTCGCTTGTTGAGCCGTGGCCAGAGACCGGTCCGGTTCAGGGCTTTTGGGACACGCGGTCCTTCCGGCCCGGCAATGGCTTTCTGGGCACTCCCCTGGGCGTTGCCATGGACAAAGAGGGTTATGCGGTCTATGTGTTGGACGGCTCCGGCATCTGGTCGTTCGTCGAGACGGACGGGCCTAACGCCTGGCAGAAGAAATTCACCTTCGCATCAGGCACCCGGCCAGCCGGCCTGGAAATGGATTCGTTTGGAGATGTCTTCTATGTCAACTGCAGCGACGGCCGACTGATTAAGGTTCGGCCGGGAACACCCTGGGTTGCCCAGCAACTTACACCTTAGACTCAACCATACACTTGGCCTGCGGTTGCCGCTTTCATTCAAAAATTGGAGTTCTGGAGACGACACATAAAGGGCTTCAATCATAATGCGTCCCGCCACAAACTGGTCAGAACGAATGTCTGGCGGCAACTGTTGGGCGGTTTCGCGCAGGTGGATGTGGGCCCGCTGAAATCCTTGCGGGCCAAAGTCCAGAATGGTGCATTCCTGATTGGGATTGAAGCGAACTTTCGAAAAGGTAAAACAGCCGCTGAATTCGCCCCGTTGATCGCATGTAGGCGAAACGCCTGGTGCTTCACACTCTCTTAGAAAGACCGTCTCCCACGTGTCCGATGAGTGCACTTATCGGCGTCAGCTTCCGTAAGAGGAGCGTCTAATTCCGTTCCCATAAGGCGGCGAGGCAAAGGCGTGGGAACAGAGGATTTTCCCTGGAGCCGTTCCCTCAGGGCACTATGCCGATCGTTCTGGGATGAGGGCTGCTTTGTAAGCAAGGCCACCATCTCTGCAACCCTTTCTGGTGACTCCAAAGAAATTGCTCATGACGATGCGCTGCTAAACCGCCCAACGGCCATTTGCGGTTCCCGGTTCCACGGCCGGAGGTGCGTTCTCCGCCAGCGAGGAATCTCGGATGGTGACAGATCCCGAGTCAGCCCTTGCGGTTCTTACAAAAGACCCTGATGTGCAGGCGGTCTACCTGTTCGGTTCGGAGGCCCGCGGCCGCCGTCGACCAGGCTCCGACCTTGACCTTGCCGTGCTTCTTTCGGCTCACCTGGGCGACCGGGAAATCTGGAAAAAACGCCTCCAGCTGGGAGCTCGTGTTGCTGAAAACATGAATCGAGAGCTGGATTTCTTCATTATGGGAGAAGCCGATCTTGATTTGACTTTTCGCATTCTTCAGCAAGGTAAGCGGCTTTATGAGCGGGAGCGCTCTCTGGTGAGGGCGCGGGAGGCCTACCTTGTCAGCCTCTACTACGACTACCAACCCTTCCTGGCACACTACCTCAAGCGAACGGCCGAGCACTTTGGATAGGGCACTCTTGCTCCGTCGTCTGGCCGTCACGCGGGGATGCCTGCAGCGGATCCAGTCGAAGCGAGGCCTCAGCCTGGCCCAGTTTCTCGCCGATGCCGACGCACAAGACGTGGTCTTGCGTAACCTGCAGGTCGCCATTCAGGCCTGCCTCGATTGCGCCTCTCACATCATTAGTGAGCAGGGTTGGGAACTTCCCGGTAGCAACGCGGGAACATTTGGAGTGCTGGCTCGTCACGGGCTTCTCGATTCAGAGCTGGCTTTGCGGCTGGCTCAGGCGTTGAGGTTACGCAACATGCTTGTGCACGCTTACGATTCTTTGTCGCTCGAACGAATCTATGAGACCTATCAGGAGGATCTGGCTGATCTGGAAGATTTTTGTCGAGCCGTCGAACGCTCGACCTGCTGATCTGGCCGAGAATCGTAGATCGTTTTAGCCCAAGCACGGGTCAAGGCCGCTTTCCAGCGTATTCTGCTCGTCTCCAGGTTCGACGACTCACCATCTTCAGGGATTGAGGCGGAACGAATCAAGGCTGCCGGGGTCACCTGAAGCTGAGACCGGCAGACGTCCATTCTCGGCTGAAGCGAACGCCGTGTTCGAAAGGAACATGTTCCGTCCCTACAAAACCAAGTTCCGTGATGATCGATACACGTACCCGGGAACCTCTGAACGAAGCCCAGTGGGCTGAGCTTCAGCAAATTGCCAATCAACGCCGCGGCCTGCCTCAGCCGGCCCCTGTGACCGCCCACCTGGATGACCTGCTGGCGCCAACCATCTCTCATCTGCGTCCGGTGGCCGAAGCTCTGCTTCAAGAAATGCGAGGGGACCGCTAACATGACTTCCTTACTTCAGCGCTGGACGGGCCTGTGCCAGTTGGCCGGCAAGTATCACATCCCGATTCTGGCGGGCTATGATCACCCTCAGTTGGATTCGCAAAGCTGGGACGGTTTGTGGATTCGTGATCCGCGGGCCGGTTCGGCCATCGCCCTTTCGGCCGGCCTGGACATGCTGTCGGCCTGCTGGGTCCTGGCCCACGAATTGGGGCACCACTTCACCAGCGGTCGGTCGGAAGGTGCTGCCGCCCACTTGACCACCGCCGACAACCAGAAGCGTTGGGGTCAGGGACGCGTGCACCAGCCGGAAGAGGAGGCGGCCAATCTTTGGGCCGCCCTGGAGCTTATCTCCGACAAGGAATGGCAAGAACTCGAGGAGACTCATCCGGAGAGCCTGGACGAAATCTCCAAAGCCCTCGAATTACCGCCGGCCGCTGCTCTCTGGCGCGCTCGCGCCGAGCAAGAACGCTCGGCTTCCCAACCGCCGGTCAAGCTTCGGCTCGATCGTAACGCTCAGCAGTTGCTGAGCAAGCCGGTCAATGGCCAGGGCGGCCACCAGTCCTTCCTGCGTCACCTGCAGCGCTGCCTGTCCGGCTCGACCCTGTATCTGACGCGCAAAGACTTTAACCGCATCCGCGAGTACTTGCTCCGCACCGGGGGCGGTTACCGCTCCCGCTACCAGGCCATCATGGATTGCGCCCTCCGCGGCATTGAGAAAAGCGGCGGCCTGCGCCGCTTCTTCCACGAGCCCCAGCCCGAATAGCCGGCGTCAAGAGGGCTCCGGCCAGGTCAACTCCTGACTCGTCCAGGGACAACTCCTGACTTGACCCCGGCGGTCTCCCCCGCTTCAGCGCATAGGGGATTTGAGGGCGGGGAGAAAAGCGCAGGGTAATCGTGCGAAATCCCGGGCTGTGGCAGCTTCTTGTTCCTTATCGCAAGCAGGTTTCTCTGCTTGTTCTCTTTGCCATGGCCAGCAATGGCGCCAATCTCGTCCTTCCGCGCCTGGTGGGGATGGGCATCAATCGCTATGAGGGCAACCATCGTGTGCCCTTTGATCTCACCGATGACTTTGCCGGGGTCTGCCTGGTGATCTGGATTTTCATGGCCTTCCAGACGCTGGTGCAGGTGACCACGGCCGAGCGGGTGGCTCGCGACCTGCGCAGCCGGCTAGCCGATCAAATCTCCCGGCAGACCTTTCGCTTCGTACAAGAAACCCAGCCGTCGCGGCTGCTGACCAATCTGACCGGTGATGTCGACGCGGTGAAGACCTTTGTTTCGGATGTCATCGCCGGCCTGGTTTCCTGCGTGTTTATCCTGGTGGGCGCCACTTTGATGCTTTTGAGCATGAACTGGCGTTTGGCGCTGGCGGTGATGGCCGTGGTTCCCGGAATCGCCGTCGTTTTCGCACTGGTTCTCAAGCAGGTACGACCCTACTTCAAAGAAACGCGCGAAGTGCTCGACCGACTGAACAAGGTGATCAACGAGAGTGTTCTAGGCGCCGCCTTGATTCGCGTGGTCGACGGCGCTCAGGCCGAGTGTGGTCAGTTCGAGCGCGTCAACGACCGCGCTCGCAACGTGGGCCTGATTATCTTGCGTAAATTTGCGCTGATGATTCCGGTAGTAAGCCTGATGGCCCAACTGGCCAGCGTCATCATTCTGGCCCAGGGCGGCACCTACGTGGTGCGTGGCAGCATGACGGTGGGGGACCTGGCCACCTTCAACGGATATCTGGCCATCGTCATCCTGCCGGTCTTTATCATCGGCTTCATGAACAGCCTGATTGCTCAGGCGCAGGCCGCCTATACCCGACTGCGCGACGTCCTGGAAGCCCCCGCAGCCGAGCAGGGAGCGCAGATTCGGGCCGAACTGACGGGTTCTCTCGAGGTCCGCAACCTGTGCCTTAACTACGGCGAGAAATCTGCTTTGAAAGATGTCTCTTTTGAAGTTCGACCGGGTACGCGCACGGCCATCCTGGGGCCGACGGCGGCCGGCAAAACCCAGTTGCTCTATATGCTCATGGGTTTGCTCCAGCCCACCTCGGGAGCGGTCTTGCTGGACGGGCGACCGGCACAAGATTACGACAAAAGCAGTTTTCATCGTCAGGTCGCCACCGTTTTCCAGGAAAGCATTCTGTTCAACATGAGCATCCGGGGAAATGTGGCTTTCGCTCAAAACGTGGAGGAAGCCGCCTGGCGTCTGGCCGTCGACACGGCCGAGCTGGGCGCCTTTTTGGAGAGTCTGCCGGAAGGCGACAAGACCATTGTCTCCGAGCGTGGCACCAGTCTTTCCGGGGGGCAGAAGCAGCGTTTGATGCTGGCACGGGCGCTGGCCCTGCGGCCCAAAATTCTTCTCCTCGACGACTTCACCGCCCGTGTGGACGGAGCGACGGAACGGAAAATTCTGGCCAATCTCGACCAGAATTACCCGGGGTTGACCCTGCTGGCCGTCACTCAGCGCATCTCCACCATCCAGGATTACGACCACATTATCTTGTTGATGCAGGGCGAAGTCGTGGCTCAGGGCAGTCACTCGCAGCTGTTGGCCAGCTCTCCTGAGTATCAGCAGATCTTTGAATCGCAGAAGAGCACCCAGGAATATGAACTACCAGCTAACTGACACCCAATCCGTGCGGGCCACTGTCTCTCTGCGCCGGCTCTGGCCGTTGCTGCGCCCGCAACGCGCTCTGTTGGCAATGGCCAGTCTGGCGCTGGTCAGTAATACCGTTCTCGCCCTTTCGGCCCCGGCCTTGACCGGCTATGCGATCGACCACTACGTCCAGGGTCGCGACCTGCCCGGATTGGCGCGCAGCTGTGGGCTGCTCTTAATTCTCTACGGATTGGCGGGTGTGGCCGTTTATCTGCAATCGGTGTGGACCGGAACGGTGGGCCAACAGCTGCTCTTTCAGCTCCGCAAGTTACTTTTTGAGAAGCTTCAGCAGTTGCCGCTCAGTTTTTTCCAGGTCAACCAGTCGGGTGACTTGATTTCCCGTCTGAACAATGACACCGACAAAATCAACCTGTTCTTCTCGCAGGGGCTGATGCAGTTCGTGGGCGGACTGATCACGATGTTCGGTTCCGCTTGTTTCTTGCTGGGGCTCAATCCCAGGCTGGGACTGGTAGCTCTGGCCCCGGCGCTGTTCTTGTTCGTATTGACCCGGCTGCTGGCTCCGCTGACTCGTGGCCGGAACGCCGAGAGCCTGAAGAGCCTGGGGAATTTGTCCGCCGAGAGTTCCGATAGCCTGGAGAACTTCAAGGTGGTGGTGGCTTTCGATCGCCAGGATTATTTTCGCGAGCGCTTCGAGCGCGCCAATCAGCTCAATTATCGCAGCGCGCTACGAGCCGGAATCGCCAATCAGTTATTTGTTCCCACCTACGCACTGTGCAGCAACCTGGCTCAGCTGGTCGTCTTGCTCTATGGACTGGAACAGGTGGCCCGGGGCGAACTGTCGGTGGGAATGCTGATCGGCTACCTGGTCTACGTCATTCGCTTTTACGATCCGGTTCGCAGTATGGCCAGCCTGTGGGCGACCTTTCAAACGGCCATGGCGGGTTGGGACCGAATTTTTGCCATCCTGGGCCTGGAATCCACCCTCCAGGTTTTGCCGGTTAGCCAGCCGGTCGAAGAGAACGCCTTGCGCTTGGAATTGCGTGGCGTTCACTTCGGCTATCTTCCCGAGCGAGAAATTCTCAGTCAGGTCAATATGCGTCTGGAGGCGGGCAAAAGCTACGCTCTGGTTGGGCCTACCGGCGGCGGCAAGACGACCACCGCCTCTTTGATGGCCCGCCTCTACGATCCCGGTCAGGGACAGGTTCTGCTGGACGGACGCGATTTGCGCACTTACCCGGCCGACCAGCGCAGCCGAAAGGTCGGCTTCATTTTGCAAGATCCCTTCTTGCAGGCGGGCACCTTGCGAGAGAATTTTCAGTATGCCAATGCGGATTACCGCGATGAACTCATCGCCGAGATGCGCATGGAAACCTTGCTGAAGAATTTCAGCGAAGGCCTGGAGACTCAGGTGGCCGGGCTCAGTCTGGGCCAAAAGCAGATCGTGGCTTTCATGCGAGCCGTGCTGAGGCGGCCTCAGCTGCTGATTCTGGATGAAGCCACCGCCAACATCGATACCGTCACCGAGAGTGCCCTGTCCACCATTCTCGAGCAGCTACCGGTCGAAACCACCCGAGTGATCATCGCTCACCGTCTCAATACGATAGAGAAGGCGGACCAGATCTACTTCATCAACCAGGGCAGGGTGCAACTGGCCGGCTCCATGGCGGAGGCGGTTCAAATGTTGCGCGAAGGCACTCGTTTCAGTTGAACATTTCGGCCTGGGCCATCAAGAATCCCATCCCCTCGATCGTGCTCTTTTTACTCCTCACCGTGGCCGGCATGGGAGCTTTCTTTAGCCTGGGCGTAGACGAGAATCCCAACATCGATCTGCCCATCGTGATCGTATCCATCGGCGAGGTGGGGGCGGCGCCATCCGAGCTGGAAACGCAGGTGACTCGCAAGGTCGAGGATGCCATCAGCGGGATCTCGGGCGTGCGCCATATTACCTCCACCGTCAACGAGGGACTCTCGGCCACCGCCATCGAGTTCGAACTGGGGGTCGACAGCGATCGCGCCGTGAACGACGTGCGCGACGCGGTGACGCGCATTCGCCAGCAGTTGCCCCAGCAGATTACCGAACCCCAGGTTTCGCGCGTGGACTTCGTGGGCGGCCCTTTGGCCACTTACGTGGTGGCCTGTGAAGGAGCCACGCTCTCGGAGCTGAGCTGGATGGTGGACAATTCCATCGCTCGCGCTCTGTTGACGGTTCGGGGCGTGGGTCAGGTGCAGCGTTCCGGCGGGGTGGACCGTGAGATTCGCATCCACCTCGATCCGGTCAAGCTAGATGCCCACGGGGTCAGCGCCGCCGAGGTCAACGCCCAGGTGCGAGCTCTCAACATCGACCTGCCGGGCGGACGTTCTATCACCGGCGGCCAGGAGCAGTCGCTGCGCACGCTGGGGAGCGCGCCTTCGATCGAGCGTCTGCGACGCACCCGCATCTCGATTCCCAGGGCAATGGGGGGGGCTGCCGCCTCCCCCCAAACCCCCCCTGCTGCGGGAGGCTGGGTGCAGCTCGACCACCTGGGCACCATTGAGAATGGCTTCAACGAGCCACGCCAGAAGGCGCTGCTAAATGGCGAGCCGGTGGTGGCCTTTCAGGTGGTGCGCGCCACCGGGGCTAATCTGGTCAAGGTGGCGGACGGCATCGACCAAAAGCTGGCCGCCCTGGAGGCCCAGCTGCCGCGTGGAACTACCATTCGCAAGGTGCGCACCAACGCCACCTTCGTGGTGGAGTCCTACAATGCGTCGCTGGAGCACCTGGTGCTCGGCTCCAGCCTGGCGGTGGCGGTGATTTACTGGTTTTTGCGGGATTTCCGGGCCGCTGCCATCTCGGCGCTGGCCATGCCGCTCTCGGTCATCCCTACCTTTGCCGTAATGAAGGCGGTCGGCTTCACTCTTAACAACATGTCGCTGCTCGGACTGGCGCTGGTGGTGGGCATTCTGGTAGATGACGCCATCGTGGAAATTGAAAACATCGTGCGCCACACCCAGATGGGCAAAACACCTTACGATGCCGCCTTGGAGGCGGCGGACGAAATTGGTCTGGCGGTGGTGGCCACCACCGCCACCATCATTGTGGTCTTCGTGCCGGTGGCCTTTATGGGCGGCATTCCCGGTCAGTTCTTCCGCCAGTTCGGCCTGACGGTGGCGGTGGCCGTCTTCTTCTCGCTGCTGGTAGCCCGCCTGCTCACGCCGATGATGGCCGCCTACTGGCTCAGGGCCCAGCCCCACCAGGACAGCAAAGCTGGCTGGCTGACCGGCTTTTACGACCGGGTGCTGGGCTGGGCGCTGGCCTATCGCGGCCCCACTCTGATTTTGGCGGCCACCTTCTTTCTCTTCAGCCTGGGGCTCTTCGCGATGATCCCCACCAGCCTGATTGGCCAGGTCGACCGCGGCGAACTGATCGTGAGCGTCACTCTCACGCCCGGGTCGAACCTGGAGCAGTCCACGCGGGCCACCGAGCAGTTGACCGAAATCCTGCGTAAACAAAAGGAAGTGACTCAGGTGTTCGCCTCGGTGGGCACTCCGTCCGACCCGGCCACCGGCAGTATGAGCGGTGGCGCCGTCAACAAGGCCACTCTTTACGTCACGCTGGTGCCCCGCAAGCAGCGCAATATTTCTCAAGCTCGCTTCGAAGAAAAGATGGGCGAGGAGCTGATGAAGGTGCCGGGCACGCGCATCAGTTTCAGCAGCGGCGATGGGTTGTCCGGCCGCCTGCAGGTGGTCCTGTCCAGTGAGAACGGCGCGGAGCTGGAGAAGGCAGCCCAGCAACTGCTGGTGGAAATGCGTCAAATGCCTGAGATTTACGACGTCAATTCCTCGGAAGGCCAGGAACGTCCAGAGATCATCGTGCGCCCCGACCGGGCGCTGGCCGCCGAGCAAGGGGTTTCCGTTAGCAGCATCTCGATGTTGGCTATGGTGGCCACTCTGGGGGACCTGGATCAGAACCTGGCCAAGTTTGACCTCAGCGATCGCCAGATCAACGTCCGCGTCCTACTCGACCCCAAGTTTCGTGACAATCTGGAAACCATCCGGAACCTGAAACTAATAAGCAATCAACGGGTGCTCGTTCCGCTGCACAGTGTGGCCACCGTGGATATGGGCCAGGGTCCGTCTCAGATCGACCGTTTTGAACGCAAGCGCAAGGTTCAGATCGAGGCCAGTCTGCGCCAGGGGGTTTCGCTCGGCGACGCTCTCAACGCCGTCCATCGCCTGCCCGTTTATAAGGCTCTGCCCAAGTCCGTGAGCGAGACGCCTTCGGGCGACGTGGAAATCCAGGCCGATATCTTTGGAGGCTTCATGGGCGCCATGGGAGCTGCGGTGATGCTGATCTACGCGGTGCTGGTGCTGCTTTTTTCAGGCTTTGTGCATCCTCTCACCATCATGGTGGCTCTGCCGCTCTCGATTGGCGGCGCCATTATGGGGCTGCTGGTGGCCCGCGAACCGCTGGGCATGTACGCCTTGATCGGCATCGTGATGCTGATGGGGTTGACCACCAAGAACTCCATTTTGCTGGTGGAGTACGTGCTCACCGCCATGGCCAATGGCACTCCGCGCACGCAGGCACTTTTCGAGTCGGGAGAAGCGCGCATGCGGCCCATTTTGATGACCACCGTGGCCATGATTGCCGGCATGACCCCGATCGCGTTGGGTATCGGGGCGGGTGCGGAAGTGCGTAAGTCTATGGCCATCGCCGTGATTGGGGGCCTGAGCACCTCGACCTTGCTGACCCTGGTGGTGGTGCCGGTGGTGTTTTCCTATCTCGATCAGGTTTCGGACTGGTTCAAGCGGAAATTTAAGAGGAGATGAAGATCGTTTCCGTCAACGCCGGTGGCCTGCAGCCGCTGAAATTGGGCCGGCGCACGGCCCAGACCGGACATTTCAAGAACCCCGTGGGAGCGGCCCGGGTCGAGTTTCTGGGCGTGGCCGGTGATGCCATCGGCAACGCCAGGCACCACGGTGGCCCCGATCAAGCGGTCTATCTCTATAGTGCCGAGGATTACCGTTGGTGGGAAAGCCACCTGGGGAAGGAATTGGCGCCTGGGACGTTCGGGGAAAACCTCACCATCTCCGATTTTGCCGGACGACCTCCCCGCATTGGCGACATCTGGCATTGCGGCGAAGTGCGTTTGCAAATCAGCGGGCCGCGCATCCCTTGCGCCACCTTGTCGGCCCGTATGGGTGACCCGCGGTTCGTCAAAGAGTTCGCCCGCGTCAATCGTGGTGGGGCTTACGCTCGCGTGCTACACGGCGGGATGCTGGAGAGTGGGCAAAGCGTAACCGTCGACCCCTACCCACATCCCTCTCCCGCCGTCGACGAGCTTTTCGCCGTTTGGCACAACCCCCAGAAAGACCGGGAGCTCCTGCGCCAATCCTTGAGCACTCCTCTCGCCGCACGCACCCGAGCCGCCTTTGAAACCTGGCTCGCTTCGGATTAACGAAAAACCATCACTTCGACGCGGAGTTTGCTGCCTATACGTTGGCCGACACGGAACTCGGAGAGTTGGCGGAGGTAAGTGGGGTCGTAGACGGTGTGGATGGTCTTGACGTGGGAGACGGCCAGGTCTTGTAAGGCCAGCATTCCGCCACGGAGATCGAAAGAACCCTTGGCCGAGGAGTCACCGGATTGGATCCAGATGGATCCACGCGCATACATCATTCCCGTCCATTTGGAATCTCGTTCGTTCATGGTGCTCGTGAGAGGGTTTTGGGTGGGGTCGGAGCCAGCGTTGACCATGCTGCGAAAGCCCATCTGAAGCTCTTTGGCTTTGCGGTCAAAGAAGCTCAGTTCGGCTTTGAGCTGGTCATTGATGACTTCATTCATCTGGCCAAAATCACCCCAGGGAGTATCCTGCGGAGCCGGCAACGGGTCCCCGCCGTTGGCCGCTTTTTGAAGTTGTCGAAGATACTCACGGACACGAATATAGCGGCCCGCCGACATGCGTGGAGTGGACATCTGGGCATAGATATCATCGTAATTGGCTCGAGCCTGCATGGCGATGGGATCGTCGCTCGGGCCTCCCAGGACGGGAAACTTTTCTGCCAGCGCCGTTTTGAGTTGGCTCAGGTCGGTCTGGGTGATGGCCGCCGTTTTGATGGAACTGGAGTTGACTGAGGCATCCGAGACGGCACTGTTGGATCCCTGGGTCAGGCTGTTCTGGCGGCCGACTCCCAGATTGGCAAAGGCTTCAATGGGAATGTTGCCTTGACTCCAGGGATCGAAGTCGGGGTCGGAGGAGGTGTGAGCCGCAGCGTAGGTTTTCAAAGCCGACGAGAGAGGTCCCAGGTCGATTGAGAAAAAGTCGGCCTGGGTGGGGTCGGGGGGCGCTACCTTGATGTTTTTTTCCGCGAACAGGGTGACCGGAGCGTCTGGTGCCGCCGACATCTGGCTGCGGCCTCGCATGATAATGTCGCCTTGTTGGGCGCCGGTGCCGGTCGCCATGATGCCGCCCTGACCTGCGATGGAGCCGTCTACGTCCAGGCTGCCCTGATTGACCTTGAGGAAGGTCCCCTGCCCTTGGGCCGGCAGCCAGGATGTTTGCGACTGCGAATTCTCGTAGCCAATCAAGAGCGACGGTTTGGCTCCACCGCTCGAACTGATGGTGGTCGAGCCGTCGAAAGTCACCTGATAACCCTGGCTAAAGATCAGTTGATGGTTGCGCACACGGGCGACCACCTCGCCTCCGACGATCAACGCGTCGCTAAAGCTTCCCCCCGGGCCCTCGATGGTTCGATCCGAGGTGAAACGGTATTGGCCGCCGGGGAGAGTCACCTGGTGGGCCGCTCGAGAGGCCATGACGCCTTCTACTTCGGCAGTTCCGAGGTTTCCCAGCGGAGGTACCCCTTCTTCGGGGCGGAAGATTCCGCCGGTTGGGCCGCGGGCCGCGTTGGGACTGACGGGCGAGTTCGTGCCCAGAGGGATGTCGAGTCGCCCGTCACCCAGGTCTGTGATCTGGCCCAGAGGCGACTGGCTCCCCAGAATCTGGTCAGAGGAATTGGCCGCCCCGCCTCCCACAAACAACAGGCCCGGCTGGCCGGTGTCGTTGGCTCGACGAAGGATCATCTGTCCGTTGGCCTCGACCTGATTCTTGCCCACGCGGGTGCTTTCCAGGTTCCAGCGGCCGTCGGGATCTTGATCGACAGCCAGGGTGCCCCCGGCCGAAAGGACGCTGTTAGAGATGGTATCGGCTTCGAGCGTACAGTCAGCGATGGCGGTTTTGCCGCGGCAATAGCCGCGAACCACCAGTCGGCAGTTGGCGCCGGACAGTCCGCGCAGGCCACTGGAGCCGGCCCCGACCAGCAGCGAGGGAGCCCAGGCCGGAGAGTTGAGATAGTTGATGGAGACGTCGCTGGCTTTGAGGGTCGAGCGCGCCCAATCGGTGTAGGACCCACTCCGGTTCGAGGCGATGCTCTGGTCGGACAGGCAGCCGTTGGAAAGGTCTGCCACCGATCCTCCCGGAGCCATCAAGCTCAGTTGAAAATGGCTGGCGCCATCGTTCAGCAGGCCGACGCAAACAAAAATGGGCCTGCCACCGGCCAACTCCTGGTCGCTTTCTACCACTCGAAGACCTGACGTTTGCAGGCTGCGGCTCAGACCCTGACCCGGCAAACCCCAACGCGGTTGCAGTTCCATACGCATTCGAGCATATTCGATGCCGCTTAAGGCTGCTTGCTGAGCGCGCAGACGTTTTTCGTCGACGGTGCGAAAGTTGATCTGGTCCATGTTGCTGCTGAAAAACGCGGACAGAAGCGTTAACAGAAACCCTGTGGCCATCAGGGTCAGGACCAGCGCGATGGCGCGACGACGGCGGCGATAGTGCAAAGCGTTCATCCCTCCGGCCTCCGCTAACGCATTCGGTTTCGCGGGGGCACCCGCAGGTATATTTCTTGCACCTCACTGCGTTTTCCCGCTTCGGGTGTTTTGCGGCCTGCCCAAAGCAAGCGCAACCGGACGGCTACCGTCAGGTTGGTTCGAGTCACTTCAAAGCCCAGCAACTGCGAAGTCAGTCTTCTGGACCGTACCACTCGCGAGGTATACAGGGGACCGGCGGCCGGGGGGGCGAGGCCGTGGTCGGCCAGATAGTCTGTCCAACTTTTCCAGCTACTGCCTCGGTTGGTGGTCACGTTGTCGGGTTCAATCTCGAGCCGATTCAGAGAGCCTTTGGGCAGAGCCAGATCGGCGTGGTAGAGCCAGTAGCGGTTCCACTCAGGGGCTCCGTCCTGGGCCTGGAAGGACTGGGTCTGACCCCAGTCGCTCATTCCTACCATGCAAAGGAGATGTCGAACTTCCTCTCGGGGACCCGCACTGGTCGCTACCGTGACCTTTCTGGAGTCGTCATCCTGAATCTTGATGCTGCTAAAGGTGCTGGACTCCATGTCACGCCGTAAGCGTGCCACCAGGCTTTCTGATTCGCCAAGGATCCCCATCCGAGAATTGCCGACTCCGAAAGCTTGAAAGCCGAAGTTCAGTACGACAAAAAGCGTCATGAGCAAGAGGCCCAGCATTCCGGTGCACAAAATCGCCTCGGGGAGGCTGAACGCTTGACGCTTCTTGCACCTCAAGGCACTATCGCTCGCGAATAAATAAACTTCGACATGCTAACCTGCTGCAGGCCAATGCCGGCCTTGGGTCGGCCGGGCTGATCCTGGTTCCACCAGACTCGAACGGTGAAAAGGTAACCGCCGGAATAAGGGCTTGCCGCATCCAGAGGGTCTCCGCCTACCGGTTCGCGCGTCACCTCGACATAATACTGCGTGCTGAGCGACGGATCGCTGAGGTAAAGGGCCTGCTGGCTCAGGCCGGTGGCGAAATTGGCTTGCTCGGTGATCTCCTCGAGCTTGCTGGTGGCCAAATTCAGGGCCACCAGATTGGCGCGATTCTTGGTGTTCACCATGAGCATCGAGGCAAAAACTTGAACCGTGGCAACAATGAGCAAAGCCAGCAGAGCGGCGGCTACCACCAGCTCTGCGACGGTAAGACCTTGTTTGGCTTTTGTCCAGGAGCAAAGTCTCTGCATCGGCTAACTTCAAGTCCCAATGTGCGGATTCTCCGGCTGATTCGAGCCCGGCGCGCGGATGCCTCGTGGAGAGTTGGCCGGATGTAGTACTCCACTCCCTACGGCACAAGGACCCGAGGGCGTATCCTGTAGCAATCTCCGTAGGGATATTTAGCTTGCTTACAAATCGCGGCACACATCATTTTATGGGTTCCAGTTTGAAGGCCTCGGAGCGGGCCAGCTTTGTGCTTGCCGTCCACGGGAGTAGCCCGAGCTTCCGGGAAGAACTGCGGTATTTGGCGCGGGTTCCGGGTGGACGCCTCGCCCACACCCAAGGAGATGATGGAAACCTGCAGGTGCGGGCCGGGGGAGCTCGGCTCACCTGGGATGACCTCGGTTATACCTCCATTCCAACCGTGCTGGTGCTGCTTCAGGATGACGCCCAGGCGGAAAAGCTTTACGAGCAACTGGTCCGGGTCAACGGCAAGTTGGTGGTACCGCCGAATCTGGCCCTGACCTGGGGCGACCGGGCCGCCCTTATCTGCGAGCCAAGCGACTGGAGCACGCGCATTCCTCTGCTGTTTCAGATCGCGGTGGACGCCGAGAACCGGCGACGGATCGAAGAACGTCTGCCGGAGATCTGCGATCTGCTCCAGCAGGCCACCGGCCACGATTTCCGCCACTATCGCCAGGCCTTTGTGGTCCGACGAGTGGAGCGGAGGATGGGTTTCACCCACGTCCTCAACCTGCAAGATTACTTGGAATTGATTCGCGCCCACAGCGACGAGCTTCAGTTTCTTTTCCAAGACTTGCTGGTAGGAGTGACGCAGTTTTTTCGCGACCCCGATTCCTGGGAAGCCCTCAGCGGACCCTTGCTGGAGATGTTGCGTTCCGGTGGGGGATTACGCATCTGGTCGGCCGGTTGCGCCACCGGTGAGGAGGCCTACACGGTTGCCATGCTGGTGCTGGAACTGCTGGAAGCCAACGATCTGAAAGCCGATGTGAAAGTGCTGGCCACCGACATTGACGAAGAGGCGTTGGCCCTGGCTCGTAGCGGAACCTACGGGATGCAAGTCAAAAACAGTGTTTCTCCCGAGCGTTTGTCGCGTTTTTTTAGCAGCACCGGAGAGGGCTATCGGGTTTCCCGCGAGGTTCGCCAGATCTGTCAGTTTTCCCAGCACAACCTGGTGACCGATCCTCCTTTTGTGGAAATCGATCTGGTGCTGTGTCGCAACGTTCTGATCTATCTTTCGCCGGCCTTGCAGCAAAAACTGGTGCCGCTCTTCCATTACGCGCTGCGCGGCGGCGGTTATCTTCTTTTGGGCAGCTCGGAAACATTGGGGGAATCCTCGGCTCTTTACCAACTGGCCAGCGACAAGGCCCGCCTCTATCGTCGCCTCGAGGCGGCCACTTCGGTGAGCTTGAGCAGTCCCGACCTGTTCGTACGCAGCATGTTGCGCAATTCGCATCGCGATGTCGATCTGAACCAACTGGTCGGAGGGATTCTGGCCGACGAATTTACGCCGCGCGCCCTGGTGGTGAATCGCGAGGGAGCGATTCTCTGGTCTTCCGGACGTCTGGAGCATCTTTTTCGCCTGGGCGAAGGAAACTTCCAAAACCAGGTGGTGCAGTTGGCCCGCAAGGGCCTGCGTAACCTGTTGCGCAGCGCTTTGCTGCAAGCCATCCGCGAGCAGCGCACCGTTTTGCAGAGCGGCATCCGCATTGAGGCGAATGAGGAGGGGCCGGCTTGCTTGCTCGACCTGACCGTGCAGCCGATGCCTGAAATGGGTTCGCACACCGGTTTGTATCTGCTGGTTTTGCAGGACCGTCCGGTGACTCTGGCACCGACCCAGGAGGAATCGGATAGCGATGGCCGCCTTTTTGAGGTGGAGCGGGAGCTGGCGCGCGTCACCGATGAGCTGGATCGGGTGGTGCAAGAGCTGGAGTCGGCCAACGAAGAGTTGAAAAGCTCCAATGAAGAGCTCTGGGCGATGAACGAAGAATTGCGCGTGACCAATGAAGAGTTGGAAAAGTCCCGGGCCGACGTGGAACTCAAAAATAAGCAATTAACTCGGGCGAACCTCGATCTCAGCCACCTGCTCACAGCCACCAACATCCCCACCATTTTCTTGGATTTTGACCAGCGTGTCTTACGTTACACCCCGTCCGCTCAGCGCTTTTATCCCTTCAAAGATTCGGACCTGGGACGGCCGATCCACGAGATCCGCGACCTTGCCATCGACATGCCGCCCATTCCTGTCCATTTAGCCGAGGATCAGGAAGTGGAAGTGGAGATGCCCGACGGCGCTAGTTTCGTGCGGAAGGTTCTGCCTTATCGTGACTATTCAGGCCAGGAACTGGGGACGGTAGTGACCTTTGCGGATGTGACCGAGTTGCGTCGCAGTCGTGCTCGCCTCGACGAGAGCCTGAAAGAGCTGGAGGCGGTCTACGAATATGCGCCCATCGCCCAGGCCGTGGTCGACCATGAAATGGAGGTTACCAAAAGCAATCGACTCTATGAGCAAATGGGGATGACTCGCCTGCCTTTCGAATTAAAAGAGGCGATCGAACGCGCTTGCGAAGCCGGCACTCCGGTCCACGATTTGGAGTTTTCGCAACAGGGCCGCCACTATCGGGCGGAGCTCTATCCTCAGAGCAATACCGCCAATCTGGTGGTGCGCGATGTCACCGAGTCAAAACAGCGTGAACAGGAAGGAGTTCGCAAGGACTCGCTGCTGCAGGCCAGCGGTGAATTCTTGGCTATCGCCGACCTTGAGGGTCCCTTGCTCTACCTCAATGAGGCAGGTCAAAAGCTTTGCGGCGTCTCGGGGTTTCGTTTGCCCAGTTTGGAGCAGTGCTTTTTTGCGGACGATCAGGAGCGACTCCTTCTAGAGGTTCTGCCCGTCTTGGAAAGTGGCTCAGGCTGGAGCGGAGATTGGCGCTTGCGCCACCGCATCAGTGGCCAGGCAATTCCGGTCAAGGCCTCGTTTTCGATGCTCGACTCAGGGTTGATCCACGTGGTGGCTCAGGACTGCACCCCGGAGCGGCAGCTCGAAGAGCAGTTGGCTCAGGAGCGGGATGCAGCGCAAAGCATGCTCGATCACTTGCCCGTGGGCATTCTCTTTATCGACAAAAACTATCGTTATCTGGCTGCCAATGCCGAGGCCTATCGAATCCTTGGGCATACGCCCGAGGATTTGCTCGGCCACACCGTGGTCGAACTCACTCCTGAGTTTCAGGGGAGCCCTTTCCAGGAAGCTTTCGATCGCGCCATCCAGGGCGAACTGCAGGTCTTGAATCGGTATTGGGAGCCGCACGGCCGCTACTATAGCCTTCGTTACCAGCCGCATGCTCTAGGCGTCATGACCATCTTCGAAGACATTACCGAAGCCAAGCACACCGAGGCGGTGGCTCAGGAAATGATCTTGGCCGTCTCGGGCAGCAGCGACTTCATCGCTACTTTCGACAGCTCTCTCCAAGTTCGCTTCGTCAATCAGGCGGGATTGCGTTTGCTCGGGCGCGAGCAGGCGGTGGGACTGGAATTGAGCCAGCTCTATCCGGAGTGGGCCCGCGCCGATGTGCGCACCGGTGTGGCCCATCTGGAACACGATACTCATTTTACCGTGGAGACGGCTTTGCTCCGCCAGAATGGTGAAGAGCTTCCGGTTTCCCAGGTCTTCCAAAGGGTTTTCGACGACGAAGGGCGAGCGCTGGGTTACTGCACTATCGCCCGCGACATCACCGAGATTCGTCGTCGCGAAGCCTACTTGCGCGAGAGCGAAGGGCGCTTTCGCCGGGCCATTTCGCAGGCGCCCATTCCTGTGCTGATCTTTACGGAAGATGGAGAAGTCTTGTCGGTCAGTGATTCGCTGGTGGAAATGACCGGCTATGAACTGTCGGAGGTTGCCCGGCTGCAACATTGGGTCCTGATTGCCCATCGCGAGAAAGCCGATTGGGTCCGCCAACAATTGATCGGCTGGTTTCAAAAGGAACGTCAGCAAAGCTTCGAGGCCAACGTCTATACGCGCAAGGGCGATGCTCTCTTCTGGCGCTTCACCGGTTCGCCGGTGGGCACGCTGGAGGACGGCCGGCGCTATCTGGTCATGATGGCGGTCGATCTGTCCGAGCGGCTGGAGAAGGAGAGAGCCTTACAAGAAGGCAGCAACTTCCTGCGGCGCACCCTGGACAGCCTGCAACTCTTTGCCGCCGTCTGCACCCCCGACGGAATCGTGGTCGAGGTCAACCGAACCGCCCTGGAAGTTGCCCATCTGAAGCCTGAGCAGGTGGTCGGTAAGCCGCTGGCCCAGACCTACTGGTGGTCCCACGACGCGACTCTGCAGCACGAATTGCGCACTGCCCTGGAAAAGGCTGCCACCGGAGAGTCCGTTCGTTTTGACACGCAGGTGCTGGTCTCGGAGGGGCAGACCATGGCGCTCGATTTCCAGGTGGTGCCCATGCGTGATGCAACCGGCCGCATCACTCATCTGGTGCCTTCAGGACTGGATATTACCGAACGTCTGGCCACCGAGCATGCCCGCCAGGCGGACCAGGACCGCTTCCGGGCTCTGCTCAATTCCACGGCAGAAGCGATCTACGGGCTCGATTTAGAAGGCCGATTTACTTTCGCCAACCACGCCTGTCTGGAAATGCTTGGCTACGAGAATGATGCAGAACTGCTCGGCTGCAATTCTCACGAAAAGATCCACTATCTGCACCCCGACGGCAGCCAATATCCGTTCAATGAGTGCCCCATTCACCTCGCCTTGCAGAGTTCTCAGCCGGTTTATGCTCCCAAGGAATTTTTAGTTCGCAAAGACGGCAGCTTTGTGCCGGTCGAGCTGTGGGCCCACCCCAAGCGCATCGCGGGCAAGATTACCGGATGCGTGGTCACCTATTTTGACATCTCGGAACGCCTGCGCATCGCCGAGGAGCTTTCCCAGGCCAAAGCGGCGGCGGAGTCGGCCAGTCAAGCCAAGTCCGACTTCCTGGCCAACATGAGCCACGAAATTCGCACTCCCATGGCGGCCATTTTGGGCTATGTCGACATCCTGCTGCGACAGGTCAGCGAGCCAGATGACGTCGAGTGTTTACAAGTGATTCAGCGAAATGGGGTGCATTTGCTCGAGATCATCAACGACATTCTTGACCTCTCCAAGATCGAGGCCGGGCGTCTGCAGTTGGAAACGGTGCCGGTCTCCTTGGAAGTGGTGCTGGGCGAAGTCATGTCGCTGATGAATGTGCGGGCGGTCGAGAAGAATTTGCAGCTGAGTCTGGACTTTGAGGGCACCGTGCCGCGTCGCATCTCGAGCGACCCCACTCGCCTGCGTCAGGTGCTGATGAATTTGTTAGGCAACGCCATCAAGTTCACCGAGGAAGGCACCGTGGCCCTGAGCGTGCGCCTGCGAGAGGAGCAGCGCTTGGAAATCTGCGTGCGTGACACCGGCATCGGCATCTCCGAAGAACAGCTTGACCTGTTGTTTCAGCCCTTTACTCAGGCCGACACCTCGACCACTCGGCGCTTTGGGGGCACGGGTCTTGGGTTGGTCATCAGCCAGAAGCTGATCGAAATGCTGGGCGGCGCCATCGAGGTCAGCAGTCAGATCGGCAAGGGCTCAGAATTTCGCTTTACGCTGGCCACCGGTGACCTGGCCGGCGTCGAGTCCGTCCAGGCGGGTCCGATGGAGTTGCGCGCCTCGACTGGCGAGACGACCTCCGGTAGTCTTCCTGATTTGACCGGACTGCGCGTCCTGGTGGTGGATGACCGTCGCGACATTCGCTACCTGGTGCAGAGTTATTTGGAAGAAGCGGGTGCGTCCGTGGATACGGGCGGCGATGGCCAGGCGGCCCTCGACCACCTGGAGCTGGCCACCCCCGATATTCTGGTCCTGGATATGCAGATGCCCAGGCTCGACGGCTATTCGACCGCTCGAGAACTGCGCCAGCGAGGCTGCAAAGTGCCCATTCTGGCGCTGACGGCCTCGGCCATGAAGTATGATCGCGATTTGTGTTTGCAGGCCGGCTGCGATAGTTATTTGAGCAAGCCAGTGCAGCGCGCGGCCCTTCTGCGTCAGGTGGACGTTCTGGTGAAGCGCGGCCAGGCCTTACGCGTGCTGGTGGTTGAAGACAATCCCATGGCCGGCGTGGCCCTGCGGGCCACCCTGCAAAGCTTAGGCTGTGAAGCCGCCCTGGTCGGTGATGGGGAAGCGGCACTGGAAAAGGCCGCCGCAGAACCCCCCGATTTCGCCTTTATCGATCTGGGCCTGCCGGGTATGGATGGGTGGGAGTTATTGCGCCGCCTGCGCAGTCAAAATCCTCGCTGTCGCTGCGTGCTGCACAGTGGTAGGTCTGCCGACGAGGTGGTCAGCCCCTTGCCGGGGCTGGCTTTCGACCAGATCGTGCAGAAGCCGGCAAGTCGGGATCAGCTCAACGCGATTCTCTTTCCTTGAGGAACTCCGCCAGTTCTCGTGGTCGGTCGGTATTGATGCGATCGACCCCGGCCCGATAGAACTCGGCCCAGGCGTCGGGCTCGTCGGGAGTCCCCCAAAGGCGTAGCACCAGCCCTTTTTCGTGAGCTTGCTTGACCAGGTCCTCCAGCCGCGAGCGCGTCCCCGACGGCATGGGGCCCTCTCCTTTCCAGAAAGACTCCGGCCACCAGGGACCACTGATGTAGCGGCAATTGGGAGGAAGCGTCTGCGTACGTAGCTCGGCCACCGTGCCTTCCAGGCTGAGGTAGGGGAGACGGGGAGCGCGTTTGGGGCGCGAGCCGCTCAAGATCACCACCGTCTGCTTGGGCGGGGGATTGGCCGTGAGTTCTTGTTCTAGCAAGTTCAGGACGAGATCTGGCTCGGCCTTGATGTCCACCAGCAATTCGATGGGTTTCCCTTGCCAGCGCTGGAGAGGTTCCAGATAGAGCTCCTTGAGCGTGCGGTCTGGATCCAGATCGGAGCGGGAATGGGCCACCAACAAGCGTCCCTCGGAGGGATAAAGGTCGGCTTCAATGCTTAACATTCCAGAACGGGCGGCCAGGTGAAACGGCCTATCTTGTTCATAATCGTTGTGTGAGTGACCGCCCGGAGCGGCCAGTGCTAATAGCGGGAAAAGCAAGCCCAGCCAGAGTTTCCTGAACATAGTGTGACCTTCCGCCCCCGTATGGGAGTTCCCTATACAGGTTCACAATTTGGCAATAACCTGGGGGGCGTGTGTGGGATATACACGATCTAATGATGACGCTCGCGATTCGCCCCCAGACGGTCACCGAAGTGACACCCGCCAACGATTCCTGGCAGGCCGGTTGGTCGGCCTGGCGCTATCCCGAAGAAGAACGGGGTCAGGGCCAGAGTAAGGGTCAGGGCCAGCCGAAAGGAACCCCGCTGCAAGGTGGCTGCACCAATCTGCGCACATTGCTGTCGATCGAGTCTTTGGGCGAGGTCTGGGAAGCGATGCTCGGGCAGGCCAGCTCTCAGGACCTGGTGATCGACGGCTGGACTCAGTTGCTGCGACTGAATTAGGTGAGTCGCCCTTCCGAACTCGAGGAATTTCTTCGTGCTCAGGTAGACGAAGGAGCCAAAGATTCCTCTGGTCAGTTTACCCTCTCTCGCGAAAAGGCCCTGGAAAAGCTGGCCGCCTACCAGCTACAAGGCGGCCAGGCCTGGGTTTTGAAGATCGTCCAGGGTGTGGTGGCTTCGGGCGCTTCCGAGCTGGCCGTGCGCCAGACCGGAACGGATACCGAGTTTCACTTTGCCCTGCTGGAGCCGTGGACGATCGACCAGGTCGAGGACGCCTTTTATGAACCAGAAGTGACGGCGGATCGCGCCCTGGATCACATCAAGCGCGGTCTATGGAGCGTCTCTCTGCATAGTATGCGTCCCTTCTTTCTGGCCGCTCCGGGCTGGGAACAGGCCCTGGTTTGGACAGGCAAAGCCTTCCGGCGTGGGCCGGTCGCCGCCCGCCAGTCCGTCCTGCTGGCCGTCTCCCATCGCACCATTTACGAGGGCAAAGGCCTCCCGCTGCTGCGCAATCTGGAGGCCGCCTCAGGCAATGCGGCCGTGCTGGCCGAGCTTCGCGATCGAGCCTTCACCTGCTCCATTCCTCTCAAGGTCGACAATCGCCGCATGGACGCCCTGCAGGCCTGCCCCAATTCCGGCGTCAGCAAGACCAGCTTTCCTATCTATCTGGGCTTTCTTCCCGGAAACCTGCCAGGATTGCCGATTCCGCCCGCAACTCTGGGGGAATACCGGCCGGTGCTGGCGGGAGACCCGACCGTGTCCAAGGTCTTTCACCCACCCACCCATCTGCCTCCGGAAGTGGCGGTGGCCTGCCTGATCACTGCCCATCTGCGCGAGATCAAGCGGGGCAAAAGCCTGGTTTGGGAGACCTACATCCACCACAGCACGCTCTACTGGGTGCGCGACGGGGTGGTGGTTGACTGGGAGATTTTGAATGGCGCGACGGGTTGCGTATCTTGTGCCCTGTTCGTTTCAGCCGAGGGAATGAGCAGCGATTTGACCGGCCTGAAACTTGCCCGTGGCGAGGCTTATCAGAAGCGTTTTCAGGCGGCCCTGGAGTCTTTCAGGCCCTTCCTGGCCCGGGCCGAAGTCTCGCTGGAAGCCATGGTGCGCAGTCAGCAAATGTCCGGTCGCGTGGCCGGCGGGGTCATGCTGGTGGGGGCCGTGGCCCTGGCCTTTATGGTTCCCATCTGGGGGTTATTTCTGGCCGGGGGAGCGTTGGCTACGATGTCACAGTCCGGCGCCGCCGCCCGAGCGCTGGAGACCGACCTGAAACGGGGCTTGGAAAGACTGCAGTCGGAAATTCGCCGTCTGCAGCCGAAAGTGGTCGCACGGCCTTACGAGACTCAAAAGGACGGCCCTTAGCCGGCGCCAAGATCATCACCCAACCCTCGATCGGGTTGATCTGGATGATTTTTCCGCCCAATTGGCTGCGGTAAAGGCCTTCGCTGACTTTGCGGTGACCGGCCACCCAGGGCCTGCTGGGGCTGATCCCAAAGCGCCCGCAGTTGCTCAAAAAAGCTTTCTCCTCCGGGCTGCCGGATTTCCATTGGGTGTTGTCTGACCAGCATAGAGCGCGAAAGGCGGCTGGGGTGCGCTTCTGCACTTCCTGAAGGGTCAGTTCTCGCTCAGGCGGTGCGTGCGATCCCACAAAACTGCCGCCGCTGGCCACCAGTGGCATATCCCTTTCGGTGGCCGCCCACTGCTGTAGGAATTTGTCACCCCAATTGCGGCTGATCCAGCTCTTGACCAGATTGGATTCGCCCACCCGAGTGAACTTGGTGTAGGGGCGCTCCGGGTCCATGTCCTCATGGTTACCGCGCACAAAGTAGAAGTGCCCCGGATAACTGGCCTTCAGCTCGAAAATCATGACCATGAGACCGAGACTTTCCGCAATCTCCGCCTCCAGGGCCAGGGACTGGCGGCCCTCCAGGTAGTCCTGCTCCGCCTGCATCCAGCGCATTTGATTGCGTTGTTCCGAATGCATTGCGTCTCCCAGGCAAAGCACGTTGAGTTTGCCTTTCTGGAGCAGTTCAAAGGCCGTCTTTCCGTCGATTTTCTGGGCCAGGGCGGTGGTCAGGTAGTTCCTCTGGGCATGCAGGTCCGGCAAGATCAGCGTAGGCACATCACCCGGAACCTGCACCAGACCCCCCTGCTTCTGGAAAATCGGCCTGACCCTGGCGGCCGCCTGCAAGTAATGGGTAGGTTTCTGCAGCCGCTCATCGGCCGCCCTCTTCCGCAACCCCGCCAGGGGCGGGTCGGGGGCGGGGAGT
>JALHOV010000040.1:9364-25136 GCA_022842865.1 Vulcanimicrobiota bacterium | reverse complement strand
CAAGCGTTTCGGTCAGTTGTTCATCAGGCGAGTCTGTTTCCAGGCTGAAAAATTCGAGCACAGCCACCACTTCTTCACCCACCAGAATGGGCATGGCAAAGGCCGACATCAGGCCCAACCTGATAGCCACATCGCGCCTTCGGAAAGCGGGGTGGGCGGTGAGCTTGGGCACGAGCAGCGCCTTCTTATCCTGCAAAACCATGCCCGCCAGTTCCTCGCCGGACCTGAGACGCAGGGTGGCGGTGAACTCCTGAAAGCGGTCCATATCGCTATCCAGCAACTGATGGATCTGCTGACTTTTCAAGGGCAAGGTCTGCTGCAAGAAGACCGACTTCAGCTCGCTTCCCAAGACCCAGAGGTGGCTGCTGATCAGCTCCCCCGACCCTTCCGGATACATCTTCCAGGCATGAGCCAGCGGCCAACCGGTGTAGGCGCACAGGGAATCCATACCGAGCTTGAGGGCCTGGTCCGGGTTGCGGGCCACGTTGGCCGAACGCGAGACCGACTCCATCAGTTGCAACACCTGCGTCTTGCGGCGCAAGCGCCCCTCGCGCTCCTCTACGTGCTCGAGCAGCTGATTGAAGCTGGTGTAGAGGGAACCCAGCTCGTCCTCGCGATCGGACTGGGCGCGCCGCGAAAAGTCGTTGTCTTTGGAAATGGCTTTGGCCATCCCGGCCAGGCGCAGGATAGGGCGAGTCAGCCAGCTCTGAAAGCGAAAACTGGCCAGCAACACCAGGAAAAAGCAACACGCGTTGACGGCCAGACCGGCCTTGGCGAAGTCGCGACGCTGTTGGTGATACCTTTCCAAACCGAAAATGGCGGCCACGTAGCCGACAGTATCTCCGTTGACCTTACAAGGCTCGATGCAGTGGGCGTCGGCCGAGTCGGTCCGGACCTCCATGTTCTGCCCACCCATTTTGTAGGGAACCGCCTCGCCCGCCTGGGCAAAAAGAGTGCCGTCGGCCCGATACACGCTGACGCCCAGCACTTGACCGCTGTCCACCAGTCGCTGCAGGGCCGCCAACGCCGGCTTGGGTTTCTTAGAGGCCAGAGAGGGAGTGACGGTGGTGGCCAGCACCCCTGTCACCGTCTTGATGTTCTCCTGGATCAGCTCCAGCGACTGACTGCTCCACAAATAGTAAAAAGTGAAGGTAGACAGGGTCAGTCCCAAGGTAGACACAGCCACCATCAGCAGGGTCAGGGAATGGGTGATGGACAGTCTACGCAGCATCGCCTTCACGGGAAAATGGGCTTCGCCCGCCCCGGGACCGAAACCTCGCATCCATCAGACAGCGTCTGGGAAAGGATCTGGGCCAGACCGTCCACCACGCGCGCGAACGGCTCGTAAGTCAGCTTCTCCCAGGTGTCCTCCAGGGTGTGGTAATGGGCATATCGATAGAAGACGGTGTCCGTGATCATCACCGCAGGGATGCCAGCGCGCCAAAAGCAATCGTGGTCCGACATGTTCAGACCGGCCTGAATCAGATCGAACTCACTCTCCGGAGTGGCAGCCACCCCCAGGCAGGGAAAAGCAACCTGGGACCGCCAGCGACCCACCACTTCCCGAGCCAAATCATTCGATTGCAAGTCGGCGGCCACGGCCATAAAGTTTCCTACCGTGGGAAACCAATCACCCCCGGGCGATTTCTGTGAATCCGGCGCTTCGGTGTAGTAGCCCAAGGTTTCCAGACAGATCATGTTGTTGACCGGCTCGGCATTTTGCAGCAGTCGCTGGACGTAAACGTGGCTGCCCATTCCCTCGGTTTTGTAAAAGGGCGGCTCCTCGTTGGCAAAGAGCACGAAGCGCAGGTCCCGGCGTCCGGGCAGCAGCCGGGCCAACTCCAGCAGAGCGGCCACGGCGCTACCGTTGTCGTTGGCTCCCGGGCATTCATAAACGGAGTCATAGTGAGCTCCGATGACGGTAAAGGGACCCTCGTCATCCAGGGTATGGAGGTTCTCGAAGATTTGGCCATCGATCTCGTAGGGCAGCCGCTCGACCGCATAGCCGGATTGGCGCAACTCCCCCTCCAACCAAACGACGGAGCGCTGCAGATTCTTGTAGAACTTGAAGTTGCGCGGCCCGATGGTTTCGGTCAGGTGGCGCACGTGAGCTTCCAGACGGGAAGCAATCTGCGCCTGGCGGATACTCAGGGGCGGGAGCGGGCCCTGAAACATCAATCCTGGCATGTCGGCCAACATCCGGAACGGTTCGCCAGAGCCCTGCGAGGACTCCCGCTGAGCAACCAGGAAACCCCGGAAATGCAAGCGGATGTGATTGTTGTGGGGGCCGGTCTGGCCGGCCTGGTGGCCACCTGCGAGTTGTTGGAAAGCGGTCGCAGCGTAATTCTCGTCGATCAAGAGGGCGAGCAGAGCTTGGGAGGTCAGGCTTTCTGGTCTTTTGGCGGACTCTTCCTGGTCGACTCGCCCGAGCAGCGGCGCCTGAAAATCCGTGACTCCCACGAGCTGGCCCTGCAAGACTGGCTGGGCACGGCCGGCTTTGACCGGGCTGAGGACCACTGGCCGCGCCAGTGGGCCGAAGCCTACGTGGCCTGGGCGGCCGGCGAAAAACGCAGCTGGTTGACCCGGCGCGGCATGCGCTTTTTCCCGGTGGTCGGATGGGCCGAACGCGGGGGCGCCCTGGCCACCGGCCACGGCAACTCGGTACCCCGCTTTCACGTCACCTGGGGCACCGGTCCCGGGGTCATCGACCCCTTCGTGAACGTGATCCAGGCGGCCGTGCTGCGCAAGACTTTAATCCTGAAATGCCGCCATCGCGTGGACGAACTGCTCATGGCCGGCGGAGCGGTCACCGGCGTGAGCGGCAAAATCCTGAGCAACGATGCCGCCCAGCGCGGCCGTCCTACCTCTCGGGAGGCGGTAGGGGATTTCTCCTTTCAGGCCCAGGCCGTGATTATCGCCTCGGGCGGAATCGGGGCCAATCACGAACTGGTGCGCAAGAACTGGCCTGCCCGGCTAGGCAGCGCCCCCGAGACCATGGTCTGCGGTGTGCCCGACTACGTGGACGGGCGCATGCTGGCAATTACCGAAAAATCCGGCGCCCGCCTCATCAACCGCGACCGCATGTGGCACTACACCGAGGGGCTGCACAACTGGAGTCCCATTTGGAGCCGACATGGCATCCGCATTTTACCCGGGCCGTCTTCCTTGTGGCTGGACGCCCGAGGCAACCGCCTGCCCCCTCCCCTCTTCCCAGGTTTTGACACGCTGGCCACCCTCGAGCACATCGTGAAAACCGGCCACCCCTACAGCTGGTTCGTGCTGACCCAGAAAATCATCGAGAAAGAGTTCGCGCTCTCCGGTTCGGAGCAAAACCCCGATTTGACCGGCAAAAGCTGGCTAAAGGTTCTGGGCCGGGTGCTTCCCGGCGCGCCCGCTCCGGTGGAGGCCTTCAAGAAAAAAGGCGCCGATTTCGTGGTGCGCAATACTTTGGCGGAGCTGGTGCAGGGCATGAACGAGCTGACCGGTGAAGGACTGCTTGATACAGACCATCTGCGCGCGCAAATCGAAGCACGAGACCGCCAGTTGACCAATCCCTATTGCAAGGACGCCCAGATTACGGCTATCCACGGAGCCCGCAATTACCTGGGCGATCGGCTGATTCGCACCGCCAAACCGCACCGGCTCCTCGATTCCAAGATGGGTCCGTTGATCGCCGTGCGACTCAACATCTTGACGCGCAAAACCCTGGGAGGCTTGGAGACCGACTTGCAGTCCCGAGTGTTCGGGCACAATCGCGAGCCCATCCCAGGACTCTACGCCTGCGGCGAAGCGGCCGGCTTTGGAGGCGGCGGCGTGCACGGCTATCGTGCGCTCGAAGGCACCTTCCTGGGCGGCTGTCTTTTTTCAGGAAGAGCGGCAGGTCGGGCGGCCGCCGCGCAGGTGCTATAAATTGGGCGAGCGAACGGCCCTTTATGAATTCCGATAGACTTTCCTACCTCAAAAAACTAGTAGAAACCCACGGCGGCCCCGGCTACGAAGAGAACGTGCAGGCCCTTTTCCGCGAGCGCGTCGAGGGCGCCGCCCAGCGCGTCGAAACCGACCTGATGGGCTCGGTCATCGCGGTCTGCAACGACAACGGCGGCCCCCGCGTCATGATCGAAGGACACAGCGACGAAATCGCTTTTGTGGTGCGCTTCGTGGATGACAGCGGCTACCTGTATCTGGCCGCTTCCGGCGGCTGGGACGAAGAAGTTCTGGTCGGGCAAAGGGTGCTCATTCACGGTGCAAACGGGCCGGTCTCCGGCGTTTTCGGCAAAAAAGCCATCCACTTGATGGAGCCCGAAGAGCGCAAAAAAAAGTCCGAGCTGCATCAGCTCTGGGTGGATATCGGCGCCAACACCAAAGAAGAAGCCCTGAATGCGGTGGAAATCGGCGATTCCGTGACCATGGACGCCTGCTTCACTCCGCTCCTCAACGGGAAGGCGGTGGCCAAATCCTTTGACAACCGCTCGGGCATCTTCTGTGTCTCGGAAACCCTGCGCAGCCTGAAGAACAACCTCAAGTGCACCGTCTACGGAGTGGCTGCGGTCCAAGAGGAAATCGGATTGCGAGGCGCCCGGGCCGCCACCCATGCAGTCGATCCCGTGGTGGGTATCGCCATTGACGTCACCCACGCCATGGATATCCCGGACGTCAGCAAAAAGAAATACGGTGACGTGAAGATTGGCGGGGGTCCGGTCATCGTGCGCGGCCCCAATGTCAATCCCAAGGTTTTCCGCCGCCTGGTCGAGGTGGCCAAGAAGAAGAAGATCCCTTATCAGGTGGGCGCCAGTGGGGTGGGCACGGGCACCGATGCCAACGTGATCCAGATCAGTCGGGACGGCGTGGCTACCGGACTGATCGGGATTCCCCTGCGCTACATGCACAACCCTTGCGAATTGCTGGCCTTGGAAGACCTGGAAAACTGCGTTAAGTTGCTGACCGCTTTCCTGGAGTCGGTGAGCCCGAAGGACGATTGGACTCCCGGAACCTAGCCGACCTGAAGGACAGCCTATTTGTCAGCGTCCGGCTGGTGGGCCAGGGTAAAGGTCACAGCTTCGACGAGGGCGTCCACGTGGCCGGCGCCGGAATCGGTCAAGAAAGAGTCGTGAACCAGGTAATCTTTACTGCGGGCCTCGTCCAACAAGGTGGGTCCGGTCTGGTCGTTACCAACATTCAGTTTGGTGGTGCCCAGCGCGCGCAGGAACATTTGGGCTTCACTGCTGACCGGCTTACCGAAAACCTGGCCGGTGCTGGTGAGGAATGCCTTGTTGTCGGTGCCCACGCCGCCATCGGCGAAAAGCATCTCGCCCAGCTGCTTGACGGCCGGCAGACCGATTTGTCCCTGGACCTTGGCCTGCTCCAGCATCCAGCCGCGAATGCGGTCGCTCGGAGCCTTTGCGAACGTTTCCAGTTGTAGAGCCTCTTTATAGCCCAGGCGGGGCAGATCGGCGCAAGCTCCGATAATGGTATAGCGCTGGGAAGCGATGTCGCCGATGGCGAGTTTCTCTTCATCATTGAGTTCGCCATCTCGGAAGGCTTTGGTGGCAAGCTGCAGGCCAAAGCCGGCCTGGCGGCGCTCGATGGCTTCGCGCACGGACGACTTTTCGCCACCGCTGAAAATCTGGGTGCGGCCACGCTGGTATGCGCGGGAGAGGTTGTCCAGTTCGAAAGCATCGGTGGCGTTGTTAAGCTCATCCAGAGTCTGGTGCAGGGCAGCGTCGCCCAGACGAGGGCGGTTGGTCAACTCGTTGAGCATTCCTTGAACCTGACGGCGACCGTAAGCTTCGGGGAAAAACTTTTTCTCTATGCGGTCTCTCAGGTTCATACTCAAAGTTAACCACCGGTGGCTGAAAGAAGCATGAACGAGACGTCCTATTTTTCCCAGTAAGCCACGGCGCGATTGGCAAAGACCAGCGGAGACTCAATGGCGTGGCGGCTGCGAAACTCGTCGACAGCGCGGCGGGCCCCCAAAGGAAGGATACCGTAATCGTCTACAATGACGTAGCCGCCAGGGGAGAGCTTGCTGTAGAGCGCCTCCAGAGCCTGCACGGTCGACTCATAGTAATCCGCGTCCAGACGCATGACGGCCAGTCGCTCGATGGGCGCCTCAGGCAGGGTGTCGCAAAACCAACCGGGCAAAAAACGAACCTGACGGTCAAGCAGTTCGAACGCGGCGAAGTTCTTCTGGACACCTTCTAATGAGACGCGAAAGCCGCCCACCAGCTTAAGAAATTCGTGCGAGAGCGTATCTAACGGGCTGACATCGGGGTCGGGCTCCGGTAATCCTTGAAAAGAATCGGCCACCCACACCTTGCGCCGCGAATCCCCCAAGGCTTTGAGCAGCGCGCGCATGAGGATGCAGGTCCCCCCACGCCACACGCCACACTCGATCAGGTCACCCGGAATTTCGCGCTCAAGCACGCTACGCACGCACCACTCGACGTTGTCCAAACTGGAGGCTTCCAACAGGGTCAGAGACTGCAGCTGGTTGGATCGGGCATAGGCGGCTCCGAACTCGGGGGTGAACCCGTCCAGAAAGCTTCTCACTTCTTCCGACTGGGGGATGGTGCCGGCGCTGGCTCCCTCTGCGAAGCGGGCGCGGAGATTGTTGAGGACCTCCTCAGCCAAACCGATCTCACTGGCCGTAAGCGGGATCTCCTCCAAACTGCGATAGTGGGTGTTGCTCAAGGTGTTTTTTAGCAAGCGGAGATAGTCATTGACCAATGACTCGTGAGCCCGTGTCCGTTTCATGCCCCGCGATTCGGGATCATCTGTACAAATTCCTTACAAATCTAAAACCCAGGACTCCCCTTGCACCGGTTGTCCGAACGAAGTGTGGACGCTTTCCTCTACTTTCCGGTAGCCGTGCGACTGATAGATCTTGCGTGCCGAGGCAAGTTCCAACTGAGTCCACAGGTATATCTTTTCATAGCCGGCCTGGCGGGCGAATTTCTCGCACTGTTTGACCAGCAGGGAACCCAAGCCGAAGCCGCGAGCCGCCGGCAAGACCGCCAACAATCGTAGCTGAGCCACCTGCTCGCTGCGTTCCACCAAAAGGACGGTGCCCAGTCGCTTGCCGTCCCGTTCGGCCACCCAACAAGCTTCCCGGCCGGGCTTAAAGTCTTCCAGAAAATCTGCTACGATCCGAGCGGCCACTGCTTCCATTCCTCTCCCCCACTTGTAGCTGGCACTATACATGCGCGCCTGGCTCTCCAAAATCCAGCCCATGTCCCCGGGTGCGTGCGGGCGAAGCACCACCGGACCCTTGGGGGCATACTCCAGCAGAGTCTCGATGGTGACCATGGCCGAGACCAGTTGTTCCTGGTCATCCGGGCTAAGAGGGTCAAGTTGGTCGGCCACCTGGTCGCGCGAGGCTTTATCCAGGTTCCGGTAGGCTTCCCGCCCCTGCATGCTGAGATGCAGCTTGGCCTGGCGCTTGTCCTGTTCGGATGGAGCTCGCTCGATCAGCCCTCGCGCTTCGAAACGCTTCAGAATCCTTGAGAGATAGCCGGTATCAAGCTCCAAAAGACCGGCCAGCTCTTTGGCGGTCAGCCCTTCCACCTCCGCGCCAGCGCGACGCTGGACACGGCGCCGATCTTCACCCTCAACCGGGGCTAGCGCGGCACCGCGCCTTTCCGTCTTGCGGGTCCCGGTCCGCTGAGCCAGTTCGTACAAGACACGGGCCTCGGTCAGAGTGAAGGGCGCCTCCTGGTTGCTCTCGTTTAGCCCCCCCAGTTTCCCGGTGTAATAGCGGTTGAAACGTCGCACTCGGGCGATGGGATCCATAAAATCGTCCTCTACTGACTTGGTCAACCAATATAGTTGCCTTCGTCAACTATAAAGCACGCCGGAATGTGATGTAAAGGGCCTGAAAGTACTGCCAAAGTGTAAGTTTCATTGCCGGGATGTTGCACATGTTGACCAGAGTTTGACAGACGGACAGGTGCCCCCGTGGAGGGGTGTTTTTCAGGATTTTTTCAGAAAAATCTGGTTTTGTGGTCCCACAGAGATAAACAAACACAAGACACTAACAACAAACACCTAGGAGACCAAGACAATGCAAATCCAGTCAAACAACGTAGCAAACTTTCAAGCCAAGACCCTGGGCGCTCGCCCCGGAGCCGCCGCCGAACAGCCGGCTTCCGACTCGGTCCAGTTGGGCAGCTTCAGCGACGCCAACGCTCCCCAGAAGCAGAGTTCCATCAACAAGTTCTTAGTAATGGGCGGAATCGCCGCTGCCACCACCGCAGCCGCCATCGCCCTCCCCTCGATGGCACAAGCCGCCGAAGCCACCACCACGGCCGCAGCCGCATCGACCGGCGCAGCCACCGCTTCCTCCATCATTGGAACCCTGGTTCCCCTCGCCGGTCTCGGTCTGATGGGCTTTATGGCCTACCGGATGATTAAGCAAGGCGGCGGCGGCGGAATGGGCGGCGACAGCGACAAGGGCGCCGGCAAGGTTGCCAAGTCCGACAAGACCTTCGCTGACGTAGCCGGTATCCCCGAAGCCAAAGAAGAGCTTCAGTTCACCGTCGACTTTATGAAAAATCCCGAGAAGTATGCCAAGCTCGGCGCCAAGGTTCCGCGCGGCGTGCTGCTCTCGGGCCCTCCCGGTTGCGGTAAGACCCTGTTGGCCAAGGCCACCGCTGGCGAAGCCGGCGTCAACTTCATCCAGGCCACCGGTTCGGACTTCGTTGAGAAGTATGTCGGCGTCGGCGCCAAGCGCGTCCGTGAGCTGTTCGAAGAAGCCAAAAAGAACATGCCCTGCATCATCTTCATCGACGAAATCGACGCAGTCGGCGCACAGCGCTCCGGCGGCGGCGACGGTGGCAACCGCGAAACCGAGCAGACCCTGAACGCTCTGCTCACCCAGATGGACGGCTTTAACAGCGCCGACGGCATCATCGTGATGGCCGCCACCAACCGCCCTGAAATGCTTGACTCTGCTCTGGTTCGCTCGGGCCGCTTCGACAGCAAAGTAACCGTTAACCCGCCCAACCGCGATGGCCGCCGCGCCATCCTGGATGTGCACTCTAAGAACAAGCCCTTGGAGGACGTGAAGCACCTCGACCTGGTCGCTGACCGCACCACCGGAATGAGCGGCGCCGACCTCGAGAACATCATGAACAAAGCCGCCACCTCGGCTGCCCGCGAAGGCACCGAGAAAATCAGCCTCAAGCAACTGTCGGAAGCCATCGACACCGTAGCGATGGGCCCGCAGGCCAAGAGCCGTCGTCTGGACGAGTTCGAGAAGCGCGTCACCGGTTATCACGAAGCCGGCCACGCTATCATCTCCAAAGCTCTGCCCTCCAACGGCACGCTGATGAAGGTCTCCATTCTGCCCCGCGGTCAGGCCGCCGGTGTATGCTGGACCAACCCGGTTGACAACAAGAGCATGTATTCCCGCCAAGAACTCGAAGACAAGATCTGTATGCTGCTCGGTGGTTCCGCCGCTGAAGAGCTGAAGATCGGCAAGAACTTCACCGGTCCGTCCAACGACATCGAGCGCGCCACCGAACTGGCCAAAGATATGGTGATGGAGTATGGAATGTCCGGCGGTTACGCCGGCAACACCAACGGCATCTCCGACCTCGGCAAGGTCAAGTATGTCGACGTTCGCAGCCGCGACAAGGGCCTGGCTCCCTCGGCTGAAACCCAGGAGAAAATCGATGCGTCCGTCAAGGGCATCATCGACCTGCAGATGGCTCGCGCCAAGACCCTGCTCACCAAGAACGACGCCCAGTTCACCAATCTGGCCGAAACCCTCATCAAGAAAGAGGAGCTCGACAAGCCCGAAATCGACGCAATCCTGACGAACGTCGTCGACAAGTAAAGAACAATGGACGAACGTCAGTCGTCGCCCCGCGGCGACTGACGGGGTCCCAAAAGTTAGTTGGTCTCTAGGTTTAGTTAGCCGGCTTCGCAGCCTTAGAAACTGCGAGTCGGCTTTTTTTAATTTCCTGGGGCTTTCGGGGGCGGGGCACTTGTCGGCCAGGCGGTAAGACTTACCGGGGACTGGCAAGTCCCGAGATGGCGGGGGGCCCACTTGCCGGGACCTGGCGGTAAGACTTACCGGAGACTGGCAAGTCCCGAGACGGCGGGGGCCCGACTTGTCGGCCAGGCGGTAAATGTTACCGGGGACTGGCAAGTCCGGCGGCGGGCGGGCCACTTGTCGGCCAGGCGGTAAATGTTACCGGGGACTGGCAAGTCCGGCGGCGGGCGGGCCACTTGTCGGCCAGGCGGTAAGACTTACCGGGGACTGGCAAGTCCGGCGGCGGGCGGGCCACTTGTCGGCCAGGCGGTAAGACTTACCGGGGACTGGCAAGATCCCGCGGCGGGCGGGCCACTTGTCGGCCAGGCGGTAAGACTTACCGGGGACTGGCAAGATCCCGCGGCGGGGGGCCCACTTGCCGGGACCTGGCAAGATCCGTCGGCTTAAAGTCAGGCGCCGCGCGGCATCTCCCCTGCTAGTGCGGGGGAGCTTTTGACGCAGACTCTCTTGGGCAGAAACCCGGCCATTCGTTCTCGGAAAATTTCGATGAACCGGCCGCTCAAGATCTCTTCTTCGCTGAATCTTACCACCGGTATCTTGAGCTGCTCATCGCGGCGCTTGTCATACTGAGACTGCTGACGATGCAACGGTCCGTCCATCTCGCCGGCCACCCAGACTCCCTTTTTGTGAGCCAGCAAATCCGCGCGGATCCTGCGGTGATTCAGTAAGAAGTTGACCTGGGGCCAGAGCAGCCAGCCTTCGAAGTGGATGGCGGCTCGACGAGCCAGCCCGAGAGGCTCACCATTTTCTTTGCTGAGAAAATGAGCGGGCGGGTTCAGGGCCGTGATACTGACGAACGCAGTGGTAGCGCCCGCATGGTAGAACTCGGCATAGGGGATCACATCCAAACGGGTGTCGGCCCTGAGCAAGCGCTTGATCTCCAGGGGTGGCTGGTGGTCGAAATCACGCTTCCGGTAGAACCACTCATAGCCGCCCGACAGGGAGGCCCAGGTCTGTCCGGGGTCAACTTCGACCAGATTGGAAGGCCAGTTCCATTGAGAGCGGTGTTTTTCCCAATCCCAGTAACAATCCAGGAACTTGCTGCAGGGGAGCCCCAGGATCTGGCAGGCCTTTTCGTAGAGCGGCGCCGGCCATTTCCGTTGCCCTGATTCATAGCGAGACAAGGTCGCGGGAGGAATCTCCAGCCATCCGGCCAGCTCTTGTTGGGAAATGTCGAGTTCGATTCGTCGTTCTTTAATCATATTTCAAGTTTAGGACCATTTGTCGGAGCAATGGTGTCCTCAGCATGTCCAAAACATGTCATTTGTTATTCGCGGGTTCAAGACCGACCATGGCGAGGTCGAGAACCTGCTGAAACACTGAACCGTGCACGGCCTCGGCGCGTGTTATGCCAATGGAGTTAAACATCGCGTGGCTGCTTGTCGGACTCGGGACTGCAGTCGCCATCAACTCGCTGGCGCTGACCTCCGACTCGTTACAAATCGCTCCGCCCATCTGGACCCTGGCCGGAATGGCATGCTATGCCACCCTCTCCAGCCGACCCACCGGACGCCGAGTTCTGCCGTGATCGTTCTGGCTGTTTTACTCCTGGACCACTTGCTCACCGTCGGAGGAACGGGGCCGATCTGGTTCAGTCTGCCGGCACTCCTCATCGCTATGGTGCTGGATTGGCGACGCACTCGCAGTCGCAAAATCCGCCTCGTCTACGCGGCCCTCTACTTCTACCTGCTCCTCGGCCTGATTCCGTGGCCGCAAGCTCCGATGCCTAACCCTGAGGTGGTCGTAACCAAAAGCTGCCGGGAACTGGTCTATCGGGGGAAGACCATGCGCATCGGCCTCGGCTTTCATCCGAAGGGCGCCAAAGCGGAGGAGGGAGACGGCAGAACGCCCGAGGGTCGCTACCGGATCTGCAGCAAAGCCAGCGACAGCCCCTTCGGCTTCTGGCTCGGTCTGGATTATCCGAATCGAAACGACGCCTGGCGCGGACGGCTACAAGGACGGGTGAGCTGGATCGAATTGACGCGCTGGAACTGGTTCTGGCGTAGCGAACCACCACAGAACACTCGCCTGGGAGGTCAGATCGGAATCCATGGCGGCGGCAATCGTAAAAACTGGACCCTCGGCTGCGTGGCCCTGGATGAACCGGACATCAAGGATTTGTTTCAGAGCCTCCCACTGGGGACGGTGGTGGAGATCCGCTAGCGGCCTTCGATGTCGTTGCGCACCATCTGCAGGCCGCAATAGAGAGCGCCGATTCCGGCGGCGGCCAGGGCTCCGGTCGCTCCGAAGCGGGAGCCGGCATGACCTGCGAAGGCGCCGATCAACCCGGCGCTGACCATGGCTCCGGCATTCTCGCGGCTAAAGCCACCGGCGCGCACGGCGCTCACGGCCACTCCGGCGACCGCTCCAGCCAGGAAGCCGTGGGCGGGCATCAGCAGACCGGCGACGGCGGGAGCGCCGAAGTGGGCGGCGCCCACCTGGACGCCTTCGAGGAAGGCCTGGCGCGAGGGTCCTTGGGGAGGCTCGGGCGGATCCGACTTGGGCGGGGCCGCAGGCTTGTTGAGGATGCGCACGGAGGGCGCTTGGAAACGTGAAATCTGCATAGCTCATCCTAGGCGCAAGCGCCCCAAGGGCAAGTGTCCAAAGCGTAAACGGCTCGACGAATAACTTTGGCAAAGGAAGAAAAATCATGAGTTAAACACCCGGGACAGCGGGCTGGTTATGCTGGAACCACAACAATCCGAAGGAAAAACCAGACCATGAAAATTCAGACCAAATACCCCATTCTGCTGACCCTGGTCGAACACGACTACCTGAAACATCACTACGAGGACGAACGCAGCTCGGCCGATGTCTACAAGGCCCTGTACCTGCAAGGCGAGCACCTCCAGGACGACCAGGTGGTTCATTGGCGCCCGCTGGCGGCCAGGGCAGACCTGGATGAGCGCGGAGTCGGTTGGAAAGACGCCGATTCTTGCTGGATCTTACAAGACCAACAAACCTTTCAAGTCACGCGTGGCCAGGACCCGGTCCCCGTCGAACTGCCTGCGGGACTGGCCTCAGCCAGCGGTCGCTACCTCTGGACCGTGGAGCAATCCGGCGGAGACGCCACCCGACTGCGCCAGCTGGACTGCCAGTCAGGCCAGAGTTCCACAGTCTGGGAACGTAACGGTTGGGCGGGGATCAGCCTGGCCTCCGACCCGAGCCAGGATCGGCTGGTGTGGTCCCACCATGCAAAAGGCCCCTTACAGAGCTGGGATCCCGTGCGAACCCGCAACGAAACGATGGCCAACCGATTTGACCAGGATTTTTCCCAACTGGCCTTCTCGCCGGACGGCAAAAGCCTCGCCTTTGTTCACGATCAGCAAGTCTACTGCCTGAGCGGAAGCACCACCCACGACATCAGCGGACCGCGCTCCGACCACTCCAACTACCGCCTGCAGCCGCAATGGTCCCCCGACGGCAAGCGCTTGTTCTACATCAGCGCACACTTTGACATCGTCGGCGACCTGCTGCACGAATCCTACCAATGGGTGGCCGCCACGCCTGGCGAAAAGCATCGCCGCGAGCTGCTTTCCCGGGCAGCCGTGGCGGCGGTGCACGTCGGCCCGGCCTTAGACTGAGGATTGCCTGGCGGCGAGAGCTGGAGAAAGGCCCGCCGATCGACACAACTGTTAACAATTGGGGGGCTTGGTAGTAATTTGGTAGTACGACTCGCCCTAAAGTCGGCCTATGAGCAAGATTCACGGAACCCAAATCACCGGATTGCAAACGACGGCCCACCGGCCTACCGCGGCGAAAACCCAAAACACCGAAGCACCTCCTCAGGACCATTACACCCCCGGAGGGCAGATGTTAGCCGATCTGCCCAAGGACCTCGGACGCCAACTGGCAAAGTTCTGTCAGCCCTCCAATCCTCAACCCACTCTGGGCCCGAACGACCACCCCACCGTCTTTTTCACTTTGGCCGACGGCAAGGTGATCAAAGCGGCCACCGCCGAGCAGGTCAAAGAAATCAGTCAGCGCGTAGGCGATGGTCAAGTCGTCAAAATGGTGGCTCAGGGCCACGGCTGCAACAGTAAGCAGTCCCTTGGTTCCTGGGATAAGAGCTCTCGCCAGGGATTCACCCTCAGCCAGGACGGTCACATCAGCCTGCGCAACTCTCAGGACCAGGAAATCGGCGACTTTGGAAAGCTCTTTGGCAAGAAGTTTCGCAGCCAGCATTCCCTCATCGTCTTCCAAGGCTGCTTCACGGCCCAAGACAATCAGAAGAACCTGGCCAAGGGCACCAGTGAGGCCTTACCGGGCGTGCGTGTGATCGGTAATGTCAACGAGGGTTGGGGTTGGGCCCACATTTTCAAAACCGGGCAAACCGATACCACCCCTCCGCTGGCGGCAGGAGGATACTCCACCGAAGCTCACGAGTACTACAACGACCCCACTCGCCCAAATCAACACGCGCGTATGGTCAACTGCTACGAAGACCAAATTATTCGCTAAAAGGGGTTCGTATGGCTCTACTCGCCAGTCTTTTCCTATGGATGCTCACGCAGCTTGCTTTGATCTTCGCGGGCCTGCTCAGTCCCGACATCGGAATCGGGGATATTTACCAAACCATCGATTTGATTCAAGGAATCAGTCTGCTGTCCGCGGTAGTGGTCTTGATATCCAATCTGGTCTTGCTGGTACGCGTTCCCCGCCCGCGCAAGACCGCGCTCATGTTTCGTGTCAACGCCGTCGGCATGGCTATCGCGCTAGGCTGCTTCTGGGCGCTGGGGGAAGTCGCGAAGAGCCATCGTTAACTGGAGAGCATTCGCTCCAGGTTCGACTTGGCCGGGCCCTTGGCGGCCTTCTCGCGCAACAGGGTAGCGAAGCCTGCTTCCACCGCACCCGGCAGGAGCACCTTGGCGTCCACCGTTCGCCCCTCGGCGCGGGCTTCCATGAAGGCGGTCTTTTGCTGGGTCACGATGGTGTTGAGCAGCTTGCGCACGTCGCCGCTGCTGGCCCAACCGGGAGCGGCGTGCAGGTCTTTCATGCGGGCGGCAATCAAAGCGGAAGTTTCCTCGTTGAGAGCCATGTCCTTGGCTACCAGTTGCTTGCTCAAAGACTTGACCGCACCCTCGGCGCTCAGCGGCTCGAGACTGAATCGGTGGCCAAAGCGCCGAGCGATACCGGGATCGATGTTCAGGAACTCGTTGACGCGATCGGCGTAGTCGGCCACCACCAGGATGAAACGGCCACGATGGTCTTCCATCTGCTTGAGCATGGTTTTGGCGGCGTCCGCCTGGAAGGCTTCGGGGGCCCGGGCCAGGCCGCCGATTTCGTCGATAAAGCCGCCCTGGCCCCACATGCTTTCGAAAAGCTTCTGCACCTTGGTGGTGGTCTGACCCACAAAACCGGCCTGCAAATCCGCACCCTGGCTCTCGCTAATGCCGGCATCCGGGATGATGTCGTAGGCGGCCATCAGCTTCACGATCAAGCGAGCCATGGTCGTCTTACCGGTTCCCGGCGGTCCGTCCAGAATGAAATAAGGTTCGAAGCTGTCCAGCGGATCTTTACCCATCTCGCGGTCGTAGTCGATGGAAGCGCACAGGGTGCGCAGCTCCTTCTTGACCAGGTCCAGGCCCTCCAGCGCGTCGATTTCTTTCCAGACTTCCTGGGGGCTGAGCGTTTTCTCGATGGCAAAATCGTCGGCCAGGAGGTTGGTAAAGTCGGCCTTGGTTAAGGGACCTTCGGCCTCGCCCAGGCGAGCCGTCT
>JALHOV010000040.1:0-9354 GCA_022842865.1 Vulcanimicrobiota bacterium | reverse complement strand
CGTCTGCTTCTTGATGGCCACCTCCAGCATGGATCCGACGCTGCCGGCATTGCCGAAGTTTTTCATCTTGCGGCGCTCGCGCTCCAGACGCAACAAAGCGGCGTCGCGGGTGGGCTCATCCAGCACGCGCTGCTTGTCGGCACTCATTTTGTCGAGAATGGAACCGAGCTCCGAGCGGCTGTAATCCTCAAAGGGAACCGAGCTGAAGCGGCGTTCCGCGCCGTCGTCCACATCGCGAATGAGGTCGCGCATTTCGCCAGGGTAACCGGCCCCGATAAAGACCGTGTCGGCGTAGTCGGGATGCCCCAGGTAAGGGATCATGGCTCGGAAGGCCAGGCGGCCCTCGGCGGTGTCTTTGAGCTGGTGCATCTCGTCCACAAAAATCACCGAGCCCTTGTTTTCTTCAAAGAGCTTTTTGACGTTCTCTTCCGGCTTCCCCGAGATGAGATCCTGAACGCGGATTTCGTGAAACTTGTTGTTCTTCAGGTAGCCTACCCGCGACAGCGCGTCGGCGAAAAGCTTGGCTACGGTGGTCTTGCCGGTTCCCGGATTGCCTTCGAAGAGCAGGTTCAGGCGAGGCCGCTCGGTGCTTATGCCGTGCTCTTCCTGGTACTTCTGGAGCTTGACCTGAGCCAGCACGCTCTGCAGCTCGCGCTTGGCGTTGCCCAGCCCGACCATGCGTTGAACCTCGTCCAGAGGATCGCGATCCAGCGCCAGCTTGGCGCTGTTCACATCGGCGGTGACCACCCGGCGGGCACCCTCGGGCGTGCTGCTGAGGTAGGACAACAACTGCTTGTCGCGCTCGGTCTGAGCCGACTTGATGGCCCGCCAGAAGGTAAACATCTGACCCAGCTCGCCGTCTTTGGCGCGACCAGCGATGGCGGCCATGGCCTCGGCGCTGATGTCGTAACCTTCCCGGGCGGCCGTCTGAGCCACCAGCTCGGTGATCATCGATGCCGTCAGCGGCTCACTGGTGAAACGCTTGGGAACGGCGGTAGGAAGGGTTCCCTTGAGACGCTGCAGATCGGAAGACGAGCCCAACAACAGCAAGGGGGTTTCGCCGCCAAAGCGCTCCATGTATTCGTTGAGCACCTTGAAGCCAGCACTCCCCTCGGAGATCTGGGCCAGCTGCTCCAGCACCAGGAAAGCGCCGCGGCCATTCTGCATCTGCTTATTCAGCAGCTTAGCCAGCGCCTGAGGATTGTTGAAGGTGGCCGCATCAATGCGAACCGTGCCGTCGTCTTCGGCATAGCGAGGCACCCCGGGGTGACGAGCCGACCGCAAGGTTTGGCCCAGGTACGAGACCAGCGCCTCGGAGTTGTGCTGCGCTTCGCTTTGAATCTCGTAAACGTAGGGCACGGCCGCCAGCCCTCGGGTTTTGCGCAAGCGATTGAGGTCTTCTTGTTCCCGCACGGCGCTCAAAGGGTCGGGATGCACGTTGACGATGGGCGGCGGCGAAGACTGAAGCTGCGCAAGGGCGCGTGGGTTAACCTGATGCTTGCCGTGAGCTCTGCGGGCCAGAGCCGCGGCCGTGAGCGGCATTTCCCGTTCGCAGCGAGCCCGGTCCAAATGGAAGCGGGCAAAAGCTTCGGCGGTGAAATCGGCCTGGTTGTGGAAACGCGCCGGCACCATGTGAAACTCGGCCGCACAGGCGTCGGCCATGTCCTCGACCATGTGACTGGGCTTGCCGCCCTCGAGGCCGATGACCTGATCATAGGCCCTGCCGATTTCGCGCAGCAGAGCGCTGGGGTCGAGCTGCAAGCGACCGTCTTTCCAAAAAGACCGCACCACGATTCGGCTCTTCTGGCCCTTTTCCACCAGGTGAGCGCCGTCATGCATGTCGGCCAGGCGGTCTCCCTGCATCCGTCCATCCAGGCTGTTCTCGGCGTTCGAAATGCGATCACGGGTGATGCTGAAGGTGTAGCCGCGCTTGCTGAGTTCGGCCAGCATGGCCGGCTCCAGGCCGTCCAAAGCCTGGCGCAGCAACTGCAGGTCGGGCTCAGAGGCGGGATGCTCGAAGTGAGACACGCTCTCCACGGCGGATCGCCGTTTCTCACGTTCGGCCTCGTCCACGCCCCCATAGGTGTGAGCAGCGCTGGAGTAGGGCGGAAAGGCCTCGCCGAACTTCAAAGGAGGCAGCGAGCCCTGAGCCCACTCCCTCCATTTTTCCGACTCCGAAGACTCCTCGGGCTTGAGCAGCGTCTGAATCTCGGGCCACACCGAAGCAAAGGTTGCGGCCGTCAGGGCAGCCGGGTCAGGCGCCGGACCCTGGCTGAGCGCTTTGGCCAGCTCCTGGTCGAGGCGGCCACCCCACAAGCTGAGAACCTCCTGGTTGATCTGCTGCTTTGGACTCGGCGCGGGAGTTTCTTGAACTGGCTTGGGCGCGGCCGGAGCCTGGGGCTTGGCCGCTTCCTGAGAGGGCGCGGCCGGAGCAGCCGGCGCGGGGGCCGCTTTGCTGGTATAAGCAACTTTGCCCGTGTCATTTAGAAAGGTGGTCAGCAACCGAATGCGTCCGGCCCAGGTCTTGTCGGCCTGGACCTGCCTCTTGCAGTCGTTGGCGGCGCGGGTGAGAGCGTCGTCGTCGCTGTGCTTGGCGATGGCTGTAACGAAAGCTTCCATGAGCTTGGCCTGAAGGGCCACTTCGTTGGACATCCCGGAGCCAGCCCTGGCCCCGATCTGGGCCAGACTCTGCACCAGAGACTCCTCGAGACCCTCTTCCATGGCCTGCAAAGCCGTTTCGAAGGTGCGATTGCGGGCGGTGTAGGTGTCGAGGTCCATAGCGGCGGCGGCGGCCACTCTGGCGACCACCTGCTGATTGTAAACGGGGCTGTCCTTGGCGATGGCGTTGAGAAAATCGTGGGCCGTGGTGGAACGGTTGCTGTATTCGCTGCCGGAAATGGCCCGAACCGCCTGGAGCCCCACCGAGGCCAGGGTCTGTCCCAACCCTTGGCGGGATTTGCCGGTCACCTGGGTCAATACGATCTGTCCGATGCTAATGCGGGCAGGATACTTATCGGCGTGATTGAGCGCGGTCAGTCCGGCCCGGCAGAGCGATTTCTGGGTGTCGTCGCCGTGATTTTTCAAGGTGGTCAAGAAGTCGGCGGCCAGGTTCGAGCGGTTGGCGTATTCGTTGGCGCTGATCGATTTCAGGCAGTCCAGCCCTTGCTGAGCCAGCATCTCGGCGTCGCCCCCGCTGAGCCCGGCCACAATGGCCTGGAAGGCCACCTTGGTCATGGCCAACCGGGCGGTATAGGTGTCGGAGGCGTTGCTGTTGCGGAGGATGGTCTGAGCCAGCAATTTCTCCTGGGTGCTGCCGTGCTTCTGCAACTGGGCCAGGAACTTGTCGGACACTTCGGAGCGGTCTTTGTACTGGCTGGATGACAGCGAGGCGACCGACTTCAGAGCCAGATCGGCCAGGATGACCCCCGGCGCTCCCGAGACTCCAGCCACCAACGCTTGCATCGCCTCTTTGGCCACAGCCTGGCGCCCGGGGTAGGTGGAGGCGGCGTTAAATGCCTGGATGGCCGTCTGGCTGACCATGATCTCCTCGGGAGTTCCGTGACTCGAAAGCAATCCCAGGTAGCTGGTGGTGGCTGTGTTTTGATTGGCGTAATCGATACCAAAGCCGGGCAACGCCTTCAAGGCCAGCCGGGCCACAGCCGGGCCGATCGGACCGGTCAGACCGGCCGAGAGCGCTTGCAGAGTGGCCTGACCCATGGTCAGGCGCGAGCTCCAGTTATCGAAACTCATGATCTGTCGGGCCGCCTCGCCGGCCACAAGCTTTTCCAGAGAGTCGCCGCTGTCTCGTCCCACCGCCGCCAGATACTCGCTGGCGGTATGGGACTTGTCGGCCACCTGCGTACAGCGAGACATAGCATCGAGAGCGACGGCGGCATAAACGCTGCCCGCGCTACCGGTGACCCCCGCCACCAGCGCCTTGAAGGTCGCCTGATGAAGCTCCACCTGACCGCCCGCCGTGGTCATCTCCCCAAAGGCTTTGCGGGTGGCTTTGCCCAACGACTGTTCCAGCGCATCGGTGCTTTCCTGGACGATCTCGTTTAAATAGATAGCGCCGTCGCCAGCCCGCTTGGTTTCGCCAGCGACCTGAGGCAGCGCTTGAAGAGCCGCTTGGGCTCGCAATCGGGTACTGCTCAGGCCGTTGAGAGGGTTCACTATTTGTTGAAGAACTCGCGCATTTCGTCCGCGAAAGACTTCTTCTGCGGACCCTTGGCGTTCTTCTCTTTGATCAAGCTGTCGAAGCCGCCGTTGACTGCTTCTGGAAGCAGCGCTTTGGGGTCGACCTGGCGGCCGGCCTTGCGGGCGTTCATGAAGGCGGTTTTCTGCTTGGTCACGATGGAGTTGAGCACCTTGCGCACGTCACCGCTGCTGGCCCAATCGGGAGCCGCGTGCAGGTCCTTCATGCGCGTGCTGATCAGGGCAGTGACTTCCTCGGTCAGGGTCAGGTCCTTGCCACCCAACTGCTTGCACAGCGAACGCACGCCGCCTTCGACGCTCAGCGGTTCCAGGCTGAAGCGGTGTCCAAAGCGGCGGGCAATGCCCGGATCGACGTTGAGGAACTCGTTGACACGGTCGGCGTAATCCGCGACCACCAGGATGAACCGCCCCCTATGGTCTTCCATCTGCTTTAACATGGTTTTGGCAGCGTCCGCCTGGAAGGCCTCGGGAGCTCTGGCCAGGCCGCCGATTTCGTCAATGAAACCGCCCTGACCCCACATGCTTTCGAACAGCTTTTGCACCTTGGTGGTGGTCTGGCCGATGAAGCCAGCCTGCAGATCAGCGCCCTGGCTCTCGGCCAGACCGGCGCTGGGAATGATATCGTAGGCGGCCATCAGCTTGACAATCAGGCGTGCCATGGTGGTTTTGCCGGTGCCGGGAGGTCCGTCCAGGATGAAGTAGGGCTCGAAGCTTTCCAGCGGGTCGTTGCCCATCTCTCGGTCGTATTCGATCGAAGCGCAAATGGTGCGCAGCTCCTTTTTGAGGGTGTCCAGGCCTTCGAGGGCGTCGATTTCCTTCCAGACTTCGGCCGGACTCAGCACCTTCTCGGCGGCGAAGTCCTCCGGAATGAGGCCCATCAAGGCCTCCTTGGTGAGGGCAACTTCCCCTTCACTCAGCCGGGCCGTCTGCTTCTTGATCGCAATCTCGATCATAGAGCCAACGCTGCCGGCATTGCCAAAGTTCTTCATCTTGCGGCGCTCGCGCTCCAGACGCATCAGGGCCGCCTCGCGAGTGGGCTCGTCGATGACGCGTTGCTTGTCCACGGCCATCTTGTCGAGGATCTTGCCCAGCTCGTCCTTGCTGTAATCATCGAAGGGAACCGAGGTGAAACGGCGTTCGGCACCATCGTCCACATCGCGGATCAGGTCGCGCATTTCGCCTTTGTAGCCGGCGCCAATGAAAACGGTGTCGGCATACTCGGGGTGACCCAGGTAAGGAATCATGGCCCGGAAGGCCAGACGTCCCTCGGGGCTGTCCTTGAGCTGGTGCATCTCGTCCAGGAAGATGACGCCGCCTTTGTTCCCTTCGAAGAGCTTCTTGACGTTCTCTTCGGGCTTGCCGCCGGTGATCAGGTCCTGCACACGCACTTCTTTGAACTTATTGTTCTTCAGGTAGCCCACTCGCGTGAGCGCGTCGGAAAACAGCTTGGCCACAGTGGTTTTACCGGTTCCGGGGTTGCCTTCAAAAAGCAGGTTCAGGCGCGGGCGCTCGGCGGTCATGCCGAACTCCTCTTGCTGTTTCTGCAGCTTGACCTGGGCCAGCACGGCCCGCAGTTCCTTCTTGGCGTTGCCCAGGCCGACCAGGCGCTCCATTTCTTCCAAGGGATCTTTCTCACGCGACATCTTGGCGTTCTTGATGTCGGTGGTAAGCACACGGCGCACGCCAATGGGGTTGGTCTTGAGGAACGGCAACAGATCGGTGGTGCGGTTGGTCTGGGAGGTTTTCACTCCGTTCCAGAGCGCGAACATCTGGCTGATCTCGCCGTCCTTGGCCTTGGTCCCCAGCGCTTCTTTGGCTTCGGCACTAAGGTCATAACCTTCCGAAGCAGCGTTCTGAGAGACCAGTTCGGTGATCATGCCGGCCGTTAATGGCGCGGTGGTGAAGCGCTTTTGCACGGCGGTGGGCAGGGCCTCGCGCAGCCGATTCAAGTCCGAGCCCGAGCCTTGCAGCAAGAGCGGGGTCTGACCACCAAAACGTTCCACATATTTAGACAGCGTGGCAAATCCCGGGCTGTCGGTCTGAAGAGAGCCCAGGTCGTCGAGGACCAGGAAGGAACCGCGACCGCTCTGGACCTGCTCGTTGAGAAACTTCTCCAGGTCGGCCGGATTGTTGAACGTGGCCGTGGGAATGCGCACCGCACCCTCGCCGGGCGAATATTTGGCCAATCCCGGGCTGCGCGACTCGCGCAACACCTCCCCGAGGCGATCGACCAGAGCTCCCACGTTATGGTTGGCATCCCCTTGAATCTCAAAGCGATAGGGTAACACGGGCACGCCCTTGGCCTTTTGCACCTTGTTAAGTTCCTCTAAGGTGCGCAGCTCTTGATAAGGATCGGGAGAGATGTTGACCACCGGGTCCTTCGACTGCTGCAGATCGGCCATGGCCTTGCGGTTGAAGTTCTGCTTATTCCAGCCCGCCTTTTCGAAAGCGGCGGTGGCCAGTGGGAACTGACGCCCGCAACGCTCGGGGTCCATGGTGTAACGGACGAACATCTCGGCCGTGAAATCGGCGGCATTGCCTTGATATTTCTTGGGCACGCCGGCCACTTCGTTCTTGAACGAGTCGGCCAGGAACTTGGTGAGCTGGCCGGACTTGTCGTAAGTGCGCCCGATCTCGCGCAGCAGGGTGGCCGGATCGATCTCCAGCTCGCCCCGCTTCCAATGAGAGCGGACCAGAATGCGGGGATTCTGGTTGGCTTCCACGATGTGAGCGCCTTCGTTCATATCGGTGAGGGCGCCGTTCTCCATTTTGCCTTCCAGCTTGGCGTGAGCATTGGAAACGCGGTCGCGCGTGACGGTCACGGAATACTTGGCCTTCTCCAGGTCGTTGAGCACGGTGGTGGGCAGCACGTCCAGCACCTGACGCAACAAATCCGTGTCGCGGCCATCCGCCGGCAACTGGGCCTTGGCCAGGTTGTGGATGACCTTGGTTCGGAGCTCCCGATCCTTGTCGTCCGCGCCACTGAGCTTGCTCGGCTCAACCGTGCGGGCCACGAAGGTCTCGCCAAAGGTGAGAGGGGCGGGAGTGGCTTCGGCCCACTTCTTCATAGCCTCCTCGCTCAACTGGTCGGCCTGCTGCTCGGGCTTGAGGGCGCTCACCTTCTCGTTTTCCTGAACGGCGCCCGCAATCTTGCCCTCCCAGTCGCTCCAATTCTGAGCGAACAACTGACCCGCAAGTTCCTTGGGGTCGGGCACTTTGCCCGCCTCCAGACCCTTGGCGACTTCTTCGTCCAGGCGTTTGCCCCAGTCGCCTTTCACCTGGTCAGTCACGGCGTCTTTGACCTTTTTCAGCTCGGCGGCGCTGGCTTCGTCTAGCTTCGGCTTCTCCGCCGCGACGGGAGCGGCCGCAGCCGGCTTGGTCTCGATTGGCTGGACCTCTTCGCTGGTTTTGGTCAGCGGCGGAGTGAGACCGGGGGCGCACGAGCTCAGGAAATCGCCCAGCAACTGGGCCTTGGTATCGTAGCTGGAAGACTCACCCGCCTTCTGAAGGGCTTCCTTGGCCAAGCCACGGCGGGTCTCGTCCGTGGTGTGCTCGATGACGGCGTTGACAAAAGTCGCGCCCGCACTGGCGCGGTTGACGGGCTGAGTGACGGCAATTTGGTGGAGTGCAGTGGCGCCGGCCTCGGCTAAGCGCTGCTCGAGCGCCACCTCGCCGCTCTGGTTGAGTCCGGCCAGCGTGGCCTGGGCCACAGCGGCGCGGGCGCCATAATCATCCATGCCTTCGCAGGCGGCAATCGCCACTTTGGCCATCAGGCTTTCGGTCGAACCGGCCGCGCTTTGGTCGGCAATTCCGTCCAGAAAACGCAATCCGACACTGCAGCGGTTTTTGACTTCGGCCCCATCGGTGGCCTGGACGGCCTGTAGGCCCATCTTGGCCAGGTTCTGGCCGCGCGAAGCCGTTTCTCCCGACGCCATGACCGACAGAGCGGCGTTGGCCACGGCGCTGCGGGCTCCGTGGCTATCGGCGGCGGTGAAGGCGTTGATGGCCACCTTGCTGAGCTCTTGCTCCTCCGGGCTGCCTTTCTCGGCGATATTCTGCAGGAACTGAGCTCCCGCTACGGCCTGGTTCTTGGGCTGCGATTCGCCCACTCCGGCCATGGCTCGCACGCCCACGCCGGCCAACATACCGCCCATGGAGGTGGCCAGACCGGTGTGGATGGCTTGCAGCATGGCTTGAGCCACAGCCACTTTGGAAGCGTTGGTGTCGAGCCGATTGAGGGTGGTCTGAGCCATACCCGACAGGGTCTTCTCGGCATCACTCTCGGCGCTGGTGGCGATTTCGCCGAGCAGCTTTTGACCGACCTGCACCTGATCTTGCTGAGGAGTGGCGTTGGCCTTGTCCATGACTTGCAGGCCCACGCCGGCCAGCACGCCACCCAGCGAACCGGTCACGCCCTGGGCCAAGACGTTCAGGGCGGCTCGCGAGAGGGCGGCTTTGCCGGCGTCAGAAACGACCTTCCCGCTGGCTTCCTGAACGACCCGGCAAAGTTCGCGCTCGGCCTTCTCGGTGGCTTCCTGGCCGATGCTGGAAACAAAAGAGTCGCCGGCTTTGGCCTGCTGGCTCACGCTGCCGCGCGGCATCGCCTTCAGGCCTTCTTGCGCCTTGATGGAGCTGGGAGTCGGATTCGGATTAATCACGATTGACCTCGACCTCGACTTCCTTGTTCTCTTTGACTTCTTCATTCCACGGCTTTTTGAGCGAGTGCTGGATCTTCCAATCCAGGCTCTGGCCGATGTAGGCACACGTCGGGCTGTTGATGCCGCCGCAATAAGGACAGTGATATTCAAACCGTTTGACCAGCTTGACGTTGGTCACCATCTTCTTGACCTTGATTTTCACGGCCTGGAGGCTCTTGACGGCCTCTTCCGGGGTCACGCCAAGCTTTTCAGCCAGGCGCTTGATGTAATCGCTCTTGGGATCGGCTTCCCACTTGGCCTGCAGGGCGGGATCGTTGGCCAGCTGGGCGGCAAACTCTTTGTCCACCTCGGCCTGGGCGTCGAAAAGCGCCTGCTCCTCGGACGTGATTTTGACTTCTTCCGCCTCTTTCACGTCGGTTGGCTTCTGAGTAGCGGCGGCTGTTTCAGCTTGCAGCCCCTCGTCTTTTTTACGCTCTTCGAT
>JALHOV010000039.1 GCA_022842865.1 Vulcanimicrobiota bacterium | reverse complement strand
TATCGGCGGTACCGTAACAAACCTCGCTTGAATTCCAGCGGTCCGAGGGCGGACAATCAGTCTATGATTCGCAATGTCGCCAGTTCGCCAGCGCAACCAAGGAAGAGACCCGAGGGCCCCTCTGCCTGGGGCTGGAGCATGACCGGCGACATCCGCTACCACGAGGTCGACAACCGCCAGGTCTGGGTCTATTTGCCTCCCAGCTACAAAGAGAGCCCCGACAAAGACTATCCAGTCCTTTACGCTATGGACGGCCAGAACGTTTTCGAAAAGGGCACGGCCTTCCAGGGTCAAGAGTGGCATATGGATGAAGCCGCCCAGCGAGCCATGGCTCAAGGAAAAATGCGCGAAGCCATCATCGTGGCCGTCTCCAATGGCGGTCCCAAGCGCATCGAGGAATATTCACCCAAAGCCGATCCACAGTACGGCGGCGGTGGAGCCGAGAAGTTCGCCCAATTTTTGACCCAAGACCTGAAGCCTCAGATCGACGAAACCTACCGTACCCAGACGGGCCCGCAGAACACCGGCGTCCTGGGCTCTTCGATGGGCGGATTGTTCTCGCTCTACATGGGCCTGGCTCACTCCAACACCTTTGGCCTGGTAGGGGCGATCTCACCTTCGCTCTGGTTCGCCGAAAAGGATATGATTGCGCAATGGAAGGACCACCCCCCGACGCAGCGGCCCGACCGAGTCTGGTTAGATATGGGGGACAAGGAAAGTCCCAGCGACCACGACAAAAACGGGGTGCCCGATACACTGGACAACACACGAGCCTTGCGCGACGTGCTCATCGCCCAAAACCAAAAGGGTTTGATGTATCACGAAATCGCCGGGGCCACCCACAGTGAAGGCTCCTGGTCCGAGCGTATTCAGGACGTGCTCCAAGGTCTGCTGCCACCGGCGTGAGCCGTCTGGTCGAATCCACGCTGGGTCCTCAGTGGATCCGCGTGCGCCTGCAAAACCCGCCCCACAACGGTCTGACGCCCGATCTGTGCCAACAGCTGGCCCAGGTGCTCCAGGCGGCTTCGGCCAACCCCGAAATCCGCGCCATTCTGCTCGACGCCTCGGGCAAGAGTTTCTGCGTAGGCGCTGACCTGCGCTGGGCCGCGCAGCAAGGCCCGAGCGCCTTCTCCAGCTTGGTTCGGGCCATGCATCAGGTCTGCGAAATCATGCTCACCGCCCCCAAGCCAGTTCTTTGCTCGGTGGCCGGCGCCGCTGCCGGGGGTGGAATGTCCATCGCCATGTGCGCCGACGTGCGCCTGGCCAGTCAGCGCGCCTCCTTCCGGCTGGCCTACCCCCAGGTGGCCGTATCCATGGATGGAGGCTCCAGTTTTCGCCTGCCGCAACTGATCGGCATGGGCCGCTCTCAGGGCCTTCTTTACGACGATCGCACTTTGAGCGCGTCCGAGGCTCGAGAGTTAGGGCTGGTTCACGAAGTGCTCCATCCCGAGCGCCTGGAAGAGCGGGCCTGGCAGCGTTTAGAATTATTGTCCAAAGGCCCCACCCTGGCTTTCGGCGAGAGCAAACGCCTGCTCAACCCGCCCGAATGGGTGCGCGAACGGCTGGACAAGGAAGCCGAGGCCATCGACCGCATGGCCCAAACTCAGGACGCCGCCCGAGCCATGCAGTCTTTTCTGGCCAAACGCCCCCTCCACTACGAAGGTCGCTAGGATTCTGCTTCAGCCTACTTTCAGGGCCCGCCAGTAGGTTATGAGGGAAGGTTAACGAACTTCGCATTGTCCCCTGGTTAACAAAATGATAACATCCGCGGGACGTAACAGAGTAGGAGCAGCAAAACATGGCGATCCATTTCAACCCTTCTGTATCCGGGGTCAACGCGGGAGGGCCGATCCAAACGAGTCGCCCCGCTGTGACCAAGGCAGAAGTCCAGCCCGAAGGCACGGTTCCTGGCGAACAGGTTACCCTCTCGGGCCAGCGCGCCCCCGCTGAAACTCCTGCCCCTGGCCCGGCGCCCGATGCCACTCCCGCAGAATCCCCGCGCGAAGCGCCCCGGCAAGCCCCTGCGGAACAGCCTGCTCCTGGTCCGGGAATCTCCAACGGTCAGGGCGGTACGCTGATCATGACGGAAACTCCGGTTGCCGAGCACAGCGCCTCTATCGATGGCTTTCTCGCCAAGTTCCTGCCGGCCAGCGGCCCGCAGTCGACGCGCACTCCTGATCTGGAAGCCCTCAAGCTCTCGCCCGACACGGTCTCGGCCCAAAACATGAAATTTATGAACAACCCGGCCGAAGCCAAGGAGCACTTCAACAATCTAATGGGCGACAAGCCCGTTCAGCTGGCCACCGCCGGCTACTCGGCGCCGCCCGAAGGCTATGAAGCACCCACCACCAAGTTCCTCAGCGGCCTGGCCGCCGAACTCGATGGCAAAATCGGCCTGGTCACCAGCCCCACCGCCGACAAGGGCAGTATCGACGCCATCACCAGCACGGTCGGTCAACGCGCCGGTGCTCCGCTCGGCTACATCACCGCCGACTCTTATCTGGGCTACGTCAACCCCGACAACTTCCCCACCGACATCGACAAGAGCCAATTCAGCACTCAGCCCAAACTGGCATTCCCTAACGCCGACGTTTACTCCAAGGCCACCGCTGAGCTATCCAACAGCTTTCTGGTCACGGGGGGCCGCAACGCCTCCATCAATGACTTCAAGAACGCTGTCCTCAACGGCAACCAGGTGGTGGTCCTGACCAATGAAGACGTCAAAGCGCCTTCTTGGGATCCAAAGAAGAATCGCGTTGACAACGCCTCGGCCTACCTCAGCCAGATGATGGCCGGCAACACCGACGGCATTCCCATGGACAACCCCTTCAACCAGGAGACGGCCAAGTTCTTGGCAGAGAATAAGGAAGCCATTGCCAAACAAGTCATTTCGGTCGACGCGAACGATGCTGGCGCTATTAAAGAAGCCGCATCCCATCTGCAAGGTGGCGGGGGCATAGAAGCTCCCAACTCGCGCCAGATGGACGCGGAGGGCCTGGCGAGCCTCAAAATGACGCCTGAGAAAGTGGACGCCCTCAACATCAACTTCCTGAACAACGCGGAAGAAGCCAAGGGTTTCATGCAGGAGCAACTGGGCGGCAAAAACGTGCAGTTGGCTACGGCCGGCTATTCCGCCCCCCCGGCGGGCTACGAAGGCCCGACGCGCGAGTTTCTGACCAACCTTTCCGACGCTCTGGGAGGTGACCTGGCTCTCTTGACCAGCCCCACCGCAGACAAAGGAAGTATCGACGCAATTTCGTCGGAAGTGGCTCAGAAGGCCGGATTACCGGTAGGCTACGTGACGGCCGACAACTACCTGGAATATGTCAACCCGGACAATTTCTCGCCAGAAATGAACAAAAACACGTTCGGATCCGTGCCCAAGTTCGCTTTCCCGAACAGTGACGAGTACAGCCGCGCCACCTCGGTGCTTTCCAACAGCTTCCTCTTAACCGGGGGACGAAACGCTGCCATCAGCGATTTCCAACACGCCATCGACCAGGGGAACAAGGCGGTAGTGCTCGACAACAGCTCCAACGAGAAACCCGCTTGGGATGCGGGAAAAAACCGTGTCGACAACGGCTCGGCTTACGTTGCGAAATTCCTGAGCGGCAACTTGGAGGGAATCCCGATGGACCAGCCCTTCAATCAGAAGTTCGCGGCCTTCGTCGACGCCAACCGCGATAAACTGTCCTCCCAAGTTCTGGTGGTGAACGCCCAGGATGGTCAAGCGGCTCAACAGGCAGCAGCCTTCCTCAAGGGGTAAGCGCCTGTCCGAAAAAAGCGCTCCAGAAATGGGGCGCTTTTTTTATGCATGAATAGGCCAGGCAGGGGCGACCGGGCAGCGCCAGAATCTTGAATGATGCGAAAAGGATTGCTTGTTCTCAGCTGTTTGGCCGGCGCGGCCTGGGGCGAAGGCAAAACATATGCGGTCGTGGTTGGGATCGATAATTATCTCAACCCGAATGTGCCGAAATTACGCTACGCCGTATCGGATGCCAACATCTTTGCCCAGGCCATCAAGCAAACGCTTAAGGTGCCTGAGGCTCAAGTCTTCCTACTCACCTCCGACAGTCCAGACGACGCCAGCCATCCCCGGGCCGTCAATATCGCCAATCGACTTGCCTGGCTCAATTCCCACGTCAAGCGCGAAGACACGATCATTTTTTACTTTGCAGGCCACGGCATCAGCATGGACAAGCAGCCTTATCTGCTCACGGAGGAGTCCGACAACAGCAATACCCTGACCCTGGGGGTCAGCTCTCTGCCCGGCGCGGCCCTGATGGACTATTTATCCAAAGTAAAAGCCGCCAACGTCTGGCTGGTGCTGGACGCCTGTCGCAACAGCGCCAGTCGCGAGCCGAACAGCCTTGGAGACGTTAGCTTCACCCGCACCGATGTGGGCCAGGATCGAAGCGCCACCATGTTTTCCTGCAAAATCGGCGAGCGCTCCTGGGAGTCCGAAGAATTCCAACACGGTTTCTACACCTACTATTTGGTGGCCGGACTCAAAGAAAAAGCCGTCGACGACAAGGGCGAAATCAACCTCCAGGGACTCTCAGACTATGTCGGCAGTCAGGTTCCTGTCGCCGTGGCCAAGCTGAACCAGAAACAGACTCCCTGGCTCTCTTATGGTGGCGGCGACCGCTGGGTGCTGGCCCGGGGAATGAAGCCGGCCTCGGGCAAAGCGGCTGTAAAATCCGACGTAGAACTGGCTCAGTATGTCGCCAAGCTGGAAATGACCCAGGCTGAACTGGACCGGGAAACGGCCCGCCGCGTGGCGGCCGAAGCGCGCGCCCAGATGCTCGAAGGCAAGCGAATCGAACTGGAGCAACGGCTGGCTGTTCTGGAAAAAAAGCTCGGACTCAAAACGGGGCAGACGGCCGCGACTGAACCCGCCGCACCGAACCCGCTGGCCTATGGCGACCGGGGTCTGGGCAACGCCGATCAGAGCGAGGCTCTCAAGTCCGAGGTCACTCGGCTGAAAACCGAAAACCGCGCCCTCAATGACCGCCTGGCCAAATTGGAAGAGAACATGAACAAGGTTGGCCTGGTGTCCCGTGAGGCCTTTGTGCTGCAAGACGACATGGTGCAAGCCAACGACCAGTTTGACGCCAAACAAGACGTCACCAGTCAATTCGAACGCTACCTGGAGTTAGGCGAGAATGCCATGACTCAGTTCGAACGAGCAGCCGCTCCCGCCGTCAACCAGTTTAAGCCCGGTGCGCAAGAGGCTCGCGAACTGGAAGTTCTCGAAAAGCGCCAGATGCTCACGTTGGAAACCAACAAGGTGTTGCGGGCGCGCCGTGAAACGGCGGATGCGCGCATCAAATCGCTGGAAGCCCAGTACGTCTATTTCAAGACCCGAGCCGAATACTACGCCGCCGAACTGGCCGCGGAAAAAAAGCTCCGTGCCGAGGCGATCGTTCAGCTCCGACAAACGGAGCGAAACGCCCGGGCCACCCAACTGGAACTGGAGAAAAAGATCGTTCTTAGCGGTGAGCGTGTCGACGAATTTCTAAGGTGGAAGATCAACCACCCGAACCCGGAGTTTGAGCCAGCCCGCGGCAAGCGGAACCCCTGGGAGGTTCAGGCGGCCCAGCGCATGCAGTATCTTCTGCAGGTGACCGTGCCCGAAGCCCGGTCCTTCCCGCCCAGAAAGCAATAGCTACTCGGGCACCACCTGGTAAATTTCCACCGGCTCGACCCGTCCCTTGACTGGATGAGCTCCTTTGGGCACAAAGCCGATGCCCGGCAGGTGCTTAACCTTCTGATAGACCTCGTGGCTGATCAGAACCTCACCCCCCAGGCTCCGAGTCATATTCATAATGCGCGAGCCCAGGTTCACGTCGTCCCCCACGGCCGCGTATTCGGTGCGCTCCAGCGAGCCGACATTGCCCAGAATGACGTCCCCACTGTGAATGCCCACCTTGATGTGATAAAAACCCTGTTCCTCTTGAGGGTCGGCCGCGCGCAAAGCCGTCAAATGGCGCAGCATTTCAACCGCTGCCAGCACGGCCGCCTCCTCCGCCTTGGGATGCTCCAGCGGAGCCCCGAACATCGCCATGATTTCGTCGCCCACAAACTGCTTGATGGTGCCGCCATGACGGAAAAGAATGCGGTTCATGTGCTCAAAATAGTCGTTGAGCATGCCCATGATCTGCTCGCGCGTGGTTTTCTCGCAGTGTCCCGAGAAACCATTAATGTCGGAAAAGAGCACGGTAATGCGGCGCTTGCTGACCGCCCCCAGGGCGGTCTCGCCAGGATCACGCAGCAACACCTGCATCACCGCCGGGGAAACATAACGCCCGAACAGTTGTCGCAGGTAATTTTCGCGATCACTCTGGCGGCGAGCTCGCAGCGCCGCCCCCAGCGCCCAGGCCACCGCCAATCCGACCATTGCAGGCAGAACCGGCAGCAGCAGGTGTCGCCCTTGGAAAAGGCCGCGGCTTCCGGCATAGACGCACGCCTCTCCCAGAAGCAGAAGGGGCAGACTCCATGAGGTCGAGAGCGCCAGTCCCACCGCCCCGCCAAGACCCACCGAGAAAAGCAAAAGAGTCGATTCCCAGCCCGAGGGCAACCTTTCCACCCAGGTTCCTGTAAGCAGCGCGTTCAAAGTGGCTGCGTGCGCTTCCACGCCGTAAGTTTCTCCCACCGGCGTGGAGACCAGGTCCTGGAAGAGCTTGGTTCCCGGCCCGATGAGCACGATTTTTCCCTCGAACTCCCGGCGCAGACGGGCTTCCTGGTGGCGCCAGGCCAGCACCTGACTGAGACTAAAATGGGGGAAACGCCCGGGCGCAGGGTAAAGCACCCGCAGCCGTCCGTCCGGATCGAGCGGCAGGGAGCGCCCCTCGAAGACGGGGTGGGCGGGATCGATGCGTTGCTTGCGGGCCACTTCGGCCAGGCGCGCCGCGAACGGGGGGAACACCGAGGCCCCCCAGAGCGGCTCCTGCAAGCGGACCGGCACTACCGTCTGGGAACGCAAAACCCCGTCCGAATCTCGGCTTAGATTCAAAAAAGCCAGTTGCTCGGCGCCCACGATGGAGAGGATTTCCTGAGTCGGACCGTTCTGGGCCTGAGCGGCCGGCGGCGCCGAAAGATGGCGCTGCATATTGGTAGGATAGATGCCCTGGACCAGAATCGGGCCCTGGCGCTGCTGACTGGCAAGCAGGAGCGGCAACCAGGGATTTTCCCCGACCGTGCCCAGTTCAGCATAATGGACCCGCAGCGAATCGAAAACCGCCTGATCCATTTCGTAGGGAATCCAGTCCAGGCCCACCGCGCTGGCTTGGGCCCGAATCAGCGCCGCGCAGGCGTTGGAAAAATGAGGAGCCCAGAAACTGACGGGCGCCTTCAAGTCACTCAGACTTTGATCGTCGACCTCCACCAGACGAATGCGATCATCCACCTTGAGGTGATGGGCTACATCCACGAACCAGGGGTCGGTCAGGCGCGCGTCCCAGGGCGCCAGCCAGCCCTTCACCGCCAACAAGAGCAACCCCACGGGCACGGTAACGGCCAGCCAATCGCGCATGGCCGATATGGTTCGTCCCTCACTTCCGGCGGCCTACCAGGGAAGTGAAAGGTTGGGTTGCGAAGACCTCAGCCATGTCCGACATTTGCGTATTCTCCATCCAGGCTTACCAGGAGTTAGGTGATCGCCTCTGTCAGCTAGGCGGCTGGCAGCGCGGTCAGGTTGAGGTGGAGCGATTTCCCGACGGCGAGCGCTACCAGCGCGTGCTTTCTCAGTTCATGTGACGCACCGTCATCCTGTTGGGAGGTACCTGCGACGTACACTGCACGCTGGAGCTGTTTGAACTGGCCAATCAGCTCGCCAACGAGGCGCGCAGCCTCACCCTGGTCATCCCCTATTTCGGCTATTCCACCATGGAACGCTCGGTGTTGCCCGGCGAGATCGTCACCGCCAAAGTGCGCGCCCGCCTGCTGTCGGCTATCCCCCAGGCGGACCTGGGCAACCATCTGGTTTTCGTAGACTTGCATTCCGCCGGAATCCCCCACTATCTGGAAGGCGGTTGCCGTCATGTCCACTTGTACGCCAAGGAAATCGTAAAAGACATGTGCCACAGACTGTGTGGGGAAGACTTTGTGCTAGCCAGCACCGACTCCGGCCGGGCCGCATGGGTGGAATCCTTGGCCAATGAAATGGGCGTCGGCATGTCCTTTGTGTTCAAACAGCGGGTCTCCGGTGCCGAAACACAGGTCAAGGCCGTGCAGGCCCTGGTGCAAGACCGTAAGGTCATCATTTACGATGATATGATTCGCACCGGCGGAAGTCTGCTCTCGGCCGCCCGCGCCTATCTGGACAGCGGTGCCCGCGAGGTGCACGCGGTCGCCTCCCACGGAATCTTCCCGGCCGAGGCCCTGCAAAAGATCGAAACCTCCGGAGTGATCCGCTCCCTGGCCGTCACCGACACACACCCGCGCGCCCGCCAGCTCGAGAGCGAATTTCTTAAGGTTCATTCCATCGCACCGCTGCTGGTGGAGCACCTGCAGCAATCCCTAAGATGAAGAGGGGGGTCCCAGGGGGAGGACGCCAGGAGGAACAAGTTCCTCCAGTCCCCCCTGAGACCCCCGAGGAAGAGGAATCACTATGAGAGTTCGCGTGGCCGCGGCCGCCCTCAATCAAACCCCGCTGGATTGGGACAACAATCTGCACAATATTCGCGGGGCCATTCGTCAGGCTCGCGCCGAGTCGGCCAGCATTCTCTGCCTGCCCGAGCTGTGCATCACCGGCTACGGCTGCGAAGACGCTTTTCTGTCCCCCTCGGTGCAGCGCACCGCCTGGGATGCGCTCCAGGAGGTTTTGCCCGACACACAGGGCATGGTGGTCAGCCTGGGCTTACCGCTCATGGTGCGCAAAGCCGTCTACAACTGCGCGGCCCTGGTGGCCGATGGGCGGATCCTCGGCTTCGTGGCCAAGATGAATCTGGCCGGCGACGGCATCCACTACGAACCGCGCTGGTTCAAGGCCTGGCCGGCCGGCGTCAAGAATCACGTGGTCACCGCCCAGGGAGAGTTTCCTGTGGGCGACCTCATCTTCGAACTGAGCGGCCTGCGCATCGGCTTCGAGATTTGCGAAGACGCCTGGGTGGCCACTCGCCCCGGGGCCAGTCTGGCCGGACGAGCCGTAGACATCATTTTGAACCCCAGCGCCAGCCACTTCGCCTTCCGCAAGCAGGCCGTGCGCGAACGCTTTGTATTGGAGGGCTCGCGCGCCTTTGGAGTGGGCTACGTCTACGCCAACCTGCTGGGCAACGAAGCCGGCCGTGCCCTCTATGACGGCTCCACCATCATCGCCTCGGGCGGGCAGTTGATCGCCAACGGCGCCCGCTTCCGTTTCGGGCCGGGAAGCATTACCGCCGCCACCCTGGACATCCAGCAAAACCGCATGGGCCAGGCCCGACTGTTTTCCTACCGACCCAATCTGCAAGAGGAAGCCGAAATCCGTCACTCTTTCAGCTTTCCGCCCCTCCCCCCCAGTTTGGAGGAACCGGAGCACGAGAGCTGGGAGCACGGAGACTTTCAGAAAGAGGAAGAATTTGCGCGCGCCCAGCGCCTGGCCCTGTGGGACTACATGCGCAAAAGTCGCTCACGTGGCTTTGTGCTCTCCCTTTCTGGAGGGGCCGACAGTTCGGCCATCGCCTGCCTGATTTACTACATGGTCCTCTCCGCCTGGAAGGAACTCGGCTCGGACCAGTTCAACCAGACTCTCTGGCCCGGCTGCAAGTTCGAAAGCCCCGAGCAAGCCATGAAGGAAATCCTCACCACCGTCTATCAAGCCACCCGCAACAGCGGCGACGTGACTCGCCAGGCCGCCGCCACCCTCTCCGAAGCGGTGGGCGGCCAGCACTACGAGTTCGACGTGGACGCCATGGTAGAGGGCTACAAGAGCATGGTGGAAGGCGCCATCGGCCGCAGCCTGGAGTGGCAGCGTGACGACATCGCACTGCAGAACATCCAGGCCCGGGTGCGATCCCCAGGAGTGTGGATGTTGGCCAACCTGCGCGGTGCCCTCTTGCTTTCCACCTCCAATCGCTCGGAGGCGGCAGTCGGTTATGCCACAATGGACGGCGACACCTCAGGCGGACTTTCGCCCATCGCCGGCATCGACAAAAACTACCTGCGCCACTGGTTGCGCTGGGTAGAAGCCAAAGGTCCGGAAGACCTCGGTGCCATCCCGGCCGTCCAGGTGGTCAACGCCCAGCAACCCACCGCCGAACTGCGCCCGCCCGAGAGCAAGCAGACCGACGAAGACGACTTGATGCCCTACGACCTGCTGGACGCTGTTGAAAAGGCGGCCATACGTGACAAGCAATCACCGCTGGAATGCTATCAGCAGCTGCATTTACTCTTCCCCCAATATACGCCCCGCCAGTTGTGCACCTGGGTGGAGCGCTTCTTCCAGTTGTTCTGCCGCAACCAGTGGAAGCGGGAACGCTACGCTCCCAGCTTCCACCTGGATGACGAGAACCTGGATCCCAAGAGCTGGTGCCGCTTCCCTATCTTGTCGGGCAGCTACGCGCGCGAACTCAAAGAACTGCGCCATCAGGTGCAAACAGACGTCAAGGAGCTTTGGTGAAAAAGAAACTCGTCTATGGCTTGATAGCCCTGAGCCTGTGCGCGCCGGCTCAGGCGCAACCTCACGTTCCCAGCATTCTGGCCGCCCAAGAAGCGGTGGCCCAGGCGGATGTGCTCCAGTTCATCGTCCGCTCGCTGAGCGCCGCCAACGAACAGGAAGTCATCGACCTGGTGAAAGCCAACCCTGAGCTGGCCAGGCGCAGCTTCGACCTGGCCCTGAAGGAAGTCAACGCCCAAAAACCCGAGGAAAGGGACGCTCGCTACAACGGACTCTTTTGGACCTGGGCCCGCGCTCTGGGCGGCGAAGAATTGAAACAACGCCTGCTGACCGCCCAGGTTCCCGATCAACCCATGGCCTTCAACGACGTCTTCACTTTGGCGCGCGGCTTCGCCCAACTGCTCATCGCCATGGGCAATTACCAGCAGAGCGAACGCCTTTTCACGGCGATGGAGAAGAACCCGGCTCAGGCCAAAGGATCCGAGGCCGACCAGCAGCGTCTGTATCTTGCCAAAGCCCGCATGGTTGGCGGTCGTTACCTGCTGGCCCGCCAACAAGGCGACGCGCTGGTGGAGATGGCCAGGGCCCAGAAAAACCCCGACGAACTGCTGGAACTCTACACCTGCTTGCTGGACGCAGGCAGGATGGGCGGCTTTCCAGACGTAACCAATCGATACTTAGAGCCATTCAAGCAGGTGGTGGCCGGGCTTCCTCCAGAGAAGCGTCCCTTCTGGCATTTCTACGCGGGCAGTTTTGACGAACTGAGGCAGTTCGAGCGCAACCCCGAGACCAGCGTGGAGGAGTTCGCCCGTCGCCACGATGCGGTCTGGGCAGGCTTCAAGCAGGCCAACCCCTTCGAAGTCGCCATTCTGGGACGGGTTTTCGGCCACTTAAGCACTCTCTGGCTGGAACGCATGGCGGACTTTTATCTGATCCGCGACATCCCCGAGGATTCCCCTGAAGACAAACGTCTCAGCAAATCGCTAATGATCGAAGTGGATCTCCTCAAGGAGGTCGTCAAGAAGGCTTCCCAGGCCAAGAACGACGCGCAGAGCTATGCCGCCGAGATGGCCATGTTGACCTTGCTCAATGACGCCCATGAACAGGCGCTGCGGGTGGGACAGCTCAAGCAGGCCGCCCAGTTGATCCCCCCCATGGTTACGGTGGAGAGTTACCTTGTCAAAAGCGAGCCGGAGGTGCGCGAGCAAGAAAAGGCGGCAGACAAATTGATCCGCGGTTTGCTGGCACACCTCTCGGGCGATTTCGCCTTCAACCTCTTGGAAGGCGACTGGATGCGCCAGCGCACCCGAATTCGCCTGGCTCAACTTCAGCAGTTGCTTGCCGAAAGCAAGGGCAAGCTGAGTGCAGCCCAACTGGCCAAAGCGCAAAACCTGGCGACCGAAGCGGTCGTACTCAATGAGCGCGCCTTGCGCGGAGTCGGCTATCAGGGGAGCGATGACGCCCGCTGGGCGGTGGCCGAATTTCAGTTGCGCTTCCGTCCGCCGGGTTGGCTAAAAGAGACAGACCGGCTCCTGAGCCAGCTGACCAAGGTCAATCAGCAACTCGGCTATCGCGAGGGCATTTCGCGCGTGGCAATGCTGCGCGGCCGTCTGCTGGCCTCGCAGGGGCAGAACGGCCCCGCCATCCAGTCCTTGCAACAAGCGGTGGACGGAGTGGAAGCCTACTTGACGGAGGTGGAAGCGGGGGAAGCCGGTAGCCGGGCCATCCGCGACCGCTTCCGAGCGGCCTATCAACTGCTGGCAAAACTTCAGTTGAGCAGTGGCAAGACAACCAGCGCCTTCCAAACCGTCAGCCGCCAGCTCCAGGCCCAGGCCGCTCAGCAGAACCAGGACTCGCTGCGCGACAACACGCAGATGCGCGAGATCCAGCGGGTGCGCTCCGAAACGGCCGCCCTGGAACGGCAGGTGGCCGATGAGCGACTGCAGGGGAAGGACGCACAAGCCAGCGAGCAGTTGCTGGCCAGCACCAAAGGCGAGTATCAGCGGGTGGTGGCCGACCTGCGCCGCAGCCATCCTCAGTATGAAGGAGCCATGGCGGTGCGCCCGGTCGAATTCCTGGAACTCAAGAAATCGATTCCGGCCGATACCACGGCAGTGCTCTATTTTGTATCCGACGACGGCGTTTACTCCTTTGTAGCCAGTCAACAAGGCGACCTGAAGATCCACAAGGTAGCGGTCGACCCGAAAGAACTGGAAAAGAGCGTACTCAGGGTGCGCCAGTTGATCAATCTGTTTCCCCACGACCCCGCCTTGGGACAGCACCCTGAGAGTTTTCGCTGGAATGATCCCGGCAGTCCCGGCTACCAGCGCCAGAGTTTGCCCTTAAAAACAGAACTGGCCCGCCTGGACAAATGGCTGATCGACCCCATCGAAGGAGATCTGGGCGGCCGGCCGGTATTGGCCATCGTACCGACCGGGGTACTCCACTACGTGCCTTTCCCTGCTCTCTGCTCGCTGGACGCGGCCGGCAATCCGAAGTTCCTGGCCGAGAACTATCAGTGTGTTAACCTGGTCAAGACCTCCGACCTGGTGCCTCTGGCCGGAGCCGCTCCCGGCAAGAAGCTCTTCGCGATGGGCAATCCCGACGGTAGTCTACCCGGCGCCGAGCGGGAAGTGGACAGCATCACCGCCCATTTTCCCCAGGCCCAGAAGGCGATCGGCAAAGACGCCACCGCCTCCCGATTGAAAAAGCTCGATGCCGACACCGGCTATGTCCATCTGGCCACTCACGGGCAGCTCTCCGAAGCCGACCCCAAAAACAGCTACCTGGTCATGGCCGGCACGGGCGAATCCGCTCACTTCCGGGCCACCGATATTTACGACCTGGATTGGCAGGGCGTCCGTCTGGTGACTCTGTCCGCCTGCAAAACGGCCCTCCAGGAAGGCAAACCCGGAGCGGCCATTACCAGCCTGGCCGAGGCCTTCCGTGTGGCCGGCGGGCATTCGGTGGTGGCCAGTCTTTGGAGCGTGGAGGACAACGCCACCGAGCAGTTGATGGTCGAATTTTATAAGCAATTAGCTCAGGGCAAGTCCCTGGCTGCTTCTCTACAGAACGCGGAACTGTCGCTGTCCAAGCAGCCCAAATTCGGTCACCCATTTTTTTGGGCCGCCTTCACTCTTTTTGGAGACTGGCGTTAGGATATTGGGCCACGCCCGTCGAACGGGCCGCCCATGTCCGAGGACTTCCCGGAAAACATAGGGCCATACAGAGTCTTGCGCGAGCTGGGCCGCGGAGCCATGGGCACGGTCTACCTGGCTCGCCAGGAATCCCTGTCACGCGAACTGGCTATCAAAGTGCTGGCCGCCGAGTTCACGCGCGACCAGGAGTTCGTGGCGCGGTTTCGACGCGAAGGATTGATTTCGTCGAAGTTGCGCCATCCGAACATCGTACAGGTCTTCGACTACTCGGCCCAAGACAATCTCTACTACATCGCCATGGAGTATGTGGGACCGGAGGATTTACAGGCCTACTTGCGAGCCAACCAGGGCCGCCTGCCCATTTCCGAATCGGTGCGCCTGATGGGCCAGGTGCTCTCGGCTCTGGAGTGTGCTCACGAAGCCGGTGTCACCCATCGCGACGTCAAGCCCGCCAACGTCTTGATGTCGCCGCGCCAGGAGGCCGTGCTGACGGATTTCTCCATCGCCAACATGCAGGAGGCCCAGCGCTTGACTCAGACCGGAGCTATGATGGGCACGCCCGACTACATGGCTCCCGAGCAGTTTGACGCCAAGCGGGTGGACAAACGCTCCGACCTTTATTCGGTGGGCGTCGTGCTCTACGAGATGGTGACCGGAGTGCGACCGTTTCCAGGCGACACCGTGGTCCAGGTGATGAAGGCGCAGTTGATGCACGTGCCTCAAGCTCCGCACAAAGTAAATGCCGACGTTCCCGAAGCCCTAAGTCTGGCCATCATGAAGGCCCTGGAGAAAGATCCAGAGTTGCGTTGGGGCTCGGCTGCCGAGATGCGCGACGCCATCTACACGGGCTTGGGCACGGCTCCCCCCGCGGAGGCCCCTCCAGCCAGCACTCCCCCTTCGGCCGCGCCCGCTTCTCTGGCCGAACGCGCCGTCGCTGCGCGGCCCACCGCAGATACGATTGCCGTAGCCCCGCCAACTGCCTCCAAGAAAAGTGGTGGCACCTTGGAATTTGCGCGCCAGTCGCTGGGCGAGGTCGGCGACGATTTTCGCTCAGGCTTTCACACGCTGGGCTGGAAAAATTTTACTCACAACTATTTGCCCCGCCTCATTGCCCTGGAGGTGGTCTGGTTTATCCTGACTCAGCCGCTGCTGGGGTTGCTGGGCAAGACGGCGGTACCCTTTACCTACTGGGACTTCCGGCTGATAGGCTTAGCCTTCATCAACCTCTTCTTTGTCCTCATGGTAGTGGTGCGAATCATCCGCGGCGAACGCCTCTACCGCCAGCTGGTGGCGGGCGCCATCTGCCTGCTGGCATGGTGCCTGTGGTATGCCCAGTATTCCAGCCTGAGCGACAAGAAATTCCAATTTACCGCACACGCCCGCGGTTACGTCACCCGACTGATTCAGAACCGCTAGCAAAAGGCTTGCGTCTGTATATATTCAATTGTATAAGACTATGTGTAGGAGGCGATCATGTCCACCAACCTGGCCATTGATGACGCACTGCTCCAGAAGGCCCTCCAAGTCGGCGGCCATCGCACCAAGAAAGATACCGTTACGGAGGCGCTTCAAGAGTATATTCAGCGTCGCCTACAGCTCCAACTTCTGGAAATCGCCGGCAGCATCGATTACGATGAGGATTTTGACTACAAGGCTCAGCGCAGACTCCGTTGAGGGTTCTGGTCGATACCAGCTGCTGGTCCCTGCTCTTGCGACGGCGCAAGGATGCTAACGAGCCTCCTGCACTGCAAGAGCTGCGCGAGCTCATTCGCGAACTGCGCGCTTGCCTGATAGGTCCGGTGCGCCAAGAACTGCTTGCGAGACCGGCTTCGAGCCTTTCCTGACGACCCGCTTTGCAGCCAGGACTACGAACAAGCGGCTCACTATCTGAATGAATGCCGTAAGCAAGGCGTCCAGGGCGCCAGCACCGACTTCCTATTGTGTGCGGTGGCGGTGCGCAGGCAAATGCCTATTTTCTCCACAGACAACGACTTCCAACTTTACTCTCGTCATTTACCTGTTAAGCTGCACGCCGTTCGCCCAGATCTGTAAGCCACCAGCTACTCCCCGTAGCGCTTCAGGTAAGGACCGAGTTTGAATTTGCGAGCCGTGGAGTCGGAGCTCATGTAACGGATTTTGCCAAAGATGGTGCGCTCGAACCAGGCGCGGTCGTAGCGCCCCAGGCACCAGAAGATACCGCTGTAGGAGTTGGGGTTGCGCCCATCCAGCGCGTACTTATTGTTTAGCTCAATCAGGTGCTCGATGGCCTGGCGTGGAGTCTGGCTCCATTCCAGGACCTTCTTGCCCCACAGCATTCGCAGGTAATTGTGGATGTGCCCCTCCTCGCGCAGTTGCCGCTGAGCGGCATTCCAGACCGGATCGTAAGTGCGCCCTTCCTCCAGTTCCTTCAGAGTGTAAATGTGAGGACGATCGTCGGCCGCGTGCTCCTCCAGCGTGGCCCGCGCCCAGTCCGGCAAGCTCTCGTAGGATGCGTAGTTTTTTTCGCGATGGCACATGTTGTAGCCGAGTTCACGCCAGGTGATCAGTTCATCCAGAAACGAATCCGCGTTGGCGCTCATGCCCCAACCGCCTTCCTTGCTGCCGGGCGTCGTGGCCCGCCAGCTGTCGACGTCGAAGTCCTCGGCGTCGGCCAACTCTTGAAAGACCTGATGGGCGGAAAGATGTCCCCAATGCAGGTAGCGCGAGAAACCGCTGGCCACCTGCAGTGCCGGCTCGCTGCGGCGGTCATACTGCTGTAGTCTTTCGTTCAGGAAGCGGGTGACGAGCTGGTCGGCCCGCCCATGACCTCCGCGCTCCTGGACAGCGGCAGGCTCTGGAAGCTCCTCCAGAGCACATCGCACAGAGGGCTCCCAGCGCTGATATTCCGGCAGGCTTTCAGGCAACCGGGGCAGAGGCAAGCCCTTCAGCGGGTCGACTTCGGGCATTTGCTTGAGATGGGGCTTGAGCGACTTCTGCAAGAAACGCCGAAAATCCACCGCCCGCAGATAGGTCTTGGGAGCGGCGTTCAGGGGCAGCAGCCCGTTGCTGTCCACCAGTTCGAAGCGGACCTTCAAACGCCTGGCCGTTTTCTCGATCATTTGAGGCAAAAAGAAACAAGGGAAGTGGTCCCCGACAACCACGCAGGCTCGCGCAGCCAGGGACTCCAGCAGACCCCGGCCGTCCCCATGCGTCGGCTCCAGGTAGGGATAATAGGTGACCGCCCTGGATTCAAAAAACCTCTGGTTGTCCTCCATCCCGTCCATAACCCAACGGTGAAAGCGCTGGCAGGCCCACGGGTAGGACCGCCGCAGCGCCTCCAGGACCAGCAGGGGCTTGTTTAAGTGTCGGGCCCACTCGGCCGCTCGCTGCAAGGCGAAGTTGAAGGTAGGACGGCGATTGGCGGTCATCCAGTAAAGCACGAACTCGCCCTCGGCCTGAACTTCGGCCTGATTGGCCGGCCAGCGGCGTATTTCCGGCACTTGGGAATGAAAGGCTGCGGTCACAAAGAAGGCTCTCCTATGGTCAAATTCTTGTCAACCTTTTGTCTAATTTTTACGCTAGTCCTCTCCGCCCCGGCCGAACCTCTACAGACGGAGGTTCAGACGGCCTTGACCCAAGGAATGGAGGCCTGGAATCGGGGAGATCTGGACACCTTCCTGAAAGGTTATGTCCAGGGTCCGGAAATGACTTATACCGCTTCTGGTCGGGTGGTGCGGGGCATCGATGAGCTGCGCGGCCGTTATCAAAAGGCTTATGGCAGCAGCCGCGAGACGATGGGGCAGCTACGTTTCAGCGAGATCGAGGTATGGCCACTGGGCGAGGGCTACGCGTTGGCCATGGGTAAATGGGCGGTAGACTTTGGGGCCCGTTCCAAGGAGCCCAAAAGCGGTGGAATCTTCTCGCTGGTGCTGCGCAAGACGCCGGAGGGTTGGTTGATCTTGCACGACCACACTTCGCGCTTGCTGGACGAGAAGACGAAAGGGAATTCCTCCACCTGACAGAACCGGCCAGCATGAAACGCTTTCTACTTTCCATTTCTCTGCTCTCGTTGGTCGGTTGCACCAATCCGCCGGCCCCCACGACCTCGGAGTCCACCACCGCCGTCACTGTAGATGCTACGGCGGCGGTTCCCCCTGCGAGCACCCCGCTCGTTTCAGAGACCCCGGCAGCCTCAGGAACCCCCTCCGCCTCGGGCGTGCCGGGTTGGTCCGAAAAACCGGAAGCCCCCCCGGTCACCACCAAGTCCGGGCTCAAGTATCAGGTCTACAAGAAAGGCAAAGGTGCTGAAGCCAAGGCCGGCACCACCGTCAGCGTTCACTATACCGGCTACTTAACCAACGGCAAGAAATTTGATAGCAGCGTAGACCGCGGCCAGCCGTTTGATTTCGGCCTGGGACAGGGCCAGGTCATCGCCGGCTGGGATGAAGGCGTGGCCGGCATGAAGATCGGCGAGAAGCGCAAGCTCACCATTCCAGCCGAACTGGGCTACGGCGACCGAGGAGCCGGCGCCGACATCCCACCCGGAGCCACGCTGGTTTTTGACGTGGAGCTACTGGGAGTCAAGTAAGATCGGTTCCTCAACGGAGATCAGGTTGCGCATCTGAGCCAGCCAGCTCAGATGCAGCAAAACACTGCGCAAATTACTGACCAGATCGAAGGCCCAAGAAGCCTGCAGACTGGTCAGTTCTTCTTCCTGGAGGGAAGCGTAGAAGGCATCCTCCCACTGACGGGCCAGCACCACCGGGTCCACAGTCGGCTCCGGGCTCTCGTTGGGAAAGAGAATGCGGAGCCAGACCTCGTCCAGGCACCGCCGATAGACTTTGGTGAGTGCCACCAGGCGTCGCGGCATTCCCAGTTTCTCGCGCACCAGCCCCGACTCGAGTTGCTCGCGCAAGCGCAGGGCCTGAAAGTAGAGTTCTTCCAGATCGGCCAGACGAGCCAGCAACAGCCTTAAATCGTCGGCCTTGCCGGCTGACGCCTGGACCAGCAGCTCGTAGATGCTGTCCTTGAGGCCCTGGAATTCCCGCTGCTCGAGGATCCGGTTCTCCAGACGAGTCTCGTTGGTGCGTTCCGCTACCAAAAGCGAAGAGCCGATATCCAACAAGGTCTTCACGCATACCAACAACTGGTTCATCTGGCGCAGCGCCTCGTCGCGCGAGCGCTCCGGGCTGCGGCGCAGCATACGGCGCACCACCGGAGCCAACGCCAGGCCGCCGACCTCGGCCTTAGAAGGCACAAGCCAGCCCACCAGGCGCAAAATGAGGGCGGAAAACAGGGTCCACCAGATGACGTTGATCAAATTGAAACCGGTGTGCACAGCCGCCAGGCGGTAGCTCATGCGCTGCACCGGGTCCAGTTGCTCGGGCACGACCCAGGAAATCGCGTTGATGAACTGCGGAAAGAAGAAGAGAGTGATGAGCACGCCGCCGCATTTGACGAAGAAGTGCGCCAGGGCCAGGCGCCGCAGGTTGGGCCCGTATTCCAACGATGCCAACAGCGGTCCAAAGGTGGTGCCGATATTGGCCCCTAAAATCAAAGAGGCGGCCTGCGGGTAGGCCAGATGTTCGCCGGCGGCCAGGGAAATCACCAGCGCGATGACGGTGCTGCTCGACTGCACGCAGCCAGCAAAAACGATTCCCACCAGCACGCCCACCGTCTGCTCCATCAGGTTTTGCCCAGGATTGCCCCGGATCACTTCCTGAACCGACGGCAAATCCAGCAGCGGAACCAGCCCTTGACCGATGAAAAACATGCCCCAGAGCGCCAGACCAATGGCCATCACGCCTTCCAGGGCATCGCGGTAGGAACTCCGCCGCACAAAAAGCAGAGCTATGCTGGTGACTCCCACCAGGATCGGACCGAGCAAGAAGTCGTTGATACTGAGGATCCAGGCTTTGAGAGTGGTCCCCAAAGTGGAGCCCAACATCAGATAATAGCCCTGCTCCAGCGTGATCAGCGTGGAGCCCACCATGCTCATGGAAGCGATAATGGTGATACTGCTGGCTTGCACCACAGCTGTCGCGCCGGTACCGGCCAGCAAGCACTGGATCGGGTGCCCCAAAGCCCGTCCAAAGATGCCGCGCAAGCGCCGAGACAGGGTGCGCTGCAGTACCCGGGTCAGGGTTCGCAAGGAAAAAAGGAAGAGCCCCCAGCCTCCCAGAGCCTCCAGCATGTGCCAGGTTGTCATTAGAGGGCCACTCGACCCGGGGTCAAGCGCAACGGGTGGACCGCCACCAGAGGGGGTAGTTCTCCGCGAGCACTCCCTTCAAAGCCTTCTTCCTGACCCAATTCGCCGCGCGGCACGACGGTTTCGACGCGCACGATGCCCTTTTTGTTGAGCACCACTCGCAACCGTTCGTAGTCGCTGGCCTGGCAGGTCATTTTGCCCTCGTGCCAGTGGGTCACGCGATAGCGAAAGACCATGTTGAGGTGATAGACGCGGGGAGCTTCGGTGGTGAGAATGCCTTTCTCCGGGCTGAAGTAGCTCAGCTTCTGGCGCGGGTCGGCCATCTTGGCTAGAAACTGGCTGACGTCGAAGCGCAGCACATCGTGAATGCGCCGGATCTCGGCCTGCCCAAAGTGGTCGCGAAGCGACTCCTCGAGTTCAAAACGCATGCGCTTGTTATAGTGAAGCACCGTCTCAAAACGCTCTGGCTCCAATTCGGCCCGATGTCCGAGCTGGCGCAGGTAGTCGATATCCGGCGGCAACGAAACCCGCTGCAAATAGCGCACCGTTTCCTGGGAGCTGCCTAAATAGGCCTTTTGACTGCGCCCATCGGCATCGAAGTGAGTATAGAACATCTGCACGTCGAAATCGGGCAGCCAGGTCTTAAGACGGCTATTAAAGTACTCTTTGGTCAGGTCCTTAATGCGGTCCTTAAAAACATAAGCAATAACGCCCAGCATGGTAATGGCGACAATGCGGAAGCCCCAATCTTCCTGGTTCAGCATTAAGCGGGTGGTCTGCACATTGGTCAGCACCGCGAAAGTGGCCGCCAGCGCCGCTCCGAAGGCGGCCACGAATTTGCGGTAAAGGTTGTCTTTGTTGATGCGCTTGGTTTGCAGAAAAAGCACTTCGCTAACGTATTTCTTGAGCAGGCCCAGCCGATAATAGTAGGTCTCGACGCGCGCCTCGACTCGTTCTGCCGCCGCCTGCACGTGTTCATTGCGGTAAGCCAGTTCGCCAGTCAAGAGCGCCTCGACCTGATGTTGCAGATCCTCCACCGTCTTGCCGTAGGGTTCGACCAACCGATGCAGGGCAATCAGGGAGGACTCCAACCGATACGACAGGTACTCGTCCACCAGCAGTAGAGCCCGGCGCACCTCATCGCCGACCAACAGCGGCTCGGTCTTGAGCGGCCAAACATAGCGTTCCCGATACTGGCGAATGGCGCTGTGCACGCTCTCCACCCGACCCATCAGGCGGGTGTGAAAACGGACCACTAACTCGGGCGTCTGCTGCGTGGTGGCGCGCTTGATGACCCGGGCCAGGTCGGAACGCACCCTCTTGAGCTCGGTGTAGACCAGGCAGCCAAACAGCTTGGTGTCGTGAACCACCAGTTGGGTGAGCCTGTCGCGCTGGGCCGTCTCCAGGTGACTTTGAAAATACTGTTCCACCGAGGAAAGCCGGGGAGTAATGAAGATGTTGCCCCGCCCGCGCTTGAGCTCGGGAGTGCGTACTCGCAGCAAATGGGTCATATCCCCGTAAAAGGCCTCGCGCGGGTAACTTTCGCTGGTGACTCCCACCGCTTTGGGGAAGAAAAGGTAGAGGTCGACTTCGTAGTGGTTCTTGCCGCCATGCTGACTGGGGGTCAGCTCGAAATCAAACTTACTCTCAAACTGAGTGCGGTCGTGAACGCTATTCTGGGTGTTGAGCTGGGACTCGACCACATCCAGGTCATCATCTTGCTCCATTTCCAGCGCTACATCGTCCATCACACGGTCTCAATTTCGTTCCGCGCCATGCCAGTCCCGCAACCGCGCGTAAAAGTTTCCGGAGTGCCAAAACTTTTGGTCCGTTTGTTGTATCCTGAAGAAGATGGAACGCCCACGGGCGTCGCAACGAAGGAGGCAATTTCATGTCTGAAGTCTGGCACAGTATCCTGACTCCCGATGTCCCCTGTTGGGTGGCCTTTGAAGCAGACCACTGCGTGATACTGCCCGAACCGAGTCACGACCCGCGGGCGCAGGCAAAGAAACGGCTGGCTCAGGCGCCGGCGGAAGGTGAGATCGCGGAACACGCTCTGGGCTATCTGTTCCTCACGGCCGATGTGTTCACGCTGGTCCGTCACAGTGAGGTGGAGAGCCATCATCAGGTGCGTGAAGTCGCCCTGCGCAAGCGTCAGAACCGCAAGGTCAGCCATCTCGAGCTCCCCGTCCCGGTAGAGCAACTGGGCAAACTGATCATGCGCCAGGCTACTCGAGACAAGGTCGAGGTGATCTCCTTGGAACCGACTGCGGAGGGTGGCGAAGTGCGCTTTCTGCTGGACGGAAACTGGCTGACCGTGATGACGCCCCCCAGCCGGGTCATCCCCAAGCTCATTCAGCACTGGCGGCCCCGGGGACTGAACCTCACCCAGGGACCCTGGGGCGAGGGCGCGACTCTCAAGCTTTAAAACGGCTCACAGTCGGCATAAAAGACAAAGTTGCCTTGCGGATGCTGGAGGGCAGAATTCATCCTTTGTCGAGAACTGGTACGCATGGTGCCGGTGGCCGGGTCGGCGAAGCTCACATTCTCGCCGTTCACCCCGCAGATCAGCACAACATGGCCTCGGCCGCTGGCGGAAAACTCGGGGCCGTTCAGAGCCAGGACCACCGGCAACTTTTCGTGGACCACTTTTTGCTGGATAAGATCCCATTTTTCTGGCCCGATCTCTCCCCCATCCTGCCAACTCAGCCCGGACGAAGCGCATTCCTCGCGCAGGGCCCGCAGCAGTTCATAGCCATAGACCTTGTCGATGTCAGTATCATTCAAGCTTTTGCCAGTGACGCAGTTGATGGCCATGGCCACGGTCGTCTGACCGTCGCTACAGGCGGTCTGTTGGGCGATGGGCACGACCTCCAGGTTCCCCTCCCTGCAATCACCAAAGATGGTGGGGTCGATGGTGAGACCCCGGGGTTCCAGCAGTTGCACCGGGGGCTGTTCAGGCCCAGGCGTCGAGCAGGGTGGGGTAGCCGGCAGCACCGGTTCGTGCGTTGCAAGATAAGCAGAGCGCACTTGACTGAGCAGCCCCAAGGCCAGAAACAAAGTGGCAAATCGGTTCTTCTTCATAGACCCAGGCTAGCCCACCAGTGGAAACCATTGGCCCGAGAGTTGTTACTAAATTCTAACCAAACGCGACCGAGGCGGGTCGCAACTCCTCTTTCGAAACGAAGGGGACAGGCCCCGGGGTGAGAAGTGGGAGGACATGAAAGCCCTTGCCATCGCCTTGATCCTTGCAGCCCTTCCCGTCGCGGCCGAGCGCCCCTTAAAATGGTCCGTTTCGGTCGGTAGTTCTGGAGGATATACCGGCGGTGGCCGCACCAGCATCATTCGCTCCAGCGGGGACATCATCACCGAGAAGTGGGACACGGCCGCCGCTCCCCACGATACTCAGGTGACCGGTTACGTGAACCAGGAAGAACTGGATCTCATCGAGCGACTGCTGGCCGACCCCAACCTGCACAAGGCGCAGGTGTCCAAGCCGGGAAGCATGTCGCGCTTTCTTCAGGTCAACTACGGCGAAATTAAGAAAACCTTCACGGTTGAAGTGGGCGAGCCTTTCCCCGAACCGGTGGAGCGCCTCTCGCGAGAAGTTTCGCGGGCACTGAGCGCCGCCAAACAGGAAGAGTAGTTCCCCCCTTGCCGGTGCAGCGCCGCCCGCTGAGTTCGGCTCGTCTCTTCTATGCTCTGCTGCTGGGCATGATTACTGCCCCTCTGCAAGACCCGTCCGCCTGGAGCGGAGTGCTGTTCCGGATCTTTGTGGTCGGAATCTTGCTAGAAGCCCTTCTCTCGGTGGCGGCCAGTAGCCGCCAAATGATGTTAGGCCTGGCCTTGGGCCTATGTTGCGTAGTAATCAATGTCTACGTAACCTTTACCGGGGACATTCGCCCGCTGCCTATAGCTCTGTTGACGCTGACCTTTTTCACCTTTCAAGTCGCTGCCATCCACATCCAGAAGGTCATGGTGAGCAACAAGGTCAACGCGGAAACGATCTACAGCGCTCTGGTGGCTTACCTGGTGGTAGCCCTCGGTTTTACCTCAGCCTACCTGTTGATCGCGTTACTGTCGCCCACAGCCTTTGTCGGCCAACTGCACTCGCATCGACTCTTCCCGAGCGCCAGCCCGGGCGATATGATCTATTTCAGCATCGTCACCATGAGCACGGCCGGCTACGGGGACATCATGCCCGTCGAGCCTGTCAGTCGGATGGTGGCCAGCATGGAGATGCTTTTTGGAACCCTCTACCCGACCGTCATTCTGGCCCGCCTGGTCGGCCTCCACTCCTCCAGCCTGGCGACTCAAGAGCCGGACATCTGAACAAGGAGGGCCCGGACTGGCTGCGAACGGGGCCGGGATGAAAAAGATTCTTTTAGTTTTGGCCCTCTCCGCTGGCGTATGGGCCGACGCCACCATCCGTGTGGGTGGCGCCAAGTGGGCCAGCGTTCAGAACAACGGCACCCTGCGGGTGCAAACAGACCCCGTAGGTGAGGTTGAAAAAAACGGCACCATTCGCCGCAACGGCAAGAAAATCGGCGAGATTGACAGCAAGGGCCGAATTCGGACCGACGGCTCGCTGGTTGGAGAGTTCAAAGCCGACGGCACACTGATTTACCAGGGCGCCAACATCGGCAGCCTGGCCAGTAACGGCGAAATCAAGCGCAAGGGTGCAGTCTGGGGTCAGGTCGAGGGCCTGGACGAGAAGACCCGCTCTGGCGTAGCCGTGCTGTTGCTGCTCTTCCGCGAGGACTTCACTCCCAAACCCTAAGCTTCCAAACCGAACCTCCTCGGCCCGGGCCAGTTACTGGTCCCGGGCTTTTCTTTTGATCCAGGGTTGGAAAATTTTCAATTAAGGGGGCGGAGGCCAGGGAGTTTCGGCAAAGATACCGAGACTGTCCGTAAACCGAAACGATGCCGTACAAAATTAGCAAGATGAACTTCAGAACACCGTTTTTTTACTAGACAGTGCTTTAACATTAAATTTTTAAACAAAAATACATTTATACCCTAATCGAATCTACCGCGATAATGGCCTGTTTCCAGCGCTGCTCCCAGGAGCCGCTCAGCTGTACCACCTTGCGCTCTTCCTTTTCCAGTCGCCGGCGGCACCGTTCCCAAAAGGCTTTACCGCCTTCTGGACGGTAGCGCACAGCGTCTTCGACCCAGGGAACGTCCGGAGCGCAGAGGTCGAGTAGGCGCCCCCCGTTGGCCGGGGGGAACCTCTCACAGAACCGGACTTGTGGGCCACACATCCGGCTCCTCAAGCTGATATCTCAGAAAGCTAGAGTTAGCTGTTCAGAGA
>JALHOV010000038.1 GCA_022842865.1 Vulcanimicrobiota bacterium | reverse complement strand
GCAAACACTCTTCAGCTGCTCGTCAATTTCCGGTAGCTCTCGATATCGTAAGCCGGCTTGCCGTCGTCCTGGCGGGCGTGCACGTGCACGATGCTGGCTCCGGCCTCCAGGCTGCGGCGCGCTTCGGCGGCAATCTCGGCGGCGGTGTAGGGAATGGCCGGACACTGCCGACGGTCGGCCAGCGCTCCGGTCAGGGCGGCGGTCAGAATAACCGGCCGGCTCATAACCCCATAGCAGCCAGATCAGACGGATCGATCTGGATACAAACCCGGTCGTAATACTTGTGAAATCGCTCCTTGATGGCGGCCGGCAGTTCTTTGGCCGGGGCGCGCAAGCTCTGCGCTTCCAGCACCTCGTCGGGAATATAGGCAGCCATCTCGGCCCACTGACCCTGGCGCGACATCTCGTGCAGTTTCTCGTGTAAGTCGCCGTAGCCAATGGCGTCCAGCACGGGCTTGTAGGCGGGAGTGGAGGCGTAGAAGGCGATTTGCTGGCGCACCGAGGCCTCCATTTTCTTCTGGCTTTCGGCATCTCCGGTGATCACGAACAGGCTGCCCATACGCTCGAGTTGCTCCGGCTTGCGGCCACCTTTGGCCAGACCGACGTCCAGGGACGGTTGCGCCACTTGCTCGATGTACTTGAGGTTATTGAAAGAATGGTAGACGAGGAAGTCGGCGCATTCCCCGGCCAGCTCCATCATTTTGGGTCCGACCGCGGCCACTCCCACAGGGATCTTCATGTAGTCGTGCTTGGCCGGGGTAAAAAATGGGGTGAGTAGATTCAGATTGTAATATTCGCCTTCGAACTTGAGCTTGCCGCCGCTTTCAAAAGCGGCCCAGATCGTGCGCATAGCTCCGATCAGTTCGCGCATCTGGTCGATCGGTTTGCCCCAGGGCATGGAGAAGCGCCGGGTGATGTGGGCTTTGACCTGACTGCCCAGCCCGAGCAGAAAGTTGCCTTTGCTGAGATTGGCCAGGTCCCAGGAGGTCTGGGCCAGCGTCATCGGGCTGCGAGCAAAGCCCACCGCGATGCCGGTTCCCACCTGCAACTCCGGCTCGGCCTGCGAGGCCAACAGGACGGAAAGAAACGGGTCGTGGCCGGTTTCAGGAAACCACAGACCGTTGAGGTTGGCCTTGCGGGCGGCGCGGGCGGCTCCCGCCGCGTCCTGGGGGCGGCCGAAGTAGAAGGCGTCGATTCTCATAAGGCCCGCACTTCCCAGACCGTCCCCTGACCTCCTTGTGGCCTCGGGGCGAGGAGAGAAGGCCTACACACCCGAAGCGCTGGTCAACTATGAGAATCGCTTTACTTTCTCCGCGCGGCCCCCTCTACCGCCACAAAACCGGCATTTTCAAGAAGTCTCTGCGCTATATGCCTTTGACTCTACCCACTCTGGCCGCCCTCATTCCTCCCGAATACGCTGGTGGTCTGCGCCTGATCGACGAAGGCATCGAAGACATTCCCATGCACCTGGATGCGGATCTCATCGGAATCTCGGCCATCACCGGCAGCTCGGCGCGAGCCTACGAGCTGGCCGACCACTATCGGCGCCAGGGCAAATGCGTGGTCCTCGGCGGGGTGCATCCCACTCTGCTGCCCGATGAAGCGGCCCGCCACGCCGACAGCGTAGTGGTGGGCTACGCCGAAGACAACTGGCCATTGCTGCTGCACGACTTTCATCAAGGCAAGCTGCAGAGCCGTTACCGGCAGCAGCCCGGAATGATTTTAGGCGGTCGCCCGCTGCCCCGCCGCGACCTGCTGCCCGACGGCAACTTTACCGTAGGCCACACACTCGAGGCCACCCGAGGCTGCATTCACAAGTGCAATTTCTGCGTGGTGCCCACCGCCTGGGGCCGCCCGCTCCAGCATCCGGTCGGCGAAGTCATTCAGGATATCAAGAACATGCGGGCGCGCCGCCTCATCTTCATGGATCTCAACCTGATTGCGGATAAGGACTACGCCAAGGAGCTGTTCCGCGCCCTCATCCCGCTCAAAGTCACCTGGGGCGGACTGGTCACCACCCAGATCGCCTGGGACGATGAACTGCTCGATCTGGCCGCCCAAAGCGGCTGCAAGGGCTTGCTTATCGGCTTCGAAAGCCTCACCCCCGAGGCCCTCAACGAGTGCAAAAAAGGCTTCAACCTGCTGAAGGAATACCAGGAGGTCATCGCCCGCGTGCACGAGCGCAAGATCGCTATTATGGGCACCTTCGTATTCGGCTTCGACAACGATGGCGTTGAGAGTTTCGCCAACACCGTCGATTTCGTAATGGAAAACAAGATCGAACTCCCCCGCTACGCGGTTCTCACCCCGTTCCCCAGCACCCCCTTGCACCAACGCCTCGATGCCGAAGGTCGCTTGCTGCACAAGGACTGGTCCCTGTATGACGGCCAGCACGTGGTTTTCCAGCCCTCGCTGATGACTCCCGGCGAGTTGCAGCGCGGCATCGAGTGGACCTGGAAAAAAACTTACAGTTACACTGGTATCGCCCGTCGCTTATGGCGCGGGAATCTCTTCTGGACGGCACTCACCGCCAATTTGGGCTACCGGTTCTACGCCCACCGCCTGCACCAGTTCTACAACTGCCGCGAACCCTTACTGGCAGCTTGATGCGCCTGACTTTCATCCATCCGGCCGTGGGTCACCAGGGGAAACGGCCCTACATCCGCGCCTGGCAGATGGAGCCGCTGCCTCCCGCCGTGTTGGCTGCCCTGACCCCCAAGGATGTGGAAATTCGCTTCTACGACGATCGGCTCGAAGACATACCCTGGGACGAGCCGACGGACCTGGTGGCCATCAGCGTCGAGACCTACACGGCCCGGCGCGCCTACCAGATCGCTTCCCACTATCGGCGCCGCGGCGTCCCGGTGGTCATGGGCGGCTTCCACGCCACTCTGATCCCCGAGGAAGTCAGTCAGTTCGCCGAAGCGATAGTGGTAGGGGAAGCCGAAGAAGTGTGGCCGCTGCTCATCGACGACTTCCGTCACGGCAAAATGCAGGCGCTCTACAAGTCGAGTGAACGTCCCAAGCTCGGACGAGTTCAGCCGCGCCGCGAAATTTTCGCGGGCAAGCGTTACCTCAATATGGGTCTGGTCGAAGCCGGACGTGGTTGCCATTTTCACTGCGAATTTTGCGCCATCCAGGCTTACTTTAAAAACACTCAGGTGCGCCGGCCCATCGACGACATTCTGGCCGACATTCGCGCACACAAACGCCCCCTGTACTTCTTTGTCGACGACAACATTACGTCCAATGTGAAGCAAGCCAAAGAGTTTTTCCGAGCCCTGATCCCCCTGAAGATCCGCTGGGTCAGCCAGGCCTCCATCAACATCGCCCACGATGAAGAATTTCTAGAACTCATCCGTGACAGCGGTTGCCAGATGCTGCTCATCGGCTTCGAAACCTTAAATCCGAAGAGCCTGAAGGCCATGAACAAAGAGTTCAACACTATGCGCGGCGGCTACGAACAAGCCCTGGCCAATCTGAGAAAGTATAAGATTCGCCTCTATCCGACTTTTATCTTCGGCTACGACGAGGACACCGAAGAAACGCTCCAAGAAACGCTGGCCTTCTGCCGCCGCCAGAAGTTTTTCTTGAGCGCCTTTAATCACCTGACGCCCTTCCCCGGTACTCCGCTCTACCAGCGGTTGGAGCAAGAGAAACGACTGGTTTACGAGCGTTGGTGGCTGGACAAACGCTACCGTTACGGCATGGTGCCCTTCCGCAGTCGCGGCCTGGCGCCCCAAGAAATCGAGCGCCTCTGCCTGAAGGCCCGCCAGAACTTCTACGGTTACCCCTCCATTCTGCAGCGCAGCTTGGATTTTCAGGTGAATAGCAGCAGCCTTTTTGGGATGGCCACTTTCTTCACCGCCAACCTGATGCTGCGCCGCGAGGTGCTGCAGCGCCAGCAATTACCGATGGGCGACGCAGATGACCACACTCCGCTGCTGCCCGTGGCCGGATCCGGAGGCATTGCTTCCCATCTCTTGGCGGGGTCCGTGCCGTGAGCAAAAACAAGACCGAAACGGATCAGCAGACCCAGAGTAAGCCGGAGCCGAAACCGGTGGTTCTCTGCAAGGAATGCAACGGCGTGGTGACGGAACCACAGGCTGCTATCGCAGTAGAAGGCAGGCATGAACACACCTTCCGCAACCCGGCCGGCTACTCGTTCCACGTTCTTTGTTTTGCCAGTGCTCCCGGCACGATCGAGGTGGGCGCTCCCACCGACGCCGCCAGCTGGTTTCCCAGCTATGCCTGGTCGCTGGCCCTGTGCGCCAATTGCCACCAGCACCTGGGCTGGTGGTATGAAGGCAAAAGCATCTTCGTGGGTCTTATCGCGACCCGATTGAGGAGACCCCTTTAGGATTCCGAGGTAAGCTCCCCGACGTCGGAGACTTCCTCGGCCCTGATGTAGTGGTAGCGCTTGCTGGCCCGGTTGACCAGCCAGGGGAAGACGCGGCCCAGCGTGCGATAGGCGGGCTTGCTGTAGCAGTAAAATTTGTCGCCCACGACATGGCAAAAGTCGGGGTTGCCGGGTTGGCGCTTGCCGCCCAGGGCGTAGGCTACCGGGCACAACCCCTCGAGTTGAGGGAGAAAGCGTTCGGGATTGATTTCAAAAATTTCCAGGTTGCGCTGACTGGCAAAGAAGTAAGTCTTGGCGCCGTGGCGTTTTTTGAACTTGGGGTTGCCAATCTGCTTTTTCAGATGGCCAAGAAAGGCAACGGGATCGAGCCCGTTGAGACCAATGTGGTTCATTTCATTCACCTGCCCTTGCGTAAAGTGGTATACCTTTACTAACAAGAACTGGGCAGTGCGGTCTGTGAAATCGGTTACAGTACAACTGTCATGGCGCCGAATGTTACTCAAGTCCTGTGACTATCCTAGAGCACGCCCCAGCTTGCGATCCAGCGTGCGCCGCGAGGTCAAGTTGGCTCCCAGGCTAATGGCGCGATGACCGAGCGAGCCACATCCCCCAGCCGGCCAGAGCACGCGCCGGGCAATGTTGGCATAACAGTAAAACTGGCTGCGCGCCCAACGACACCCTTCGGTGAGTTGATCCGGCGTAAGCAAGCGGGGGCGATAGACGGCGTCTCCATAGCCGTATTGACCATCCAGCCACCAACGCTCGTAAAGTAGCCGCTGCTCTTTCTCCATCCGTGCGTAAAGAGCGCTGGCCGGAGTCGGCGTGAGGGCGCTGAAATTTACCAAAAACAACTGGTTCTCCAGGGCGAAGTCGACGGTTCGGGCGAACACGTCGCCGTCGTCCTGGTCGTAGCCGAAGATAAAAGAACCGTAAATCATAATGCCGTGGGCGTGAAAACGAGCGATGGCCTCACGGTATGGATGGCGAGTATTCCATTTTTTGCGCATCTGCACCAAATTCGCCCCGTCCAGCGACTCAAAACCAATCAGGGCTGCCACGCAACCGCTCTCAGCCATTCCCCGCAGCAACTTCTCATCGGCCGCCACGTCCAGGCTGATTTGACAACCCCAGCGCAGTCCGCAACCGCGCAGGCCGGCCAGCAGACCGTGCAATGCCTCGCTGTTAACGAAAAGGTTGTCGTCCACTACGAAGAGATAGCGCGAGCGCAGGCTGCAGGCCTCGGCCACCACTTCATCGATGGGCCGATGACTCAAAGAACGCCCGTAGAATGCGTGAATCGAGCAGAAATCACAGGCGAAACGACAACCCCGGCTGAACTGCACCGGTGTCACCCGGCCGTAGCGCTTCCCTACGAAAAGCTCCCGATCGTAGCGAAGCCCTCTCATCTCGCCACCGGCCGGCTGGCGATAGACCGGCTCCAGGCGCCCGGCCGCGGCATCGCGCACCACCTGAGGCCAGAGGGTCTCGGCATCACCGCACACCACTGCGTCAAAGTGAGCCAGTGCTTCCTGGGGCAGAAAAGTGGGATGATAACCGCCCGCCACCACTTTCAAGCCCTGGGCGCGGAAGCGATCGGCAAGAGCGTAGGCGCGCCGGGCGGTATACGTTTCGACCGTCAGGGCCACCAGATCGGTGTGCAGCACAGCCGGCACCGCTTCGACTTTCTCGTCCCAAAGCTCGCACTCCACGTCCGGCGGCGTGACGCCTTTGAGCACGGCGAAAGCCAGCGGTTCCATGGCGTCGGGGGAACGCCAGTCGCCCAGGTTGGGACGCACGAAGCTGATTTTCACCCGCCCGGCTTCGGGCTTTGCCCAGGGGATCCCCCGGAATTTCCAGAAGCCGTTTGAGTGAGCCAGGAACCCATTCCCAGCCGTCTTAATCTCGCCATCGGATTTGTTTCCATCAGTGGCTGCCTGGCTCTATTGTGGATTGCCTCGCACACACAAAGTGGCCTGGTTTTGCTGGCCAGCGCTGTGCTCTTTTCTTACCTCAACAACACCAATTTCTCGCTCTTTCACGAAGCCGAGCACAAAATTCTCCACTCCAACGAGACGGTGAATGAGTGGTTTGGGCGTCTGCTGGGCGCGTTCTTTCCCACCAGCCTGGGGTTTCACAGAGCCGGCCACCTCAACCACCACGCCCACAACCGCAGCGAATTCGAAACCTTCGACTACATCCGGCCCGGCGAAAACCTGCCCCTGAAGTACGCGCAGTGGTACTGCGTACTCACCGGACTGTATTGGACCTTGCCGCCACTGGCAAGCCTTGCCTATATGATTTGGCCCGGCTACGTGCGCCTCGGCTCCCTGCGCAACACCGCTGAAGCCAAGCAAACAGCCACCGCAACCTACGCCAAAGCCTACGACCGCGCGCCCGAAACAACCATCCGGCTGGAAGTAGGGCTGGCCCTTCTGCTGCAGATGGCCTTCTTCCAACTACTGGATTTGAACTGGACGGGCTGGGGCTGCTGTTATGCCGCTTTCGCCCTGAACTGGGCCTCGCTGCAATACGCCGACCATGCCTTCTCCGAATGCGACCCATTGACGGGCGCCTGGAACCTTCGAGTCAACCCGATTACTCGTGCTTTCTTCCTCAACTACCACTATCACAAAGCCCACCACGAACATCCCAAAGTGCCCTGGATTTATCTCGGCAAATACATCCCGGCCGACGAGTTCCGGCCCTGGTTCTGGGACATCTACCGGTTGATGTGGCGCGGCCCCCAGCCCCTGCCCGCCGACGGCCGCAGCCCGCTTGTACCACGAAACGAAACGCGCAGTGGAGGGTCCTAGAACACCGGATGGAGGCGCATTCGGCCTGGTGGCAGTGGCCTTTGCCGTCTACTGGGCTCTCTACGCCGCCTCCGCACGTCTGGGAGACTTTGCCTCCACCCGCTATCATTTTTACTTCGAGTGGGAACGGGATATTCCACTGGTGCCGGCGGCCGCGCTGGTCTATCTGTCCATCAGCTTCATGTTGATTCCCTTGTTACTGGCGCTGCCAACCGCACGCCAACTGTGGCCAGTCGCCGTCACCCTGGTGTGCCAGGGGCTGATGGCCTCCCTGTGCTTCTGGCTGCTGCCACTGGAAGACGGATTCGGACCCACCCCCAACGTAAACGGATGGGATGGTTGGATCTGGCGGCTTTCCAATCAGCTGGCCCTACGACACAACTACTTTCCCAGTCTGCACGTCACCCTGGCCACCTCGGCGGCACTGGTGCTGTCGCGCCAGCGCGGTCGGGTGGACTGGCCGATGGTCTTATGGGCGGGGGCCATCGCCGTCTCCACCCTGTTTGTCCATCAGCACCACCTGTTCGACGTAGTAGGCGGGTTGCTGCTGGCCTTCGCCGGAGTGCGCCTGGTCTACGATCGGCTGGCCAAATGATGCTCAGGCTGTGGCACGGATTTCAGCTGCTCTTCCGACCCTACCCCTATTTTCGTGATGCGCGCATCACCTGGCGCGCTCCCATCCCCGGACTGGGCTCGGTGCTGATCAGCGCCGAAGCCGGCCTGGTGGCCGAAGCCGCTCGCCATCCCGACCTGGTGGGCGGACGCGCCCACCGAGCCATGCGCGCCAGTCTGGGTGACGATCACCTCATCGTGATGTCCGGTCCCGAGCACCGCCTGCGCAGCCGCCAGGTGCGCCGAGCCCTGCAGGCCTTTACCAGCGACGGTGAGATGGCGGAAATTACCCGCCAAGAGTTCGCAGGGGTGCCGCTGCGACGGCCGTTCTCTCTCCAGCAAATAGCCCACCGGGCCAGCTTGCGCATCATCCTGAGAGGTCTGGTGGGGCGAGATGACGCCGAGCTGATCGGCTTAAGCCAGGCTTTCCAGTCTTCCTTTTCCAGCCCGCTGGTGCTTTTTGTGGAGGGCCTGCGCCGCGACTGGGGACCCTGGTCCCCCTGGGGCCGCCTGTTACGCCGCCGAGCTCGCTTGAACCAGGCGCTACTCCAAGCCGCCCGCTGCGCGCCACCCGACAGCATCGCCGCTCGCTTACCACCGGAAACCTGGGGATACGAGCTTCTCCCTCAGTTGATGTTCGGTCACGAAACCACCGCCGCCACCTTTGCCTGGTGTTTTGCCATGCTTTATCCACAAGCACGCCAACGCATTGCGAACGGAGACGAGGCTTTCACCCTGGCTTACGTGCAGGAATGCATGCGGCTGTCTCCGCCGGTGGCGCAACTCACCCGCGTGGCCACTCGCGAAGTGCGGCTGGGCGGGCATTGCTTGCGCCCGGGGGAGGTGTTGATGCCGGCCATTCCCGGACTCCATCACCACGGCTGGATTCACTCCGATCGGCTTGAACCGGAACGGTTTCTCCAGGAAACTCCCGATCCGCACCGCTACTGCCCGTTCGGGGTGGGCGAGCGCATCTGTCCGGGCAAGCCCATGGCTTTACGCCAACTGGTTATGATGTTGCAGACCGTGCTGCAAAACTTCGACATCCAGCCCCTGCCTGGCTACCGGCCTCGACCGGTCCGCCAACTGTTCCTGGTGGCTCCGGCTCAGGGAGCGCCGGCTGTTCGACGGGCGTGAACGAGTTCCGCCTGGCCCGTCCCGAAGACAGAGCTGACCTGGAAGCACTTTCGGCCTTGCCCGTGCCAGGCCGTTGGATCGACTTGAGTTACCGGCGGTCTTTCGAGCAGTGCCGCGAGCAAGTTCTGCTGGGCCGCACAGGCACGGGAAAAATGGCCGCCCTGGCCTTGCGCTCTCTGCCTCTGCTATGGCGAAATGGATCGCCCCAGCGCCTCGGCTATCTGGGAGGATTGCGCGTCGATCCAAAATTTCAGGGCCGCAATCTGCTGGCCGAGGGCTTCGCGCTGTTGCGCCGCGTGCATGAAGCCGATCCGGTCGAGGAATATCTGGCCACCATCGTGGAGGGCAACCAGCTGGCCCGCCGCCTGTTGGTGGAGCGAGCCCGTCCCAGTTGGCCGCGTTTTTTCCCCTCGGGAGTACTGTGTACTCTGGCTCTGGAGACGCGAGACGATCCATTTCAGCCGGGAGCTCCGCCCGCCTGGCAGTGCCGGAGAGAGTACTTTCCCTGGGAAGCGGTCGAGGAACCTGGCGAGCGCCGCTGGTGGCTCGAGCATGAAGGAGTGGCGGGTTGCCTGCGCGACCTTTCGCGCACTCGTCAGACCCGTGTAGCCGGCTACCGCGGCGCTTTGCGCTGGCTGCGCCCCTTACTGAACGTGTGGCAGAAAGCCTTGAACCGACCGCAACTCCCCTCGCCCGGGGGTCTGCTCAAAGGCGGATACGCCGGGTTCCTGTGCAGTGACGGCATCCGCCCACGGGCCTTCGAGCAATGGCTGCAACGAATGCTGGGAATGGCCCGTTTCCAGGGTATGGATTGGCTTTACCTGGGCTTGTCCGAAAGCGATCCCTACCTGGAGGTGGCCCGGCGCTTTCGCCACCGCCTCTACCGCAGCCAGGTCTTTCGCGTGCGTTACCAAGGCCAGCCTGCCCCACTGAACGAAGGGACGCCCTACCTGGAACTGGCATGGTTGTAAAACAAGAAGTCACCCCGGTGGGCGAGCTCCAAGCAGCTCAACTCCGCCTTTTGCAAGAACTCTATGAAGCGCATTACGGCGGACTTCACGACTTCGCACGCGATCTTTCCGAGAAAGACTGGGTATTGCTGCTGCGCTCCGAGAACGAGGTGGTCGGCTTCTCCAGTCTACAGCGCCGCGTTCAAGACGGCTTTGTAGTCTATTTTTCCGGCGATACTCTGGTCTTGCCTGGCCATCGCCACTCTTACGATTTGCCTCGCTTGTGGGGACGATTCGTGTTTCAGCGAGTGGCCCACGAGCAGCTGCCTTGCCTCTGGTTCCTGATTTGTGCGGGCTTCCGAACCTACCGTTTCTTACCGGTGTTTTTTCAAAGATTTTACCCGCGCTTCGATGAGAAAACTCCCGACGAGACCCGGGCTTTACTGGACGGGCTGGCTCGGCAGCGCTACGGTGAGCTTTATCAGGATGGTGTGATTCGCCTGGGTTCGCCCTCGCTGGAAGAACTTCCGGCCCGCGATTTGGATGCCCACGCCCGCTTCTTCCTGGAGCGCAACCCGGGCTGGCACCAGGGCCATGAACTGGCCTGTTTGACCTGGCTGGAACGCTCTAACCTGACCCCGGCCGGCCAACGGATGGTGCGCGATTGCTAGAATGTTTGGCGCCCTCTGGTGGCTGAGCTGCCTGCCGGAGGCCCTGCGCTTTCAGCAGGCCGCCGGCCACGCCCAGGCAGCTCAAGCGAACGTTCTCCAGGATCTTTGGCAGCGCAATCAGAGCTGCGAGTACTTCCGTCACCACGGACTGAAACGCCAGGAGGACTTTCGCGACAAGCTGCCGCTGGTTGGGTATAGCGAGCTCGAGGAATGGATCGACCGCTGCGCTCGCGGCCAGAACAACGTGCTGTGCAGCGAGCCCATCCGCCTTTTTGAGCCGACCAGCGGCACTCAGGCGACAAAACTCATTCCCTACACGGCATCTTTAAAAGCGGAGTTCCAGCGCGGCTTGAGCGCCTGGATCGCAGACCTTTACGGTTTCAAGCCGGCCCTGATGAGCGGCCGCGCCTACTGGTCCATCACTCCCCCGGCCGAGCGCCCTCAGCGCACCAGCGGTGGTATCCCCATCGGCTTCGAGGACGACGCTGCCTACCTATCGGGCTGGAGCCAGCGCCTGGTGCGCAGCCTGCTGGCCGTACCCAAAGCGGCCGATCTGGACGAGACCATCACCCAACTGCTCCACTGCACCGACCTGAAACTGGTGTCGGTGTGGAGCCCCACTTTCTGGCTATTGCTGCTGGAGCGACTGAAAACCCATTGGGACCAATGGGCCAGCAGGCCGGCGCTGGCGGCGCGAATGGCCGGCGGCTTGCCCGGGCTGTGGCCTCAACTGAGCCTGCTGAGTTGCTGGGCCGATGGACCCTCCGTACGCTTCCTGCCCGCGCTGCGTGCGGACTTCCCCAACCTGTTCATTCAGCCCAAAGGACTGCTGGCCACCGAAGCCTTCGTGAGTTTCCCGCTGCTTGGTCGGCGCGGCGCCGCCCTCTCCCTGCGCAGCCATTTCTACGAGTTCCTCGGCGAAGACGGCTGCCAATACCTTCCCCACCAACTGGTTCAAGGACGCACCTATGAAGTGGTCGTGAGCACCGGGGGCGGGCTCTACCGTTACCGCCTGGGCGACCGAGTGCGCGTCACCGGATTCTACCGCGAGTGCCCCTTACTGCGCTTTGTGGGACGAACGGGCGTGGTCAGCGACCACTGCGGCGAGAAACTCACCCCCGACGCCGTCGAACTCTGGCTGCCGACCCGTGCGGGCCCCTGTTTTGTGGCCTTCGAAGCCGGCGGTTACGTGCTCTACGGCGAAGGCGACCTGAGCGAGGCGGTGCGGGAAGGCGAAAGCGTGTTGGGCCACTATTACCATTACCGCCTGTGCCGACAACTCGGGCAACTCAAGCCTTTGCGCGCCTTTCAAATCGAGGAAAATGCCTGGGAGGCCTTCTATGCACGAATGGAATCGCTGGGCCGGCGCCGCGGCGAGGTCAAACCGCTGGCCTTGCGCCTGGAGGAAGATTGGAGCCGCCACCTGCCCGGCCACTGGCTCTAGAGGCCGTAGACCTCGCGCAAAATCCAGGCCCGCTTGGCGCCCACGTCACCACCAGAGCGCAGCAACTCGGGGTTGCTTTTCCACTGATCCCAATTCTTGAGCACGTCCGCGTGGGTCTCGGCGAAGTCCTCCTGGGGGCCAGACTCGGCTGCGTAGGGCGTCACCGACTCCCCTTTGCCAAAAGGCGAATCGGCACGCTGGGTGTAGCCGTACTGATTGTCGACCAGATGGCCCACCTCGTGAAACAGGACCCATTGAGTTGATTCGGGGGTATCGGTCACGGAGCGGCGCAAGACCGCAGTCGGATAGGCGGCGAAAACTTGACCGCTGGTCACCGTGTCCGGGCCGCTCGGAAGCGGAGCCGATTCGAGAAGCACCACCTTGCAGGCATCCAGAGCCTTAGGGCAACGTTCCTTGAGATACGAGAGCGCCTCAGTGACGTGCTCCCGCTCCCGCTCGTTCCGGCAACCAGAAACCTGCACGCCTTCATGGGCAAAGGCCTGCGAGGAGGTCGAGGCGGCCAGCAGAGTGCCCACCGCGTCGTTGGAAAGCTTTTGCAGTTTGTCGGTGTCAAAGTCTTCCAAGATAGCCATCAAGGCCGGGCTTAGAGGGCCGGCCGCGCTGGTAGCACTCAGAAAGCTCAGATATTGCCCCTGCCTGGCCAGACCTTTCGCTTTCTCGGATACGGGAACGCTCTTCAACTGGAAGGCGCCAACCGCTTCGCCTATTTGCACCTGAGAAGGGGCCTGCGGATTGGTGCCCAGGCTGCGCTCGAACAGGCTCAGGGCGGTCGATTCCACCATCAACGGCTCCAGCTCCACGAATAGAGAGCCCCAGGCGGTCTGGGAGATTTGCTGGCCGGCCTGGGCTACCGCCTGTCTGGCCTTCTCACGGAAGGGATCGGCCGGGCTTTGCAGCTTCTCGGCGGGAGGCGGAGCGCTCTCGGCGACCGGTCCCAGGGACGTTTCCAATGGCACGCTGGCGGCCAGCCGTTGGGCCGTCAGCATCACCTGGTCCGGCGCCACTTCCTCGCTCGTCTGCGGCACCGGCCGGGAAGCCGGACGCGTCAGCGGAACAGCGCCTACCCCGCGAATGGAATCGATCACCCCGGAAGTTTCGCGGTTGCGCTCGGCAGGCCTCTTGAGCGCCTGAAGGGTATATACCAGGTATATGTCTGACCCTACACCCGACAAGTGGCGAGCTCGACTTTTTCTGAATGGAAAGTCCCAAGCGGTTCGTCTTCCCAAGTCGCTTTGCTTCGAGACCGAGGAAGTCTTCATGTGGCGGGAAGGCAATCGAGTCATTCTGGAACCGGCCGTCAAGTCCACCTGGCCCGAGGGGTATTGGGATGAGATGGACCAACTGGCTCCACTTGTTCGTGGCGAGTGCGAGGTGGAGTCGCCCGGTCTCCTGGATTTGGAATTGGATTGAAGTATCTCCTCGACACCAATGTTTTCATTCACGCAGTGAAAGGCGTCGGCGGGGTCAGAAACCGGCTCAGACGACATTCTCCAGGCGATCTGGCAACCTCGGTGGTTACACTGGCGGAGTTACTTTACGGTGCATTGAAAAGCGCCGAACCCTCGAAGGCCAGACAAAGATGGCTCCAGGTGCTGGCTCCCTTCACAATCGTGGATTTCAGCGAGGCCTGTGCTTTTCACCACGCTCGCATCCGATTCGAGCTCAGAGCGAAGCCCATTGGCGAACGTGACCTTCTCATAGCCTCAGTAGCACTGGCCTGCGACATGGTCCTGGTGACACACAACGGGACGGAATTCCAGCGAGTCAGCGGACTGACCTGGGAAGACTGGTTTTAGCGCCTCTCAGGCGCGTATCGCTCGCCAGGCGGCGTCGGCCAGGGCTTCTGCTACCTGGGATGGCTTGAGCTTGCCGCTGCGACCGCTCAGCCACTGGCGGCAGAATTCGATGGCCGGACCCAGCACGATAGGTTGATAAAGGGCCGGCGGAAAAGGCTGAAGCTGCCCGTCGCGCACCGCGCCCTGCACTTCGCGCACGAAGTCCAGAGTGCCCGCGCGCAGACTGGTTTCTTGCGCCTGCTGCGCCGGGCTGTGGCGTTCTCGAAAAAGCAAACGGCTGGCCCCCGGGTGCTCCTCCACCCAAAGCAAGTAGTGGCGCACCAACCCTTTGACCACGCCTTCCGCAGTCTTCTGACCAGCCAAAGCCTCACGACTGGACTGGCGAAAATCCTCCAGGCACTGGTGGTAGAGAGCGGACACGATGCCCTCTTTGCCCTTGTAGTGATGATAGAGGCTCCCTACGCTGGTGGCGGAACGGGTGGCCAGTGCCTCGATAGTGATCGCTGCCTCGCCCCCTTCTTCGTACAGCTGCAGGGCGGCCTCCAGCACCTGCCGGCGCCGGGCAGCCGTCGCCTGCTCACGCTTCAAGACTTGAGATTCCAGCCGACCTTCACGCGACAGACCAGATCGCCGTCTCGATCGGTAATTTCAGCTACGCCTTCCGAAACGTCGGGCCACTCGGCGCCCAGCGCAACGCGACAGGTAACCCGCCCGCGCGCCTTCTTCAAGTATTCCGCCTGCACGCCGGTCACGATGAAGCGGCCTCCCTTGGGCTGCAGCGTGGACAGCGCCAGGTTGGCCGTCAGCTCGCCTAAGTTGACCAGGGCCACCGCGTGAATGCTGCGCAAATGATTGCGCAGCGACCAGCGCTCCCGCATGCTCACCCGCGCCTGACCTCGAGCCAGTTCCTCCACTTCAGCCGACAGAGGACCCACGTAGGGCACCAGCCACCCCAGCAAGCGCGCGAAAAACCAGCGGCCCAAGGGCACGGCCAGAAACCATTTCCAACGGTCCAACAACATAAAGACTCCTTAGAATAGAACACGATTCTAGAATAGAATTCTAATTCAAGCGGGAGTGTTTGGCAAGCTCACACCCGCTGAGCTTTTCGAAAACTCCAGGGTAGCGGGCTCCATCGATAGGGATCGCAGCAGCCGCGCTCTCGATCGCGTCAAGGTCAGCGGGAGTGAGTTTCACCTCGAGAGCGTCCGCAAAAAACCCGACGGCAGCTGGGAGCCGACCCCCTCAACGCCCTCCGCGCAGGCGCGTCTGCAACCCATCGCCGACTACCTGCGCGGAATCGCAAAGCTCTACAATCAACCCGCCAAACGCGGCGGTTTTCCCTAGAGAATCCCCAAAGGTTGTTTAGAATCTATTTACAATTCGGCCCGCTCTACCACCTTTTCATCACCTGGACCGGCTATTCTAAGGACGAACCAAGGAACGGTTGGTAACACCTGGGCCCGGCGAGTGCGACCTGCAAGTCTCACCACCCGGGCTTCTTTTTTTTGAAAAGGAGGCGGCCCAAAAGCCTGCGAAAACGGCCGGCCATGAATTCCCGAACTCTCAGCTGGATCTTCCTTGGCACGCTGCTTTGCGCGGCCCAAACCGAGTCGCCCCAACAGGCTCAGTTTCGGAGCTGCCGAGCCAATCTCAAGAGCCTGGCCCGGGCCCTCGAGTTCTATGCGGCCGATCATCCGGAGCAACCCGGTCCGCCGCTGGAAAAACTGGTGCCGGGCTACCTGAAAACAATGCCCACCTGTCCGGCCGCCAACTCCGACACCTATTCCCAGGTCGAATGGGCCGGAGAACGCTTCACCCTGTGCTGCCGCGGAAATCACCACACGGCTGTGCACATCGGTCCAGATCGTCCCGCCTATGCTTTTCCTGGTGGGGAAATCTCGGGGCTGCCGCCCACGCCGGCCGAGAAGATCCTGGCCCGACATCAACAGGTGTTCGATCAGAAAAAGGCCGTTGCGGATCGCATCGCCGCCGAGCAGGACGAAAGTGTTGCACTGCTCGAGGCCTACCGCAAAACCAAGTCCAAAAATCTCCCCCGCGAAGCACTCATCGAACTGGTCAACCAGGGAGTGACCACCACTCCTCCGGAAAAATTTCCGATCCTGATCACGCCGCCCATCACAGCGGAAGAACGACAGATTTTGGAGGGCGAAAAATCACCCGAAGGGCCTACCTATCTAAAAGTGGTGGAAGAACTCGACAAACGCCTTCCCGACTCCGAATTCGAGGCCTACTGCGAGAGCAATCAGTTCATGTTGAGAAAGAATCGCTGGTTGCGCGGAAAAGTTGGAAAGTTTCAGACGCTAAACGGGTAGCGCTCACCCGCTGGAACCACGACCAGGACTTTCCCCAGACCCTCCGCAGGCACACGGCGTTTTACCTATTCAGAAGAAGTACTCGACCCGGTCAGCGGCGCTCGCCTGGGCCGCTACCTGATCACTGTCGAGGATACCTGGCGCGACCCGCCCTATCAGCTGCTGAAAGTGGAGTCTCGTGGCGAAGTCGGCCCGGCTGGAGACCCGGAGTCTCGCTACACCATTGAGGCCAAACTGGACTTATGCCACGACGTGCGCCCGGGAAGGGCGCAGGCCACGCTGGGTCAGTGGCTGGAGTGGCGCGAACTACCCTGATCTCAACGCCGGTTCTGGGGATTCCACCAGTCGGCCAGCTTGAAAATCAGCCAGGTCACCGGCACCCAGAGGGCCTGAGCCAGGCGAAATTTCCAGTGTTTGCGGGGAGGCCCGGCCGGCCCCGAAGAAATCTGCGCGGCCAGGGCGGCACGCAGACGCAGAGCAAACTCGTCGCCCGTTTCTCCCGGATGGGCTCGGAGCGTAGGGCCAAAGCGAACCCGAACCCTGCCACCCTTCACGAAGGCCCCACGAGGAGTGGAAAGAGATTCCGGCCCGGACAGCCCCACAGGAACCACCGGGCAGCCCGTCTCCACAGCCAGCACCGAGGCGCCCGAACGAAAAGGCTGCAATTCCAGGCTATGGGTCTGGTAAGCCTCGGGAAACATGGCCACGGCCCGGCCCTGATCTAAGCGTCGCGCCGCCTCTCGAACACCGGAAGAGCCGTTCCCAACGGTGATTCCGCCGCTCCGGCCTATCAGAGGGCCGAGAATAGGAATGCGCAGCACCTCGTGACGGATGAGAAAATCCAGCCGCCGAGGGGTCACCGCGGCCACCAGAAAAGGGTCCATAAGAGTGGGATGATTGGCCACCAGAATCACCGGACCCGCCGCGGGCAAATGCTCCAGGCCTTCCACCTGCGGCTGCCAGTAGGGCAGCAACAGCATGGCCCCCCAGGCCCGCAGGCCCCGGTAAATTAGCGGCGCCGGAAGAACCAGCCGAGCGCTCCGCCCACCGCCAGACCCACGGCGGCGGTGGCCGCTGCCGTATAGCCAGCTGCTTTCTTGGAGAGGTTGAGAATGGGGTTATCGAAGACGTTGGTCGAGGTGTGCACCGACACCATTTTCCAGTTGCCGTCTTTCTTGACCATCGAGTTGCTCCAGCGCACCCGGCAGGTGAAAGTCAGGCCGTCGGCCAGTTTGTAACTGGTGTCGGCCCACCCGGTGGCAACTCCGAAGCCGCCTTCAAAAAGCGTGGTGAGTTGGTCGGCCTCGACGCTATCGATGGCGGTGGATTTCACCCGCGGTCGGGGACCGGCCAACATGGTCTCGTGGTAGTTGCGCACCCCCGCGTGACCGTGACAGACCCGGCCGTCCATGGCGGTAAAGGCAACATTTTCGTCGCAGACCGCCAACATGCCATGAATGTCGCCCCGATTGTAGGCCGAAACGAAGGCATCTCGCATGGCTCGAAGAGCCTGATGATCCGCCTCTTGGGCGGTTTGGATGGTATTTGCGTCGCTCATAGAGAACGCGCTTCGGGCGCAGGGGACCAAGATCCTCGGTGGGAAGCCCCGCTCCATGCTGCCCGAATTTCGTCTCGAAAAATTCTTCTCCGAATGGGAATTCCAGGCCCGCCACCACCTGACCGCCTCCGACGCGGAGAGTTGCGCACTCGGCGAAATCCTGGACGATCCGGCGGAACTGTTGAACATGCGCCTGGGCTACATTCCCAGCCAGGGAACCCCCGAGCTCCGCGAAGCCATCGCAGCAACTTATTCTCGCGTCCTTCCCGACCAGGTGCTGGCTTTTTGCGGTGCTGAAGAAGGTCTCTACTGTGCCATGCACGCCCTCTTGGACCGGGAAGATCACGCCATCGTGACGGTTCCCAATTATCAGGCGATGGAAGAACTACCGCTCTCCCTGTGCGGACAGGTCAGTGGACTGACTTTGCGAGCGGAGAACGGGTGGGATCTTGACCTCGGCGAGCTGGGCGCCTTGCTGCGCCCCAATACGCGCCTGCTGGCCGTCAATTTCCCCAATAACCCGACCGGGAAAGTGATTTCTCAGGCGCGTTGGGCCCAGTTGCTCGAAATCGTGCGCGAGAGGAAAATCTGGCTGTTTTCGGATGAGGTCTATCGGGGTTTAGAACGGGACTCCGGGCACATTTTGCCGCAGGCAGCCGATGTTTATGAAAGGGCTCTATCCTTAAATGTCCTGTCCAAGGCCTACGGACTGCCGGGTCTCCGCATCGGTTGGATCGCCTGCCAGGACCGTGACCTCCTGGAGAAGATGCTCAAAGTGAAGCACTACCTGTCGATTTGCAATAGCGGACCGGCCGAACTCATCGCCACCCGCACCCTGCAGCAGGGTGCTCGGCTGCTCGAGCGCAATCGCCGGCTTGCGGTCGAGAACCTGAAGCTATGGCGCCAGTTTTTCTCTGAGCATCCGGGCCAGTTCGAATGGTGGGAACCGGAAGGGGCGTGCGTGGCCTTTCCTCGTTATCTGGGCCAAGACGGCGTGGAGAACTGGTGCCGCCGATTGCTAAACCAGGCCGGTGTGCTGTTTCTCCCGTCAAGCATCTACGAGTCGCGGCTGGGAACCGTGCCCCGAGACCGCTTCCGGCTGGGTTACGGGCGGCGCGGGCTGGCCGAAGGCCTGGCTGCTCTGAGGGCTTTTATGAGGGTTCGTTAACTACGGGCGGGCGCACCACCAACACCGGGCAAGGGCTGCTGCGCATCACCTGGTCCGCGATGCTGCCGCTGATCCAGCGCATCCAGTTGCTCTTACCGGCCGAAGCCATCACAATCAAGTCAACTTCCGCCTCGCTGGCGTAGGTCACGATGGCGTCGCGCGGATCGGCCTGCTCAACGTGAATAGAAACTTTCAGGTTGCTGCCGCTCAGTCGCTCTTGAACCTCGCGCAGGTATTTCTCGGCCTCATTGAGCTGCTGATTTCCCAGTTTCTCAAAATCAGTGGGCAGCTTGGAAGCACGATCGACAAAAAGCACTTTGCCCAGGTCGACGGCCACCAGCAAGCAGACTTCACTGCCCATCGGCTCGGCCAACTGCTGCGCTACCGGCAGCGAGAGTTCGGACTTGGCGGAGCCATCCAAAGGCACGAGGATCTTCTTATACATAGGCGGAGGCGTTCTACTTCAGGGGACGGGCACCTGTCGCGGCGAGCCTCCGTGGCGCGCTACGCCTTCAATGATTGTCAAATTTTTGAGGCGCTCTGGAGTAGGTCCACCTGGTGGGCTTGCGGGTGAGAGGCCGTCCGCTGGCTGTCGGTCGCCTCCACCACGTCAAAACCTGCGCTTTGAGCAGCATCCGCAGGCCTGAGCGCACAGCCGCGTGATCGTACACTAAAGCGTCAACCCCAGGGTCTGATTCACAGCGGATTACGAACCTTAAGGGCCGGAAACCGGCTGAAATCGCGATCAGCGCTCCACAGTTCACGCACACCGTGGGATAGGCAAAGCGCGGCAATGCGAGCATCGTGAACTTTGGGCCCACTGATCTGTCCGCTCTCTAAAAGTTGACTCAGTACTTCAAAATAGTCCGGCCCTTCGCAGAGAAGGACCAGGTTCGGCGCTTCTAACCAGGAGCGAACGGTTTCTAACGCCACGGACAGGGGGGTGGCTGGCTTGTAGATTCGTGGATGGGTCACGATCGCCAAGAATTCGTGAACGCAAGGCCAGGGTATGGCCCAGGCGCTTCGCTGCGACGCCAGCTGGCAAATCCTTTCCCAAGCAGGCACATGAAACTGCGAGTCTTCTCGATGCGAGTACACCAGCAGATTGGTATCGAGGGCGATCATCCGCCGTGGCCTTCGTAAACCATTCCACGAATGACATCCCACGAAGCGTCGGCAACCTGGGAGTGCAAACCGTCGCCCGACATGCTTATCTTGCGCAGTTGGAATCCAATGCCTTGCTCCTGGCGCTCCTTAAGAACTCTTCGAAGCCCCTCTTCGATCAAAGCTCGGACAGTGCTACCCTCGTTGGCCGCGACCCGGCGAGCCTGCTCTAGCAACATATCTGGAATCTCTACGGTCGTCTTCATACCTATAGATGTATCACTGTGCCCATATCAATGTCAATCGAGACAAAACGGCCTCGGGTCTGGTGCGTTGGCAAACCAGCCCGCATAGGTTCGCTCAAGGCAATCAGTTCGTGGAGGTGCTCGTCAATCTCACGGTCGCCCTTACCAAGTCCCCAAAGTAGGGAAAAAGCTGCGTGCGTCGGCTGATGCGCCTGCCTCGGGCGTTGTCGAACTCCCACATCTTGGCTCTAAGGGCAGCGTGACGATCAGATGCCGGTAGTCCCCTTGTGGCAGCTTCTCGACCGGCGAATGGCTTAAGACCTCCGCCCTGCGACTAACGCAGGATGGGCAGACCCTCGTCTTTCAGGAAAACAGGGTCAGGCCATATCGCGGGTCACCGCAGCGCAGGAGCTTTTCCATCGTTTTGGCCGACTGCCTGGGAAGCGGGCCGGGGGACTCTCCATAGCGAGAGTCGTAAACCTTGAGAAAATCCTCCCCGTGATCGACCAGCAGCCTCCACAGGGGCTCTGGTGGAATTCTCGATGGTCTATCCGAAGTTCGCGAGCGAAAGTAATTCGTCCCCGCCAGGCGGAAAGTCTGAGAGCCGGAGCGGCTGTTAAGCCAGCATCGGTTAGTTCCCGGTGATGCCGCGGATCGCCACAACTAGGGACGCTTGATGCGATGGCGAAAAGGCGCCTCTGTGGAATATACGCTCGCCTGCCTGCCTGTTCCCCACTTCGTGATGTTGCCTGCCTGCACGGCAACTCTGCATCTCGGCGTGCCTGAACTGTTGCGTCAGGTAGAACTGGCCAACCAGGGCAAGGGACTGGCCTGTCTGGTCGAGGCCAATCACTATCAAACAGGCCAGGCGCTGACTGGCTGCTTGATTCAAATCACCCGAGTGGTCCGTCAGGGAACGGGCTGGAACGTAAGCTTCCGCGGTCTGGAGCGAGTGATGCTGTTGTATGAACTGCAAACCGACCGCGGCCCCATGGTCTATTGCCGCCGGAAACCCGAGCTGCCCTGGGTGTCGGGGGACTCCCCCACCTTTCCGGAGCTTCCCGACCTCATTCAACCTTTTCGCGAACGCCTCGGTGCAGGCGCCTGGCTCGACATCGCCGCCCTGCAACTGCCTATCAGCACCGAGAACCGCCAGGCCCTGCTGGCTGAACCCGACCCCAACCAGCGCGCAGTGCTCCTGCGCGAGGCCGCCCGCATTCCGCGAACCGCCCCGAGCTGCCACCCGAATTAATTTAGGTCATGCGGCGGCCGGCCTCGGAGAAGCGCACCACCAGCTTGCCCTGAATGTCGCCCTCTTCCAGCATGCGGTGAGCTCCCTGGATGGAGGCTTCGGAAAAGTTGCCCAGGTCGCCGACCTGCGGTGGTTTGAGCTTGCCTTCCTCCATCCACCGGGCCAACCGATCGAGTTCGGTTTCGTAGACCTTCCAGTCGTGGCGATTTCCAAAGAGGGCCCGCGCACCCAGAAACTGGAAATGCAGGCTGGCGGACTTGGTGAAAAGCGGGCTGTTGCGAGCATCAAAGAGCTGGGAAGCCAGCAGTTCGTTGGGTTCTTCGACGATAGACACGACCGCTCCGCCAAAACCGATGACACGCAGACATAACTGCTTCATGCGATGACCCACGAAATCGAAAGCTACGTCCACGGGCTTGCCGCCGTTGACGCGATAGAGCTCCAATTCCAGTTCTTCGAGCGTGCGGTTGCGATGACAGATGATTTGCTTCTCAGGCACACCCAGCACCTGGGTGCAATATTCGCGGGAGCGGTCGCTGCCGGCCGTAGCCAATACGCGCGCGCCCTGCTCCAGACACATCTGCACAGCCATACTGCCGACTCCCCCACTACTGCCGGTAATCAGCACGGATTGCTCGGGCCGGACGCGGGCCTTCTCAAAGACGGCTTCGTAAGCCGTCAAACCGGTCAGGGGCACGGCGGCCGCTTCCAAGAAGGACAGGTTCATCGGCTTACGACTGACGAACTCGCGTGGCACGCTAACAAACTGCGCGTAGGAACCGTTGCTTTTTGGTCCGCCCAGGTAACTCCAGACCTCGTCCCCTTCGCGCAGGCCCTCCACCCCATCGCCCACTTCGGCCACCACCCCGGCCAGGTCGTGGCCCAGCACCATCGGCAATTCTCCGCCGAAAAGTCCCTGGCGCATCTTGTAGTCGATAGGATTGACGGCCGTGGCCTTGACCTTGATCAAAACCTCCCCCGCTCCCGGCTCGATTTTCTTCCGCTCGGTCAGGACGAGATTTTCCACCGGTCCAAAGGCGCTGATTTGCACAACTTGCATCATGACGCGGTCCTCCTGGCAAAGATTACCCTTTTCCTATACCCGGATCCCACCATATCTAGAAGTACTCCCGTACCGCCGCCGGGAAATGCTACTCGAGTGGTGGCCCGGCCTCACGGAGACCAGGCAGATCAGGGGGCCACCACGGGTGGTGTGTAATGCTTACCTCCGGTGGTGGCACCCACCCGCGGACACCCGGGGGACCAGGGGCCACCACGGAGGGTGTGTAGTGCCTACCTCTGTGGGTGGCACCGGGTCAGCGGAGTTCCGGCCCCACCCACACCCCGTGCAGGGCCGTGCGCGGGACCCGCGAAAAGCGGCCGGCCATGCGTAGACTCGCCGTTTTCCTGAGCCTGACTGGATGCGCCTGGGCGGCCCCGCCCGGGCTTCCCAACTCCGAGTATCCGGTGCATGCCCTCACCCACGCCAAGGTCTACGTCACTCCCGACAAGGTGCTGGAAGACGCCACCCTGGTTCTGGAGAACGGCAAAATCCGCCAGGTGGGCACAGGTCTGGAGGCTCCGCCGGGGGCACGGGTATGGAACTGCCAGGGGAAAGTGGTGCACGCCGGCTTCATCGAGCCCTTCCTGGGCGACAAAGAAGCCGGTAATGAGGCCGTCGAAGACAAATCCGAGACCAGCGGACGAGGAGACGAACTGCGCGCCGCCGGCAGCGGCAGCGACGAGAAAAGCGAGGACGACAAACCGCCGGCTCTGGCGGCCGACCGCCAGATCCACAAGGATTTCACCCTCAGCACCGAGCGCATGGACAAACTGCGCGGACTGGGAATTCTCACCTTCCAGGTCGTCCCTCAAAAAGGCATCCTGCGCGGCCAGGGCGCCATCTACACCCTGAAAACCAATAAGCTGGCCGACGACCTCTTGAAAACTTCGAGTTGTCAGGTCATCGGATTGCGCTCCCTAAAAGGGCAGCCCCAGGCCGAGGACTTTCCCAGCAGCCTGATGGGCAATCTCTCGCTGATCCGCCAGAGTTTCCGCAAAGCGCGCTGGGCCGCCGCTCAACATCCCACCGGACCCTCGCCCTCCTGGGAGGCGCTGGAAAGGGCCCGTAACCAAAACCTGAACTTCTATTTTGAAGGGCGTAATTTCCTCGAGGGCGACTCGCTCAAGAGGCTGCTGGGCAAGGTCGAAAATTTGCCGCTCATCCAGGTGACCACGCCCGACGCGGTGCTCCAGCCGGACTGGCTCAGCGGCCGCCTGGTCCTGACCCTGGATTATCCCAAACTGGAGTTGCATGCGGCTCGCCGCCCCGACATCTCTTATGCCCAGGCCGCCAGCTGGCGCTCTGCACCCGCGCTGGGCAAACAGCTGGCCGCCAAAAACCTGCCCTTCTGCCTGTCTCTGCATCGTCTTGAGGAGTGGAAGAAGTACCCGGAGCGACTGCTGCAAATCAAAAGCTACGGCCTCTCGGAGGCCGAATTGCTCGAGGCTCTGACACGCCGGCCCGCCCAATGGCTCGGTCTCACGCAACTGGGCAACCTGGAAGTTGGAAAATCGGCCACCCTGGTGGTGCGCAAAGGCGGCCTGTTCGAAGGAACCATCGAGCAAGTCTGGGTAGAGGGAGTGCCCCGCCGCGTCAGCGAGGACCATCAGCACAACCTCAAGGCGGCCAAACTGCCCGAGAGTCCGGCTTACCAGGCCGAAGCCGGCTGGCAGCCTAACGGCTCGGTGCTGATCCGCAACGCCAATGTCTGGACCCAGGGCCCCCGGGGCAAAATCGAAAACTGCGACCTTCTCATTCAGAACGGCAAAATCGCCAGCCTTGGTGCCAACCTGAGCGCACCTGCCGGCGTGAGCGTGCTGGACGCCCAGGGACAGCATTTGCTGCCCGGCCTCATCGATGCTCACAGCCACACCGCCATTCTAGGCGACGTCAACGAAGACACCGACAACGTCACCGCCCAGGTGGACATCGCCGATGTGCTGCAACCGCTCGACCCTCAGATCCTCAACCAGTTGGCCGGAGGAGTCACCTGCGCCCACGTACTGCACGGTTCGGCCAACGCCATTGGCGGTCGCACCGTCACCGTCAAGTGGCGCTGGGGCGCACGCGCCGAGCAACTGCCTCTGGCCGGCGCGCCGCCCGGCATCAAATTCGCTCTGGGAGAAAATCCCAAGCAGTCGAACTGGGGCGACGCCTACACCAGCCGCTACCCACAAACGCGCCTGGGCGTGGCCGCCCTCATCCGTCAGCGCTTTCAGGAAGCCCAGAAATACCGCCAGCTCCCCCATCCAGAACCGGACGAGGCCCTGGAAACCTTGCTGGAAATCCTGGACGGCAAGCGCCTCGTGCATTGCCACAGCTATCGCCAGGACGAAATCCTGATGCTGCTACGCGTAGCCGAGGAAATGCATTTCCAGATTGCCACTCTACAACACGGGCTGGAGGCTTATAAAGTGGCCGATCAAATCGCCGCGCACGGGGCCGGCGTTTCCACTTTTTCGGATTGGTGGGCCTACAAGTTGGAAGTGCGGGACGCCATTCCCTATAACGGCCCCCTGCTCAAAGAACGGGGCGTAAGCGTCTCCTACAATTCCGACAGCGACGAGTTGGCCCGCCGCTTGCTCGGCGAAGCAGCCAAAGCGGTCCGCTACGGTGGCCTCTCGGAACAGGAAGCGCTCGACTTTCTCACCCTGAATCCGGCCCGCCAACTAAAGATCAGCGACCGCGTGGGCAGTCTTGAGGTGGGCAAAGACGGCGATTGCGCCCTCTGGAGCGGTCCACCGTATGCTCCCAACTCGCACTGCCTGCGGACCTGGGTGGACGGAACTCAGGTCTTTGAGCGCGAGACTTACAAGAAACGCCAG